>CANJNJ010000021.1 GCA_947474995.1 Opitutaceae bacterium | reverse complement strand
TCCTTCATGTCGATGAAGTCCATGATGATCAGACCGCCCAAATTGCGAAGGCGGATCTGGCGCGCGATTTCGGCGGCCGCTTCAAGATTCACGGCATAGATGACGTTCTTTTCGTCACCGCCGCGGTTCCGGTGCGAGCCGGTGTTCACGTCGACCGCGATGAGCGCCTCGGTTTCGTCGATGATGATTTCGCCGCCGCTCGGGAGCGGGACCTTGCGCTGGCCGGTCTGCTCGATCTGCCGCTCGATGTTGAAGCGCTCGAAGATCGGGATGCTGTCCTTGTAGAGCGCGATCTTGCCGGCGGAACGTTTCGAAATCTGCGCGACCATCTTCTGGGTGCGCTCGTGGTCTTCCTTGCTGTCGATGAGGACGCGGTCGACCTCCTCGGTGAGGAAGTCGCGGACGGTGCGCTCCACGACGTCGGGCTCCTGGTAGAGGCACGACGGCGAGCGATCGTTCTGCATTTTGGCCACGATGCCTTCCCACGTCTTCAGGAGGATGTGGAGGTCGCGGACGAAATACCGAGCCTTCTTGCCCTCGCCCGCAGTGCGGACGATGACGCCAACGCCCTCGGGGAGCGTGAGCTCGTTGATCAGCGTCTTGAGCCGCTTGCGCTCGGCCGGGTCCTCGATTTTGCGCGAGATGCCACAGCCGTCGCTGAACGGCGTGAGGATCAGGTAGCGGCCGGGGAGGGAGAGGTTGGTCGTCGTGCGCGGGCCCTTGGTGCCGATCGGGCCTTTGGTGACCTGGATGACGATGTCGCTGCCGGGCGGATAGAGCTGGGGGATGTCCTTGACGGTGGGCTCGGCGGGACGCGCCGGGGCGTTCTTCTTCTTGTTGACGCGCACGACCTCGACGGAGGAGTCGGCGGCGGCGGGGAGCATGTCCCAGTAATGGAGAAACGCGTTCTTGGTGTAGCCGATGTCGACGAACGCGGCCTTGAGGCCCGGGTCGAGATTCTTGATGCGGCCCTTGTAGATGCCGCCGACCATCCGGCTGTCGGACTCGCGCTCGATCTCGAATTTCTCGAGGCGACCGTCGACGAGGAGCGCGACGCGCTTCTCCAACGGTTCGGAATTGATGATCAGTTCCCGATACGCGCCCTTTTCCTTTTGGAACACGGCGAGGATCTTTTGGAGGAACGGACGTTGTTTGGCTCTTTCAGCGGCGCCGGCTTTCAGTTCGGCGTTGTCGATCGGGTCGACTTCCCTTGGCGGGGGCGGATTGACGAGTTCCTCGTCATATTTTTGGGCGACGTCCGGAGGGACGGCGGATTGGGGCTGCGATTGATCGCTCATGGCGGGTGTTTGTTGTGATGACGGGGCACCCGGATGCGGCAGTTGCGGCGCAGGAAATTCTGGCAGGGCGGTCGATGACGCGAAAAAGCGATTTCATGTGAAATCCTTCCTGAAGCGCCAGACGCTCTGGACCAGTCCTTGCAGCAAACAGCAACTAAGCACAAAAGAGCCACCGTAGCTGATAAAGGGAAGCGGTATGCCCGTAATGGGCACCAGCCCGATGGTCATGGCAATGTTCACAAACACGTGCACCGCGAACAACACCGTGACGCCAATGGCGATCAAGGTGCCGAGACGGTCCCGAGCGGAACCGGCGATACGAATGCCGTTGAACATGACCAAACCAAACAGGCCCAGGACCGTGAGGCTTCCCAGAAAACCTTTTTCCTCGGCGATGACCGAGAAGATGAAATCGTTGTGGGCGACGGAGCGGGGCAGATAACCCAGCTGGGCCTGCGTGCCCTCCGTCCAACCCTTGCCGAACAAACCGCCGGAACCGACGGTGATCAGCGACTGTGAATAGTTATAGGCGACGCCGATGCCCTTGGGGTCGACTTTCTCGGGCGCGGCGAAAGCGAGGATGCGGTTGCGCTGATAGTCATGGAGCGGGAGGACGGTGGGTCCACCGTGTTCGAATTTGCCCGCGTCCTTGAGATAGGAGTAGCCGCGCGATTCCATGAAGCTGACGTAGTTTCGGGAGTCCAGAACCACGAGCCCGACCAGAAGCACGAACGCGCCGAGCGCCGCCACGAAAAATCGCGGGGAGAGCTTCGAAACGTAGAGCATCGCAAAGACCATAGGGGGCAGGACAATCACCGACTTGAGGTCAGGCTGAAGCAGGATAAGAAACATGGGTGTGCCCACAGCAAGGGCCAATTTCCCCAAGGCGTTCAGCGATTGGGCGACGGTGCCGACTTTCGAGTGGATCAGGATGCTGGCCGTGACGAGGAGGACGCCGATCTTGGCGGTCTCGGAAGGCTGGAAGGAAAAAAGCCCGAAATCTATCCAGCGCTGCGCGTTGTAACGCTCGACCCCGATTCCGGGCACGAGCACAAGGACGACGGGAATCAGGCTGCCGGTATAGACCCAATGGACCACGCTGAGCCAGAACCGGTAGTCGATCATCGAGACCCCGAAATAGAGGAGGGCGCCGACGCCCAAAAAGAGGATTTGCTTCTGCCAGTCGGTGCCATGGACGGGCAATTGGGCCGAATAGATGAAGGCTATACCCCAGAGGCTAAGGCCGAACAGGGCAAAAGGCGTGATAAGATCCCAGTTGGTGCGCGTCGAGGGCTTGAAGACCCGGAGATATTCGGTGGGCGCGCTGAGATTCACGAAGGCAGCAACGAAACCATGCTCGTGCTGGGCGGCAAGGATGCAGCGAAAGTTTCGGAATGGCCGATCCGGGTTCGCATGCCGGCGATAGCGGGCGCGCGGCCGCTCAGGGAAAGCGGTCGGGGGAAGGCCGCGCTCCCGGGGGGGGGGCACACGTTTCGTTGCAACGTGCCAAAAGCTGTTGCAAGAAGGAGGTTGAGGATGAATTTCCACGCCCGGGCATGAAGAAGCGACCGATCATACCCCGCCTCGACGGTGGCCAGCAGACGATCCTGCTCGTGGAAGATGTCGAGCGGTCGGTGGCGTTCTATCGGGACAATATTCGACTGGAGGTGCAGGACGGGGACACGGACCGCTACGCCGAAGTCGACACTGGCGAAGGCGGCATGCTGCTGCTGGTGAAGAGCGACGGTTCGATTGCGCCAATGGCCAGCGTCGCCGCCGTGGGCACGCCCTCGACCCTGACGTTCTCGATTACGGCCGACGGCTATGAGGCGTGGAAAAAATGGCTCACGCGGCGCGAAGTGGTAATCGAGCGCGAGACGCGGTGGGTGCACGGCGGCCGCAGCCTCTACGTGCGCGATCCCGACGGGCGGCGATTGGAATTCAAGACGCCGGCGACCGTGGTACCGCCGCAGCCAACGCAGCTGAAACCGCCGTCGGCCGAGGAAAAGTAGCGCCGGTCTCTGCCGGCGTTGGACGTGAAGGGTAAATGCCGATCCAGCGGCCGCGCGGAGTTTTATTCCGCCGGGGAAACCGGCGTTGGAGGAGCACGGGAAAAATCTGGATTAATTCAGAAGCCAGGAAACCAGGAGTGAATACTTGGCTTCCTGGCTTCTGAATGGATCGCTTGGGCTTGGTTGATTGGGCCGGGATGTTGCCAACGCCGGTCGGAGACCGGCGCTACCTCAAACCGGCCAGCGCGGCGCGGGCCCGGGCTTTGGCGGGTTCGTCGTGTTTGCCGCGCGAGGGCAGCGCGAGGCCGTGTGCGAAGGCCGCGCGGGTTTTTTCCTTCTGGCCGGCGGCCAGCAAGGCGAAGCCGAGTTCGAGATGATGGGCGAGTTCGTCCGGCTCGAGTTGGACGGCCAGGGAAAGGTGTCGCACGGCTTCGGCCATCGAGGTGTCCGGCAGCCCGCCGTAAAACAGTCGCACCCACGCCCGGGCCGCGAAGCCCAGGTCACTTACCTCATAATGCCAGCGCCCGAGGACATGGTGGGCCCACGCGTAGTTGGGATCGAGGGCGAGCGCGCGCTCCGCCTCGTCCCGGACCAACCGGGAACTGGCAACCTTCGTGCGGGTGTCGCCGAAGAGGCCGAGTTTGCCGTGACAGATCGCGAGCGAGAGGACGTTGACCGCGTTGCGCGGGTCTAGGGCGACCGCGCGCTGCGAGTAGGCGAGGGCGCTTTCGGCCGAGGCCTTTTTTTCGGCATCCGTTGTGAGATCAACGATCCGATCGGAATACTGGCGGGCGATTTTTTGGAGAATCGCCGCATCGTTTGGTCGTAGCGTTTCGGCCGCGAGGTAGAGATCAAGCGCGTGTTGCGAGTCGAGACTGGCCTCCGCGGCGTGGGCTTCGCGGAGCAGAGCCTCGACGTCGGCGGCCAAAAGAACCGGCCTGCCACCCATGAGGAAGCCGAGCACGAGAGCGAAACGAACCCAGGCCATGATTCCAAATCTTACGCGTGAATCCTTGGCTTGGTTGCCTGCGCTCGTCGGCCCATGCCGCCACCGGGCAACTGGGCGAAGGGCGGAAGGGCGACCATTTATCGGTCGTCGAACCGTTTCACGCGGAGACGCGGAGACGCGGAGGAGACCAGGGCAAAGGGACGAATTTCGCCGTGCTCCGCGTGAGACGCGTCTCCGCGTGAGACGGTTGGGAGCGATGGATCGGGAAATACCCGGTCGCTCGCTGGCAGGTTGACCGGCCTTCGCGTTCACGGTTTCCGAAACAAGTAGTGACTCACGAGCCACTCCTCGCCGCCGCGATAGCCCCAGAGTTCGGCGCAGCTCAGGTAGAAGGTGCGCCAGTAGGCCCACCACTTGGTCGCCTCGTTGGGTCCGTAGGTGGCGGCGAACAACGGCAAAATCTCCGCGCGATGCGCGTCCATGTTTTGCAGCCAGTGCTCGGCCGTGCGCTGATAGTGGGTGCCGTTGACCTTCCAGTCGGTGACCAGCCGGAGGTCGGCCTGAAAACACGAAAGGAGATCGTGGGCGGGCATCTGGCCGCCGGTGAAAAAGTACCGCGCCATCCAGTCGGTCGAATCGCGGGCCACAAAATGATAGGAGAACCGGGAGTGCGTGAAAATGTGCACGAACAGCTGGCCCCCGGGCCGGAGCCAGCGGGCGATGTTCGCGAGCAGCCGCTGATAATTCTTCATGTGCTCGAACATCTCGATCGAGACGACGCGGTCGAATTGCGCGGGCGCGAGTTCGAGGGCGTTCAAGTCGCACGTGAGAATGCGCAGATTGGACAGGCCGCGCTGGCGGGCGACGCCTTCGATGAATTCCCGTTGCGAGTGCGAGTTCGAGACGCCGGTGATTTGGGCGCGGGGGAATTTGGCGGCGAGGTAGAGCGACAGGGAGCCCCAGCCGCAGCCCAGCTCGAGGATGGCCTGACCGTCGGAAATTTGGGCGCGCGCGACGTAGAGCGCGAGCATGGCCTCCTCGGCTTCGGCGAGCGTCTCGCGGCCGGTGGCATAGAGGCAGCCCGAATATTTCAACCGCGGGCCGAGGCACGCCTGGTAGAACGCCGCCGGCACCTCGTAGTGTTGCTCATTGGCCGCGGCGGTTTGTTCGGCGATCGGGCGGGTCTGGAGATCCCTGACGTAGTCGGCCCGGTCGTAGTGCGCGGACTCGTCGCGAATGCGCTGGGCCAGGAGCCGGCGAATGCCGCGTCGAACCGCCCAGTCGGGCAGCAGATTCTTTTCGAGCAAGGCATCGATCATGGAGCGGGCGGGCGGGGAAACCAGGGGACGAACGCACTCGTCGTTTGCTGGTAGCGCCGGTAGGCGTCGCCTTTGCTGCGCACGCTTTGTTCCTCGGTCATCGGAATACCCGTGACCCGCAGCAGCAGATAAAGAATGGCGGCCGGGCCAATCACGGCGATCCAGCCGAGGGGCGAGGCGAGGGCGAACACGAAGTAAGCCACCCAAATCAGCCACTCGAAAAAATAGTTCGGATGCCGGCTGTAGCGCCACAGACCCACGGCGCAGACCTGGCCGCGATGAGCCGCGTCGCGCTTAAAGGCGGCGAGTTGGGCGTCGGCGATCGCCTCGCCGCTGAGCGCGAGGAGCCAGAGGATGGCGCCGGTCCACTCGAGCGGATGGAGGGCGGGCGCCGGGTTGCGACAGGCGAGCAGGAAGGCCGCGCCGAGCAGCACGACGGAGACGGCCTGAAGCTGAAAGAAACCGAACATCTTGGAGGCAAAATTGGCCGACCAGTCGCGGCGCAATTGGGCGTAACGCGCATCCTCGGTCGGATGATGGTGGGAAACGCGAACCAGCAAATGCGTGCCCAGCCGGCCGCTCCACAGCACGGCCATGGCGGCCACCAACGCCCGCCGCCAGGGCCAGCCGGTGGCGGCGAGCGCGTAGAAGGCCGCGAGGGCGCCGAAAGCGTACGACCAGGCGATGTCGACGACGCCATAATTTTCGAGCCGGCGCGCGACGAGGAAGAGTGCGGCGAAGCCAACGCACAGCACGGCGAGTGCGAAGAGCCCGAGTGGGAGCGCGTTCACGGAATCGGGTGGGTGCGCGCCTTTTCGGTGGCGGCTTTGGCCGCGGCGGCCAGGCGGGCACTTTCAATGCTTCGCATGATCGGGAGGGAAATATAATACACGGCCGCCGCCCAAAAAGGCACGAGGATGGCCCAAATCACGACCGCGTGCAGGGCGGTCGTACTGTAGTCCTGCACGAAGCGCAGCGGATCATCGACCAGCAGCCGGCGCATCACCCGCATCTCCAGCCGCGTATGGGCGGACCCGAAGGCCAGTTCTCCCCACTTGAAGGAATAAAAGATGAACGGGATATGGATGGGCGTGCACGCCCAGTTCACCGCCTGGATGATGGGCTGGTTCAATTTCATGAACACGCCCACGATGAGGCAGATGAGCGTCGTCGTCCCGAGGATGGGAAACATCGCGATCGAACTGCCGATGGCGATCGTCAGCGCGATCTTCTGCGGGGTCAGGCCCTGCGTGAGCTGGGCGACAATGGGATCGACGACCCGCCTTTGCCAGAGGTTGCGCGGCGGCACATCCGGGGTGGGGGGAAGGACGGGGTCGGATTCAGACACAGACCAGAACGGATAACACAGTTTGGCCGGATGGGAAGCCGAGTTGCGCGCATAATCGCCTCGTCGGACCGGGCTCGTCGAGGGCAGGCTGGGCCTCGTTGGTCGTCCCGCCTTTGGTAGGCGGATGGCTTGGGTGGTTCGGATTCCGCCTAAAGGCGGAACGACCAACACGTGCGGCCCTCGACGTATCATCGATTCGTTCAATTTCGCGGCAGGCCCAGGGCCACGACCACGACTCCCAGCGTGGCGAGCGATAAACCCAGTGCGCCAATGCCTTCGCGCCGGGCGGTCAGCAGGTCGCGGAGGTCGGTTTTGCGGTCGCCGTGCATCAGCTCGGCGAGGCAGAAGGCGGACATCGCGATATTCCCCAGCAGCATGATGGCGACAAACCAGGCCGAACGCGCGATCCCGGAAGTTTGCTTGTACCAAACCCAGACAAAGAATGTGAGGAAACCCCAATAAGCATCGAACAGGGTGGCAATGAACCAGGGGTGCGTGAAGACGTCGCGCGGCACGGCAAATAAGGGGCAGCGCAGGCTGGCCCAGGTCGTGACCGCGAGCATCGAGGCGAGGACGAGGAGAAAGAGAGAACGAAGAGCGAGGAGCATAGCGAGAGTAGCGAGTAGGGAGTAGACTAAGCGGTCGAAGCGAGATGCTCGCTACCCGCTGCGCACACCTCGCTACTTGAGCCCAAGGTTATTCGGCCGCGTGTGCACGGTGTGCACGACGGAGATATTGCGCATCGCGAAGGCGGCTTCGCAGTAGCTGAAGTAGTAGTTCCACTTGCGGACGAAGCGCTCGTCGAACCCGAGCGCCCGCACGGCGTCGTGCTGGGCTTGGAACTGCTGGTGCCAAAGGCGGAGGGTCCGGGCGTAATCGAGGCCGAAGTCCGTGGCGCGATGGAGCACGAACCCGCCGGCTTTGGCCATGAGGTCATTGACCCGATTCAGCGACAACAGCAGCGAGCCGGGGAAGATGTGCTTCTGGATGAAGTCGACGCCGTGGCGCAGTCGGTCGTAGCGGGCATCCGGGCAGGTGATGAACTGGAACGCGACCAATCCTTCGGGTTTCAGCACGCGGTCGATCACGGCGGCAAATTCGGGCAGGTAGCGATGGCCCAGGGCCTCCATCATTTCGATCGAGACGACCTTGTCGAAGCGGCCCGTGAGATCCCGGTAGTCGCGCAGTTGCACGTCGACCCGATTGGCGAGTCCCGCGGCGGCGATGCGCGCGCGGGCAAAATCGAATTGCTGCTGCGAAATGGTCACCGTCGTCACGCGGCAGCCGTAGGTCTTCGCGGCATGGAGCGACCAGCCGCCCCAGCCACTGCCGATTTCGAGCACGTGGTCGTTCGCGGTCAGCCGCAGCTGGCGGCACAAGGCGTCGTTCTTTTCCCGTTGGGCCTCTCCCAGCGAAAGGTGCGGCGCGCCCTCGGGCCACAGGGCCGACGAGTACATCATCGACGGATCCAGAATCAGGCCGAAGAACTCGTTCGAAAGATCGTAGTGCTCCTGGATATTGCGCCGGGCCATGGTGCGCGTATTCGGGCGGAGCGCGTGGCCGACGCGGTTCGCGACGCGCAGGAGATTCAAAGCGGCGGAGCGGGCCCGGCGGGACCCGGAAAGCGTCGGCGCGTCGTCGAGGTTCAGGATGAACCAGGCGACGACCGCGGTGAGGTTGGGGGTGTCCCAGTCGCCGTCGAGGAACGACTCGGCAAAGCCGATGTCGCCGGACCAGAAACATTTCGTGAAAAACGCCGATCGCCGAACCCGAATCTGCGCGGCGGCCGGCAGATCCAGGGGCAGCGTGCGCGTGTTCGCGTCGGCCGGCGAACCAAAGTCGAGGCTCGTGCCGTCGGGCAGATCGAGGCGCAGGTGGCCGCGTTTCATCTCGGCGAAAGCGCGAACCACCGCGCGCTGCCAGAGCGAGCGAGCAAAGGGTTCGGGCTTGCCGGTGTGGCTTTCCGGTTGGCCGGGGCGGACCAGGGGAAACGGAGCGGAGGGAGCGTTGGACGGCGAACTCATGCGTGATCGGAAGGCTGGAGGAGGGAGTCGTGGGGCCGGTAGAGACCGCGTTGGTCATCGGCGCGCGCCGCTTTGGCGAACCACGGTACGCGTTTGAGCCAGAGGAGCAAGGCGTGCCAGTGGATCAGGAAGATGATGCGCAGGGTGAGGAGGGGATATTTGAGCGTGAACCAGGCCAGGCGGGAGTTCGTCAGTTCCTGGCGCGCTCCGGTGAGGGTCGTCGTGAGCGTGCGCTCGGTGCCGATGAAGTCGTCGATTTGAAGCGCCAGGCGATCGGCGGGTACGTGCAGCGTGAAATCAAACGCCACGTCGACGTCCGAATACGGAGATACATAGAAATGCTTCGGCAGGCGGAGATGGAAGGCGCCGGACTCGGCCGGTCTGGTTTCCGGGCCGAGCCAGTAGGGTTTCATTTCTTTGAAGGTGTTCGTGACCTCCGCGAGCGAAGCAATTGGCGTGCCCGCTCCGTCGAAGCAAAAATAGAACGACACTGGATTGAAGCCGTAGCCGGCCACGCGGGGCAGGGTGACCAGCAGGACGCGGCCGTCCGCGAGATCCACGCCCCGCTCCGCGAGGAACGAGCGAACGCGCTGCTTGAGCGACGCCGCCCGCGACGAAGCGGACGCGGCGGTCGGGCGGGGGTCGGCGTTGTGGATGGCTTCGCCCGTCGGCAGATAGTCCCGGTCGCGGAACGAGTAGAGGTTGGGGCGGTCGACCGAAAATAGCGCCAGTTGCCGGTGCAAAGCGTCCAACTCGTCGAGGTCGATCGCGAAGAGAAACAGGCGATAAACGAAGCGATGCGGGAGCGGCGAGAACCGCGCGTGCATGACGTGGCATTCGTAAAGGCAGGAATTCATGCGCTCTCCAACGATGGCATCAGGCAGTGGTACGGGTGGCGGCACGGGGCGGATGCTTTGGGTAATAAGATGGTTCCGATATTTAGCGAGTGGCGGCCTTGGGTCCCACCGGAAAAGGGGCCGATTCGGGCGGGTCGTGACCTTTGCCGGGGGCGGGTTTTTGGCGGAAGGCTCCGGACGCCGGTCGGAGACCGGCGCTACGGAACGGCCGGCGCGTTCGCCGGCTTGGCGTCGATCGCCGACTTGGGTGACGCCAACCACGGATCGCGGCCCAGCACTTGTTCGCAGACCCGGACGGCACTCAGCAGGCCGTCCTCGTGGAAGCCGAAACGCTGCCAGGCACCGGCAAAATACGTCTCCGTGCCACCGTGCGCTGCGGCATTCAGCCCCGGAATTTCCGCCTGGGCGCGGACGGCCTCGAGGCTGAAGAGCGGGTGCTCGTACTCAATCCGGCGCAGCACGCGTTCGGGCGCGATGGCCTCGGGACGGTTGATGGACACGAAATAGTTTTCCCGATCGGAAACGCCCTGGAGCGAATTCATCCAATAGTGCGTGGCGCTCGAGACGCGGCCGGACTTTTCCCGATTCAGTTCGTAGTTCCAGCTCGACCACGCGAGGCGGGTCCGCGGCATCACGGACGCGTCGGTGTGCAGCGTGGCCATGTTGGATTGGTAGCGAAAGGCGGAGAGAACCCGTGCTTCGGCCAACGTCGGGTTGGCGAGCAGCCGAAGCGCCTGGTCGCCATGGCAGGCGAGGATGACGTGGTCGAAGACTTGCGCCTGGCCGCTGGCGGTCATGATGACGACACCGCGCGGGGTTCGGACGACGCGGGTGGCCGGCTGGTCGAGCCGGATGCGATCCTGCCATGGCGCCGTGATTTTCGCGACATAGGTTTTGGCGCCACCCTCGACGGTCCACCACGGGTGCTGGGTGCTCAGGCCAAGGAAACCGTGGTTGTGAAAAAAGCGCAGCAAGGTCGTGGCGGGAAATTCCAGCATCAGCGCCGGCGGCGTGCTCCAAACCGCGGAACTCATGGGGACGAGATACAGGTTGAAGAAGTCATCACCATACCCGCGGCGCTTCACGTAGGCGCCGAGGGTTTCGTCCTGAATGGCGGGATCTTCGAGCGCCGCGACGGCTTCGGAATTGAAGCGGTTGATGGCGGAGAGCATGCGCCAGAAACGCGGACGGAGCAGATTGCGGCGTTGGGCGAAGAGGTGATTGAGCGACGAACCGGCGAATTCGAGTCCGGTGTCCGCGTGGCGCACGCTGAACGACATTTCCGTCCGTTTGATCGGCACGTCGAGTTCCGTGAACAGTCGCGTCAGGTGTGGATACGTCACCTTGTTGAAGACCATGAAACCCGTGTCGATCGGTACACTGCGTCCGGTGCCGGGTTCGAGGGCGGAAACGGTGTTGGTGTGACCGCCCACGTAGCTGTTTTGCTCGAAAAGCGTCAGTTCGAAGTGCCGGTGCAAAAAATGGGCGCAGCCGAGTCCACCGATGCCGGTGCCGATGATTGCGAGTGAGCTCATGTGGTTGGCGGTTCGGGAGGGCCGAGCCAAGGACTACTACGCGTGACGATCCCGACCGGACGCAACGTCGGGCACGGGCGCAGGTCTACTAGGTGGAACCCGATGTCCTCAGCGGGTCTTGATCTCGTATCCTCAAAAAAGCCCGTTGAGGACAACGGGCTCCACCGTGAGTGCCTAAGCCTGGCTTAACTCGCTTGCGAACCAACGGGTGGGTTCTGCTTCGCCGAATCGTGCATCAAACTTGCGACGTCCTTGCGCGTCGCGAGCTCATCCGCATTTTTCGACATCGTGGCCTGCGCGGCGGTCGCGGTGGCCACCGCGATGGCCGCGGCGGTGGGGAACACTTTCTTGAGGGGCGAAAATTCCGGGTGGGTGTGCGCGGCGTGTGCCGCGGCGGCGATGGTCGCGTGGTGGTCCGCATGCGCGGCCTCGGCGAGGATGGCCGCGGGCACGGGTTTCAAATTGGAAATCAGACCGGTCCACGAAAGCGCCTTGAGCCCGTAATAGGTCAGGTCGATTTCCCACCAGTAAAAGCCCTGCCGGGTGCAGTGCATGTAGCGGTGGTGGTTGTTGTGCCAGCCTTCGCCGAGACAAATAATCGCGAGGATGAAACTGTTGCGCGAGTCGTCCCCCGTTTTGAATCGGCGGCGGCCCATCAGGTGGGCCATCGAGTTGATGCAGGACGTGCCGTGAAACAGGGCTGTGGTGCTGACGAAGAAGCCCCACACGAGCAACTGGGCGCCGCTGGTGTGCAGGCCCGGGGCGTAATGCGCGAGCAATTGGCCCGCGCCAATGATCGCGACGGCCAGGAGGATGGGAATGACGGTGTCGAAGCGATTCAGGAGGACGAGCTCGGGGAATTTCGCGAGGTCCTTCACCTTGGAATAATCAGTGGGAAAATTCCGGCGGCTGGTGATCCAGCCGATATGGGACCACCAAAATCCGTGGACATGCGGCGAATGGGCGTCCTCGGGATCGTCGGAGTGCTGATGGTGATGCCGATGATGGTAGGCCCACCACAGCGCGCCGCGCTGCACGGCCGTGGCGCCCCAGAGGGCCAGGAAGAACTGGCCGCCGCGAGACGTCGAATAGGTCCGGTGGGAAAAGTACCGATGATAAATCCCGGTGACCGCAAACATCCGGACGACATAGAGGGCGAAGGTCAGACCGACGGCGAAGGGACTCCAGCCCACCCAAATCACCCCGAGACACCCGGCGTGCAGGATGATGAACGGGATGCAACGCGGCCAATCCACCCGATCCGGTTCCGCCCGCATCTTCTCTGGACCGTCTGGCGTGTGGTCGGAATCAAACCATTGCACAAAGGCGGCGGCGAATCGCTGGTAGGAGGGCTTGGCCAGGGCAGAAACAGGTTCGGACATGATAGACGAAAGGACGAGCCAACGCTGATGCGGGGAGGCCTGCAAGCCAGGTTTTCCGGAAACCGGGATGAATTTTCAAAATACGCCAGGTGCGCGGCATCGAATGTGACATGTTGGCGGCGAACGGGCGTTTCAATTGACCGACGGCATGGCGACTGCTCCCTGTGCGCGACCGGCATTCATGGGAACGCCGGACGCGTTCTTTGAATGTGCGTCACGTGGATAACTCCGCGCGGCTCTGCTTTCGGCCGGCGCGCCCACTTCCAGCGCCGGCCCTGGTTTACCCAAGACGGAATTTGGCCGGAGGTCGGTTTAGCCGCCCGACGGCCGAAGCCGCCGAAACCGTGGCTGCGCGGCGCGTAGCCGTGGCGACGGCGTCCAACCTGAAAGAGACAACCAAACTCTCCGCCTTATCCGCGGAGTTTGAAAACATGAAAGCAGTCAGCAAGTTCGTCAGCCTAATCAGTGTGGGAGTGCTCTCGTCTGTCGCCGCGGCGGCGATGACGTCCGAGCAGTTCTACGTCGAGACGTGCCGTCACGACCCTGGTATACCGGTGCCAATTTCCGTGGTAGCCCCACGCGTGGCATCGATCTACGAGGGGACCACGGTGGAACTTGAGTTCATCGTTGATGAGGCGGGGAACCCCCTCGACGTCGTCGTGAAGTCCGCGGAGGACTTCATGGTGGCGTCGCTCGTGAAACAGGCGGTGCAACAATGGCGGTTCAAGCCGGCGGAATTGAATGGTGTCCCGGTGCCGATGAAAGTCGTGCTCCCGGTGAACATCTTTGAAGACCTGCCGACGGTAGACCTCCTCGCGGCCAAGCAATAAAACAGAAATCAACCAGGGGCGCCTTCGTTCGCGGGGGCGCCCCTGCTATTTTGGGAGTCATTTGAGATGGACGGGACGAATTTCGCCGAGAGGCCGTGGTTCCATCGCCGCCCTCATGTGTCCGGCATGGGCATGAACTAAGCATCTGAAACGAAATGTTCGCAGACCGTGACAACAACCGGAGCGAAGGGACGAGGGATGCTGGAAGCAAGGAGGGTGAAGGGAAGTCGGGTCGTCAGCCGAAACGACCGGGCGCCGAGCGAAACTTGGTTTCCTGCGGTCGGCGGCTGTCTCGGATGGGTGGACCCAATCTGACCGCGTTCGTGGTTGGCCGGATGCCCCGGCACCACGAGGGACCGTCATTTTCTGTAATCCAACCGCCGGATGCGGCAAACCGCACGTCCGGTGGTGGGGAAGGGTCTCCAGGCGCAACCCCCGTGACCCCATCCGATCGCACCGGGCGCCCTCCTCAAGAAAGTGCATGACCGTCTCTCGCCAGGCGGCATCGGCGGAATATCCCCAACCCGCTGTTGCCACCGCCGAGGCTACAAAGGTGCGTTTTGCCGAAAAAATAAGCGTTCAATGGCGGGGATTCGCGGTTTAACGTCCGGCCATGAATCGTCGCGACTTCCTCATCCGCTCTTCATGTTTCACCGCTGCCGGATTGCTCCTCCGCTCGCGGCTGGCCGCGCAGGCGTCCGCCACAGTCACGGAATTTCGTCCGCTGCGCCGCGAAGTCGGCCTCTTCAACGGGCGCGGAGGCACCATTGGCTGGCTCTCGAACAAGGATGCCCTCGCCGCTGTCGACACGCAGTTTCCTGACACCGCCGCGCTCTTCCTGAGCGGGATGCCCGGACGCAGCGGCCGGCAGCTCGACGTCCTGATCAATTCCCATCACCACGGCGACCACACGGGCGGCAACGCGGTGTTCAAGCCGGCCACCAAGATGATTGTGGCGCACGCCAACGTTCCCGGCCTGCAGCGGGCGCGCGCGACGCAGGACAAGACCCTCGAGGGCCAGGCGTATGCCGACACCACGTTTCCTTCGAGCTGGCGGCGTGAGGTGGGCCGCGAAACCATCCGCGCCAAGTATCACGGTACCGGGCACACGAGCGGCGACATTGTGACGGTTTTCGAAAAGGCGAATGTCGTGCACATGGGAGACTTGATGTTCAACCGCGTCTATCCGGGAGTCGATCGGCCCGCCGGAGCCAGCCTGCGCCACTGGATCACGGTGCTCGAGGAGGTGCATAAGTCCTACCCGGCCGACGCGATTTACGTGTGCGGCCACGGCAATCCGAAATTCGGCGTGACGCCCAGCCACGGCGACTTGCTCGTTTTCCGCGATTACCTCTCGGCCCTGCTCGAACACGTGCAAAAGCGAATCTCCGCGGGCGAACCCAAGGAGAAGATTGTCGCCTTGGACAATCTTCCCGGATTCCCGGACTATCATCTGCCGGTTGGACCGGCGAATCGCCTGCCGGTCAATCTCAGCGTCGCTTACGACGAGCTGACCGAGAAGAAGGCTTGAGTTTCGCCGGCTTCTTTACCGGCTTCTCCGGCGGCCGCTTGGCGGCTTTGCGGGTGGCGGGTTTGCCGGTGGCGGCTTTGGGTTTGGCGGGGACCGGAAGCGGTATAATCGCGGCGGGCGGGGTGGCAATTTCGGATAGATAGACGAGACCGCGAGCCTCCAGCATGCGGATGAACTCGGCCCCGCGACCCTGGACGAGGGGGCCGTGGGCTTTTTCCCAACTGGCGATAACGTCCGCGACGCTGCCCTTGCCGTCGCAGCGGTCGAGGAGATCCCGCGTGAGCGTGTCGAGCTGGGTGAGGACTTCGAAGTAGCCGGACCAGTACGAGAATCCCGGTTGCGGGGTCGTGGGGTTTATTTCCGCGATGAACGTTGAGCGCGTTGCCGTAAACCGATGCTCCAATCCGGCCAGGCTGCCGCGCACCAACCACGCGGGTAAGGCCGGCGGCTTTCCCGCGTGGGTGACCATGAACATGTATTGGTCCCGGTCGGGGAAAAGGTGCTCGATGACTTCGTATTGGCCCAGCGCGGGGAGCGCTTGAAACCTCGCCTGCAGTTCCTGGGGGAGGTTCATCCGCGCGCCCAGTTGCCACAGTTGCGGCTTGTCAAAGCGAACGAACTGGAGGCCGGCAGCCGCGAGATCCGCGTAGACCTCGCGGATGGAATAGTTCTTTTCGTTCGCGTTGACGTACATGTCGATGAACGCCTCGGGGTGGGCGCGGTGATTGTCGCTCCACTTTTCCCGCTCCCAGGTCGCAATCGGATTCGTGGACGGGAGCGCGTCGAACAACATCCGGCCCACTTGCAGCCCTTCCTGCTGATCTTTCGGATTTCGCGACAGCATTTTAATCGCCCGTTGCATCAGCATCGTCGGACGCCGCCCAAACTGGCTGTAAAGCATCAGATAGAGCACGCCATCGGGCTTGAGTTTGCTTTTTAGTTCCTGGAGCGCCCGAACCGGATCGGCCGTATGATGCACGACCCCACTGCAAAAAATGGCGTCGAATTTTCCCGGCAGCTTGCGCAGGTCCAGCAGGTCCAATTCATGAAACGTGACGGGCTCGCCGCCGAGCGCCTCGATCCGCTGGCGGGCGATGGCCAGTGAGCTGGGGCTGAAGTCGCAGGCGTGCACCTCCGCACCGGGGGCCAGATGCCGGATTTGATGAACGCCGTGCCCCGTGCCGCAGCCCGCATCAAGCAAGCGGGCGCCGGCCGGATTGCGCAGCTTCCGAAACGCGTGGTAGTAAATCTCCGTGAAGCTGTACAACCAAGTGCGGTGCTGCGGTGGCCCCGACACAACCGGGAAATAGCTCACCGGAGGGAACGGCGCGGCGGTATATTGGCTGCGCACTCGCTCACTCACGCTGGTCTCCCGTTCGGGGGTAGGTTTTTTGTTCATGTGAGTCCACGATTTAACCTCTGCCGATTGAATCAATGGGAAAGATCGGAGAAAATGCACCTCGGCCTTTGGCCGACCGTGGGAAAACTCAAGAATGACAGACCTTTTCACCCGTCGGCTTGGCTCCGGGCCCTCCGCCCGTACCCGGCCGGGGCGGCGCGATGCCCGTTGGTGTCGATTAGATGACCAACGGGAGGGGGACGGGCGCGGGAGCAGTGGTCGGCGGGAGCGAAAGCCGGAAGCCGGGGGGGAGAGGCGGCCGGTTTGTGGCGGGGTGGTGGCGGATTCGATTTGCGGAGCGGGGGACCGGTGGCTACGCCTCTGGTCACATCTCCCCATCGACATGTTTAAGGCCGTCGTCAAAACCATCATCCTGCTCGGGATCCTTTTCGTCATGCTCTACGTGGGCATGAACAACACCCACGCGATCGACTTCCATTTCCCGATTGCCGGCACGACGGCCAAGACGCCGATTCACGCTTCCGCGGCCTTGGTTTATTTTGGCGTATTTGCGGTCGGAGTGCTGGCTGGTACCGTGCTCACCGTCGGTGGCGGCGGTGGCGGCCGGAAGAGCAGCGGCGGCAAGGACAAGTAAGTCGCCCGGATGCCGTCCGCCGAAGAAACCGCCCCGCTTGTTTCCGGCGAATTTCGGCCGGAAACGAGGCGCGGAGCGGAGGGTTTTTTTCGCGTCGTGCAGGATGCGGGCGGGCGCTGGTGGCTGCTCGATCCGGCGGGCGAGCCATTTTTTGTCCGGGCGGTGCACGCGGTGCGAGGCCAGGCGCGGGCCAGTGGCGAGTCCGGGTGGGTGGATGCGGCGATTCGCTTGCGCACGTGGGGATTCAACGCGGTGGGCGTGGGCGGCGACGGCGCGGGGCGGGAGGACGGACTGGCGTTTCTGGAGGCCGTGGATTTTTGCCGGTCGGGCGCGGTGATTGTGACGCCGGGAGTCCGGCTGCCGGATGTTTTTGCGCCGGACTGGCCGCAGCTGGCCGTGGAGCGGGCGCTCGCGGAGTGCGCGCCACGGGCCGGAGTGCGGGAGTTGCTCGGGTGGGTCACTGACGATGCGCTGGGTTGGGGCCAACCGACGCCCGCCGGCCGGCCGTCGCTGCTGCAAATTTGCCTGAGCCTGGAGCCTAACTTTGCGACGTATCATGCCGCCTGGGAGTTCGTGCTGGCGTTGCACGGGGGACGGATGGAGTCGCTCGCCCGGGCGTGGGGCGTTCCGCTGCCCAACAAGGAAGTGGTGCGCGAACTCACCCGGACGGAAAAAGGCTTTGCGACCCGCGGGTACCTGCGGGACGAGGTGCGCTGGACGCGGGAAGTGGCGCGGCGCTATTTTACGACCACGGCGGCGGCGATTCGGGCGGCGGACCCGAATCACCTGATCATGGGCTGCCGGTTCGGCGGCGCCGTCGGTGGGCCCGTGATGGCGGAGTGTGTTTACCCGGCTGTCGATCTGGCGATGCCGGATTGGCGGGATCTGCCCGCTTCTGGTCTCGAGGCGAGCCAGCCGGTCCTGGCCGGCAACGTGGGTTGGGCGGATGAAATTTTTTGGCGTCCGGCGACAGGAGCGGCGCGAAAACTGACGAGCGTGGAGCGGATGCTGCGGCGCGGCCGGCTGGCGCTGGAGCGGATGGCTCGACACCCGGCGGTGGTTGGCTACGTTTGGAGCCAGTGGCAGGACGAACCCGGCGAGCAGCCGCCGTTTGCCCGCGGCTTGGTCCACGTTAATGGGGCCGAGGCCCGCGAGCACACGGAATTGCTCGCCGAGTTTAATTCGCGGGCCGCGCTCTTGCGGCGATCCGCCCTGCGATCCCAATCAACATGAAACTTTCCGTCCTCGTCTGGTTTGGTGCGCTCGGTCTGCTGGGGATGGGCGCGGGCTGTGAACACATCAACATCACGCCCGAGGGAAACCCCGAGCGCGTGCTTACTGGGGTGGTAAGTCTGCACTCCGCCTTGCCGGCGGGTACCGAGATTCTGGTGCGGTTGCTGGATATCACGCCGATCGAAAAGATGGCGATGAACCCGGGTGCGGAACTTCCGCTCGGGGATCGCGGGCGGACGCTGCCGGTGGAGCGAGTGCTGGGCGAATATCGCCGCACGCTCGACGCGCTGGTGACAGAACCGGTGCCCTTTCAAATCGAATATCAGGCCGACGACAGCCAACTGCGCCATGGCCTCAATGTGGACGTGCGGATTACCTTCGGCGGCCGGGTGCGCTACCGGACGATCAACGCCCACGTGGTCACGCTCGCCTCGTCGCCGTTCCGGCACGAAGTGGAGATTCAAGCGGTGCAGCCGTAGCGCCGGGGATTCATTCCCGGTCGACGGGTCACCGCGTGCTGATGTGATGGGCCGCGATGTCGCGAATCGCCGGTGTTCCTGCGTAGCGCATCGCCAGGTGAAGTTCGCGGGTGAGGATTTCGAGCACGGTTTCCACGCCCTCCTGGCCGAACGCCGCGAGGCCCCATAAGTAGGGCCGACCCACGCAGATCGCGGAGGCCCCGAGCGCGAGGGCGGTGAAGATGTCGGTGCCGCGCCGGAATCCGCTGTCGACCAGAACCGGGATCCGGCCGGAAGCGCCGGCGACGACCTCGGACAGGCTCTCGATGCTGGAGCGGCCGGTATCGTCGGCGCGCCCGCCATGATTGGAGCAGATCACGCCATCGGCGCCGTGCCGGACCGCGAGCGCGGCATCCTCACGCGTCACGATTCCCTTGACCACGACCTTCATCGACGTCGCGTCCTTCAGGCGCTTCACGTAGTCCCACGTGAGAGCCGGCGTGAAGCTGACGCCGGCGAGATCGAGCCCGTCGAACATGCGCCTTCGCTCGTGCACGGTTTGCGGCGAGCTGCGGTCGTGGCACTCGCTGCAGTCCCGGTCATCCCGCCGGATGGCTTTCTTCAGTGTTTCGCGATTTGAGTCCACGACCTGATCAACCGTCAGGCAGAGCACCGGGCATCCGGCCGCCTCCGCCCGCTTCACCATCGCGCGCGAGACCGTCCAACTCGACGAGGCATAGAGTTGGAACCAGACCGGCTCGCCCCGCGCCGCGATCACGTCCTCGACCGAGGCATTGGCCCCGGTCGACAGGATCTGCAGATGCTTTTTCGCCCGCGCGGCGCGGGCGACCGGTAGTTCGCCCTCCTTGTGAAAGGCCCGCTGGCTGGATGCCGGGGACAAAACGATGGGCGTGCCCCAGCGGGTCCCGAACAGGCTTACGGAGGAGTCGAGGCGAGACGTATCAACCAGCCGGCGTGGCCGGATTTGGAACCGCGCGAAGCCCTCGCGATTGGCGCGCAGCGTCCGTTCGTCATCGACGCCGGTGGCGAGATAGCCGAAGTGCGCGGGCGGCAGTTTTTCCCGCGCGGCGGCTTCGAAATCCAGTACGTTGAGCGCGTCCCCGGCCGACGCGATGGGGGTCTCCTCGGCGCGCCCCGCCAGCCCGAGGAGCGGGCTGGCCGCGAGGAATTTCAGGAAGTCGCGACGATTGGGATCGGTCCAGTTCGGCATGGGGGGTAGGGCATTACCGTCTCTCGAGATGGTTCAAGTTAGCGACGATTTTCGCCGAGAGTAGCGAGTAGCGCGTAGCGCGTAGCGAGTAGGAAAATCGAGCGACCGTTTCCCTGCACGCTACTCGATGCTCGCTCCCGGCGGTGGACCTGCGCTCCTCCTCAACCGTCCAACTTTGGCTGCGGCTTTGAGCCGCGGGGCGAAAAGTCCGCGCTAGGAGGACTGGTCGTAAATCTCCGGCGTGACCACGGCCTCGAGCGGCTGGTTGGCGACGTAGGCCCGGAGGTTCTTCAGGGCAAAAGCGCCGGCATCGGGAAAACGGTCGATGGTCGGCCCGCCGATGTGCGGAGTGAGACTGACGTTGGGCAGCGCGCGGAAACCGCTGTCGGCCGGCAGGGGCTCCTGCGTGAAGACATCGAGGCCAACCTGAATCCGGCCTTCGCGGGCCACCCGCAGCAGCGCGGCCTCATCGACGACAGCGCCCCGGCCGACGTTGACGAAGACGCCGCCGGGCCGGATGAGGCGCAGGTGTCGCTCGGTGACCACGCCGACCGTGGCGGGAATGAGCGGTGCCAGCTCGACGATGATCTCGTTTTCGGCGAACAGCGCCTCGAGTGACGCGGCGCGTTCGATCTCATGGATGCGGGCGAGCGCGGGAGTGAGGTCAGGCGCCAGCACGCTGATCGGGCAGCCCCACGGGCGCAGCAGGGTCACGAGCTCGCGCGCGACGGGTCCGAAACCGTGAATTCCCACCCGCCGGGAAAAAAGGGAGCGCGCCTCGGACAGGCCGCCCTTCCACGCCGCGACGCCGGGTTGGTGCATCGCAATGGCCCAGTGCGAGGTGTTGCGCAGGCAGGCGAGCACGTGAAAGAGCGCGCACTCCGCGACCGTGCGGCTGATGGAGGCGCCCCAATTGGTCACGATCAGGCCGCGTTCAAGATGGGACCGCGGGACCAGCTTCTTCACCGAGCCCGTGATGTAGCAGACATAGCGCAACCGCGGCGGGAGTTGGTCGGGCAGCCGCGGTGTTTTCCAGCAGCCGACCAGGATGTCCGGGTTGGCGGCCGCCAGTTCGCGGGCGAAGCCGCTCTCGTCGAGCGCGCCGGCATCGATCTGCCGGTATTCCGGAGTAAGGGCCTGCACCTGAGCGCGCAGGGACTCGGGCAGGAATTCGCGCATTTCCGCGGCCGAGAGAGCGGCGAGCAGGCTGGAACGGCGAGGCATGGCAGGGGGAAAGGCGGCGGGTATTAACTGGCGGGTGGTCGGCACTCGAGGATTTCGGCGGTGGCGGTGAGCGGCGTGAATTTCACGGGGCCGAGACCGGCCGGCAGGAACATCTTGTCATAAGCATTAAACCGATGGGTTTCACCCCCGACTTCCGCTATCACGCTCCCGGCGGTGACGATGGCGATCCCGAAGCTGGTTTCATCCTTAAGCACGGCACCGCCCAAATGCGTGCGGGTGACGCGAAAACAGTCGGTCTGGGCGCGGCCGATGAGCTCGTCCTGCCACGAGCCGGGTCCCAGTTCCCGGAGCCGGCGGGGCTGACAGCGGACGCGCGCGTCGACGTCGGCCAGCGTGAGCGGCGCGAAATTGAAGACGGTGAGGGCGAAGTCGAGATCGCGGCCCATGAAGCGCGAGGCCTCGGGCAGCACATAACCGGCGCGCTCGAACTCGAAGCGGACCACGAGATCGCTCGGCTCCTGGATTTCGACCATGAAGACGCCCGCGCCAAGGGCGTGCGGTGTGCCGCCGGGAATGATGAGCGTGTCGCCGGGCCGGACCGGAATGGGATCAAAGCAGCCCTCAATCGCCGCGATGTTCTGGGTGACGATGTACTCGCGCAACGCGGCGGGGGTCGGCGGGCGTTGGAAGCCGACGTAGACGTAGCCGACCGGCTCTTGGGCCGAGGCGGGATCGCGCACGTCGAGCACGTAGTAGGCCTCGGTCTTGCCGCTCGGCGCCCCCATGAAGCGCTGGGCAAACTCCCGCGTGGGATGCACCTGCAGGTAAAGGCGGGTGCCGCTGTCGAGGTACTTGACCAAGACTTGGGGCTGCGCGCCGAATTTCTTCACGTGCGCGGCGCCGAGAAAATATTCGGGGTCGCTGGCGAGCAGGCCGGCCAAGTCGCGCACCGGGCCGTCGTGGCCGACGCGAACCTGGGAAAGTCCCTCGGGAATGGATTCGCGGCCGCGATTCACCGCGCGGGTGGTCGACGCAATCCATTCCTCCGACATGAACGAGTCGGCGGGTTCAGGCACACCTGCCAGTTGTTCGAGCGTGCGGCCGCCGGGATAGGGGCGCCACACGCGGTTCGGCGGCAGGAGGATCAGTTTGTGGCGATGGCTGGTCATGACGGGAGAGGGGTTTTGCGGGAAATGGCGAGGAGCAGGCCGCCGACCCCGACGACAATTCCGCCGCAGAAGAGGAAAGCGAGGCGCCCCAGCGGCGGGTTCGGGATGAGCGCGAGCAGGGAGACAAATCCGCCGTAGGCCAGGCACAGCCAGCCGATGTAGCGCTCCTGGCGGGCATCGTTGCCAGCTCCTTCCTCCCGCGTGAAATCGATCGGTCGGTGCATGTTGGCAAAAAAAGTGCGGACGCGTTCCTGGTACTCGGCGGACGAGCGGTCCCAGAAAAACTTCGAGCCCAGGAACCACGCGGAGCCCACCGCGAGGTTGAGCACGGTGGCGATGCCCTGTTCCCAATACTCCGTGGAGGCCCGCGAGAGCGGCCCGGCCACGTGGAAAAACTGCGCCGCAGCGGCCGGCGTGAGGAGATAGGTCGCGAAGAGCGACGAACAGAAGCCGACCGTGACCGTGGTCCAGCCCGCCCAGGGCGGCGTGTCGGAGACGAGCATGCCCAGCAGCAACGGCACCCAGAAGGGCGTCGTCACCAGCGCGCTGAAGCGCACCGTGATGCTGAAGAGCGAAAGGCCCTGCAGCTGGCTCAGCCGCCAGGCCATGAAGATCACGAGGCCGCCAAACACGATGGTCGTGAGCTTGCTGGCGCGCAGCAATTGCTGGTCGGTCGCGTGGGGTCGCAGCACCGGCTGATAGAAATTCTTGATGAAGATGCCGGCGTTGCGGTTCAGCCCCGAGTCCATCGTCGCGATGGTCGAGGCAAAGATTCCGCTGACCAGCAGGCCCATCATCCCCACCGGCAAAACGTCGCGCGAGATGGCGATGAACGACGCCTCCGCGGGGTTTTTCATGTTGGGATACAGCTCGGCCAGCGAGGGATGGAGGATGGCGGCGGCCATCGGCGGCACGAACCAGATCACGATGCCGACGACAAACAATCCGGCCCCAAGGAAGCCGGCCCAGCGCGCGTGCTTGCTGTCTTTGACACAGAGGTAGCGCGAAGCGTCGGAGACGTTGTTCGTGCTGAGAAACTGCTTCAGGAGCATCGCGATCACCCACAGGCCGAGGAACTGCTCGGTGAACACCTGCGAGAAATCGAAATGGTGCGCGGGCAGCCGGGCGAAGAAGCTGCTGACGCCACCGACCTTGAGCAGCGCGAGCACCGTCACCGCAATGCAGACGGGCATCAGGATGAGCATCTGGATGAAGTCGCCGGCCAGCACGCCCCAGCTCCCGCTCAGGAGCGTCATGAGGAGCACCACCAGGCCGGTGCCCACAATCGTCAGGGTGAGATCGACGCCAAACACCGCGGAAAAGAAAACGCCGAGGGCGTTCAGCCAGATGCCGGCCTGGATAATTCCGGTGGGCAGTTGCACCCAGGTGAAGAACCGCTCGTTCACGCGGCCGAAGCGATTGCGGATGGCCTCGACGAAGGTGACGACCCGCATCTGCCGGAATTTGGGTGCGAAATAGAGCGCGTTGCAGGCGAAGCCGATGGCATTGCCGATGTAGATCACGGCAATGGGCCAGCCGTCGCTGTAGGCCTTGCTCGCCGCGCCGGTGAACGTCCACGCGCTGAACTGCACCATGAACGCCGAGCCGCCCACCATCCACCACAGCGCCTTGCCGCCGCCGCGAAAATAATCGCTGACGTTCGAAACGAAACGCCGGAAGACCCAGCTGATGGCCAGCATGAAGACAAAATAGAACGCCAGGACGGCGTAGTCATAGGAGGTCATGCGGGGTGGGGGGGGAGTTCCGGTTGATAATTATGAAACTACAAGGGAATTTTCGGCGGCGCGCGTCGTCCCGCCTTCAGGCGGAATCCGGGTGATGCAATCCTTCCGCCGAAAGGCGGAACGACTAACCGCCCGACAGGGCCCGGGTCTCCGACCGGCGTCCGCGAAATCACGGCGGTTATTCCGCCAGGCGGATGCATCGTTACCTCGCCGCGGGCCGCCTACTTCGCCGGACCGGTCGAATCCCCGACAAAGAACTGCGCCGGCAGCATGAGGTCGGTGAAACCGTCATCCTCGCCCGCGGGCGCTTCGAGCACCAGGCGCGCGGCTGCTTCGCCCAATTTTTCCGGATTGGAGCCGGCGGCCGTCAGGGTCGGCGTATTTTCGTGGGCGATGGGCGAATAGTCGGCGCTGGCCACGCTGAAGTCGCCGGGGACGTCCCAGCCCTCGCGGCTCAGGGCCCGAACTGCGCCCGCCGCCATGAGCGTGTTGTAGGTGATGAAGGCCGTGGGAAAGTCGCTCCGCCGGGCCAGCGGCAGCAGCGAAGCGACGGCCTCGGCGCCGTCGATGCGATCGCCGTCCTTGAGTTTGACCGCATACTGCGGCTTGAGCTTGAGCTTGAGACTAAAGCCCGCGAGTGCGGATTCCAGGGCCTGCAGGCGGGATTCGTGGCGACCCAGGCCCACGTTGCCGCCGAGCCAGCCGAAGCGCCGGTGCCCGAGGCGGTGGAGATGTTCGACGATCGCGTGCAGCGCCTGCGGCTCGTTGCCGAGGACGGAGTGGCACAGGCCGGGGAAGCGGGCGGAAACGGCCACGATGCGCAGGCCGAATTTCCGCAGTTGGTCAAGGAAGCCCCGGGTGACCTCGCCGACGAGCACGAGCCCATGGAACGAATGGCCGGGGGCAAACACCCGGCGCAACTTGGCCGCGTCGAGTTGATCTTCGGCCCCCAGAAACACCGTGGTGAACTCGCGCGCCTCGATGGCGCTGTGCAGTCCGTGCTGCACATGGCCGAAATACATCGACGGCGTGTGCAGCCGGAGCGGCGCGCGGAAAATGATGCCGACCTGGCGCCCCTTCGCGGCGGGAGAAGACGCCAGCCGCATGCCCTTGGGGTGATAACCGCGCTTCACCGCGTGCGCCCACGTGCGATCGTAGGTCTCAGGACTGATACCCTGCTTGTGCCCGTTGAGGACGAGCGAGACGAGCGCTTGGGAAATGCCGAGTTCTCGCGCGAGCTGGGTCTGCGATACTTTCTTGGGCCGGGCCATGGGTGGAGGATTTCGGGCCGCGGGCGTCGGGGCAACGATATCTTCGCGCCAGGAAGAATGGTTCGAAGTTCGTAGTTCCGCCTTCAGGCGGATTCGGGTGCGACAATCCCTTCCGCCTGAAGGCGGAACTACCAACCCCCGGCCGTCACTGATACAGCCAGAATCGCTTGCTCTGCTCCTGGTAGATCTTTGCCTGCTCGCGCCATTTTTTTAACCAGCCCTCGAGGTCGACGCGCGCCCCGTTGGCGGCGATATCGCTCAGGAACGCAGCCGAGCCGACATGGATCAGGAATTCGCGGCGCTTCGCGGGCGTCAAGGTCTTGAACGGATTCTTCGGCTCGAGCTTGCACGCGAGTCTCATGAGCCAGAAATTCAAATCACAGGGCTGCCATTCATCGTAATCGGGAACCTCCGTGTAGACGCCGATGCCGGGCTCGCCGGTCCGGCTGTTGGGGCCGCTCACGCGCCGGAATTGCACGCCGGGAATCTTCAGCGCCTTCAACTCCTTCTCGACGACGTCGAGTTTGACCTCGAGGTGCGCCAGGCCGCGAAAGGGATATTGCGCGCCAACGCCATGCCGGAATCCTCCGACGATGGTCCCCAGCCCGGTCATCGGATAGCCCATCACGGCCGCGAAATCCTGGATCCGCGTCGAGGTCGGGACAAAGTTCAGGCCGGTTTCCGTCCAGCGCATCGACCGCGTCCACCCACGCATGGGAATCACCGTGAGTTTCCCCTTGGCCCGTACCTCATCCTTGACGGCGAGCCCACTGGGGGGCTGCAGGGCGAGCGCCATCTTGGCGAGTTCCCCAATGGTGAGGCCATGGACGTAGGGCACGCGAAACTTGCCGACGTCGGTCATCAAATCCGGATCGAGGCCCGGGCCGCTGACTTTCAGGCCGCCGAGCGGATTCGGGCGATCGAGCACGATGACTTCCTTGCCGTTTTCGAAACAGGTCTCGACCGCGGTCTTCATCGCGCCGCTGAAGGTGTAGCTGCGCGTGCCGATGTCCTGCAGATCGATCACGAGGCAGTCGATCGTCTTGAGCTGCGCGGGCGTGGGTTTGAAGTTCTTGGTCTTGCCGCTGTAGAGCGAAAAAACGGTCAGCCCGGTTTTGCGATCCACGGCGTCGGGAAAATATTTCTCCGCCGGCTGCTCGTTATAGATGCCGTGCTCCACTGCGTAGAGCGCCACGAGATTGGCGCCGGGTGCCCGGCGCAGGACGTCGATGGTGCTTTCGCCGCGGCGATTCACGCCGGCGGGGTGCGTCAGGAGCCCGAGGCGCTTGCCTTTGACCGCCGCGAAACCTTCCGCCTCCAGCACGTCGATGCCGAGCATCACCATGGGCGGTTTCTCTTCCCGCGGCGCCGAGATCGTGATCGGCGGAATCACCAGCGGGCTGGTTCGCTGGGCCGGCGCCGGCGGCTGGCTGGCGCTGCAGCCGAAGAGGCCAAACAGCGGCACCGCCAGCGAGAGGAAATTCTTGAGCGCGAAAATACGGGGCGTTCCAGCCATGAAGAACCGAGCAATGGCCGCCACCCGCAGTGCGGTCACGTTCAAAACGCGCCTTGGATCGCGGTGGTGAGATTGGCCGCCGCCGAGCGCAGGGCCTGTTCGAGCGCCATTCCGACCGGCGTGATCGCGTGCAGGCTCAGGTGCTCGCGGGGCGCGGCCGTGACCTGGCCGGCGAAGACGTGCACCGGCTTGCCCAGCGCGAGCCCGCGCGCGGCGACGGCTCCGGGACCTTTGCCGCTCAATGAGCTTTCGTCGAAGCGGCCTTCGCCCGTGATGACGAGATCCGCCGCCAGCAGGCGTGCCTCGAGGTCCAGCCAGGCGGAAACGAGATCGAAACCGGGCAGGAGTTGGGCTCCGGCCGCCGTCATCAAGCCGAAGGAAATTCCCCCGGCGGCGCCGGCGCCCGGCAGGTCCATGAGATTCTCGGGCTGGCTGCAGTAGGTGCACAGCATGAGGGCGAGCCGCGCGCTTTCGTGATCGAGTCGGGAAAAATCTTTCGCCCGCAGCCCTTTTTGCGGACCGTAGACCGCCGCGGCGCCCTTGGGGCCGAGCAGGGGATTGGTGACGTCGCAGGCGATCCAAATTGGCGGGAGCCCCGGGGTGATGCGGCCGGACAGCCGGGTGATGTCACGCCAGCGCGCGGGAATCGGCCGGGTGATGGGCCGGCCGTCCGCGGCTTCGAAATTCAGTCCCAACGCGGCCAGCGTACCGGCGCCGAGGTCGTGCGTGGCGCTGCCGCCGACGCCGAGAAGGATGGCCGCCGCGCCCATTTCCACGGCGGTGCGGATCAATTCACCGGTCCCCAGCGTGGACGTGTGCCATGGGTCGCGTTCCTCCTGTGGCAACAGGGCCAGGCCGGAAGCCGAAGCCATTTCGATGACCGCGATCGTGGCCGTGGGCGCAAAATCTCCCGACGCCGGGGCGATCAACCTCCGGGCTGCGGCGGGAATGCCCGCGACCGGCACAAGGCCAATGGTCGCCTGCACCGGTTCCCCTCGCGGGCCGCTCACCGCCGAGGTGACGATCCGCCCGCCGGCCGCGAGCGTGAGAATTTCACAGAAGCCCTCGCCGCCGTCGGCGAGCGGACACGCATCGAGCGTCCAGTCCGGATGGCGTTCCCGGAGCGCGCGCGCCGTGAGGTCGCAAGCGTCGCGCGCGGTCAGGGAGTCCTTGAATTTGTCGAAGGCGAGAAGGGCGCGCATTGGCTGCGGAACGTGGCGGCACGGCGGGCCGGTTAAAAGGCGAAAAAGCGGTTGGTCGACTTACGGCTGTGGCGAGGAAGCGGGTTTTTCTGCCGACCCGGTTTCGCGAGTTTGACCGCGAGCCGTCGCGGACTCGCTTTGCGGCGTGAACTACCGGGTGACGCTTTTTCCATCCGGCGAAGGCTGGGCCGTGAGCTGCCCGGACCGGATCGGTTGTCATTCGCAGGGCGCCACCCGCGAGGAAGCGCTCGCGCATATCCGCGATGCCATTCGGCTTTGGCTGGAGGTCGAGACGGAGGAGTCAGGGTTGAAGCGGTTCGAGCAGGCTGCGGTTACGATTTGAAATGCCGCGCCTCCCACCCATCCACCAGCGAGACGTCGTGCGGGTTTTCGAGAAACTTGGGTTTTGCCCGGGCCGGCTCATGGAGCAATGCTCATCCCACCACCGCGCCCAACGGCGTCCGTAAGATCGGCATGATCGCGGTCCGACAGGCGCCCGCGTGTTTGGGTTCATTTCACACCCAGCCGCGCCGGCATGTATTCGATCATCCGCTCGACGTAATCCTCGGCGTCCTTCTGGACGGACTCGGGCATCTTGGCCTTGATGAGGAGCGGCGCGAGGCGCTTCGCCTTCGGTCCCATGCGATCGATGGCGTTTAGGGCGGAGAGCCGGATCAGGGCGGCCGGATGCTGCATCTCGGCCTCGAGCATGGTCAGCGCCGCATCGACGCCTCCGACGTGGCCGAGCGCCTCGGCCACGGCAATCCGGACATCCGGGGAGGCATCCTTCGCCGCCTGGGCCAACGCAGCGGCCGCCGGCGCGGCCTTTTCATTCAACGCCACGAGCCCGGTCGCGCCCCACCAGCGGAACGCGGCATCGGAGTGTCCCAGCAGCTTGATCAATTCCGGCACGCGCTTCGGGTCGCGCTCGTTCGCGGTGCGCGCGGCCGCGAGTAGTTCGCGGACGGGATTCTTCGCCGGATCCTGGGAAATGTCGTAGGGCGTCTTGGCGCCGGCGCGGCGGTAGATTTCTAACTCCGGCAGCAACCCGAGGTCGCCGTTCGAGATCATCCACGATTCGAGTTCGCCGCGCAGCCGCTTCAGGTCGGCGGCGTAGCGCGGGTCCGTGGCGAGGTTGTTGATCTCCCACGGATCGACCGAGGTATCGTAGAGTTCCTCGATCGGCTTCGTCTGGAAGAAGCGCGCCGACATCCCGGTCAGCTTCCCCTCGTCCTGGAGTTGCTGCCAGTGACGCAGGCTGGCGTGCTGGTAGTTGTAGCTCAGGTACTGGCCCCACGGCAGGTGCGGCAGGAAATTCCGGAGGTAGTGCATCTTGCCGTCGTGCACGTACCGGATCATGTCGTAGCGCTCGCTGTGCCGTTCCTTGCCCCCGAAGGCCAGCTTCCGCGGCGCGCCAGCCTGCGGACCGAGGAACGCCGTGCCCTGCATCTGCGGCGGAATCTTGACGCCCGCGAGGCTGAGCACCGTTGGGGCAAAATCGATGAAGCTGATCATGCGATCCGTCGTGCCGTTGGGAATGGAGTTGCGCAGGTGCTCCCATTTTTTCGGGAAGTGCACGAGGCACGGCACATTCAGACCCTTGTGCCACGCCCAACCTTTGATCGCGGGCAGACCGGTGCCGTTGTCGGCGAACCAGAAGACGATCGTGTCCTCGGCGAGGCCGTCATCTTGGAGCTGCTTCAGGATCGCCGCGGCCTGCCCGTCCATCGTCGTGATGTTGTCGTAATAGCGCGCCCATTCGCGGCGGAATTCCGGGATGTCAGGATGAATCGGCGGAATCACCATCTTCGCCTGGTCGTGAACCGTCGGTGGCGGCGGCAGACCCTTTTCGGCTGCTTCGACGTCGCGGGCAAACGCCTGGCTCTGGTGCGTGATCATGTGGTTGAACACGGCGAAGAACGGCTGCCCGGGCTTGCGACCGCGCCAGTGCGCCTTGGTGCTCGACTCGTCCCACGCGGTCTTCGGCGTCGTGAAGTTGTAGTCCTCCTTCACGTTGTTCGTCGCATAGTAGCCGGCCTCGCGCAGGTACTCGGGAAACAGTTTCACCGCGGCGGGCAGCGGCACGTTCGACCGCATGTGGTGGCTGCCGAGATGCGTCGGATAGACGCCGGTGATAAGCGTCGAGCGCGACGGCGCGCACACGCCGGTGTAGGCATAGGCGCGGCTGAAGCGGATGTTCTCCTTCGCGAAGCGATCGAAGTTTGGCGTCACGGCGAGGGGATCGCCGTCGGCGCCCATGAGATTGCTCGTGTCCTCGAACGTGATCCAGAGGATGTTCGGACGGGTCTCCGCGGCGCGGAGACCCAGGGTGCCGGGCAGCGCGGCGAGGATGGCCAGGATGCCGAACCAGATCCGACGCGCGGCCTTCTGGGTGAGAGAGTGTTCAAGAGCCATGATGCAGAAGAGAGGGGGCAGCTGACTGAAAGGAAACTGGATTTTCCGGGGGGATCGGATCCGGGAGGGGTTTTCAGGCGAGTCCCCATCGGCAGTTTCACTGAGTTCCATTGCTTGTAAATTGGGAACACAAGCTCTGGTGCAATTTGGCGGTGCGATCTGGGTGCTCCACCCGCCGTTCGGGTTGCGATTTGGCGGTCATGTAACAGGTAACCGGCAGACTCCCTTGTCCCGTCCGCGGACGGTTCGGAGAACCGTCCCTGCCTCGATCACGAAAGGAAAAATCGGCCGTCACCCGTTCGGATCGCCTTTCCTCGCGCGCGGCATTGCTTCCGCACCTCGGGAATGTTCCGTTCCCCGTGCACGATGATCCTTCTCACCCGCCGTTTGCGGGCTCAACTCCCGCTTGTCCTCTCTTTCGCCCTCTCTGCCGCACTGCGGGCCGATCCGGTGATCGCGGAGTTCCTCGCCGCCAGCGACGGCAAATACTCCGCCGGAATCGAGGTTTTCAATCCCGACGCGATACCGGTGAACCTGGCCGGCTGGTATCTCACCGACTCCGCGACCAACAAGACGAAATGGCCGTTTCCGGCCGTCACCATCGCGACCGGGGGCCATCTGATTGTCTGGGCCTCAAACGAAGATCGGCGCGATCCCACCGAGCCGTTGCACACCAATTTCGTCCTCGACGCCAATGGCCGCTATCTCGCGCTGATCAAGCCGGACGGCACCACCATAGCCTCCGAGTTTGCGCCCAAGTATTCCAGGCAACCGGACGACGTTGCCCCCGGCATTGCCCAGCTCGCCGCAGCGACCGAGACTTCGAACCGGGGAGATTTCCGCACTCCGGCGCCCGAAGCCCGTAACGGCGACGCGGACACGTTGCTCCTGACCGAGCGCGTCGCCTTTTCCCGCGCGTCCGGCCCGTTTACCGGCACGTTTGCGCTCACGCTCACCGGCGCCGCCGCCGGGCAGAAGATTCGCTATGTCGTTTCCGCGCCCACCGCCGCCGGAGCGGCGGTGAAGGATCCCGACGCCACCTCAGCGGAATATACCGTGCCGATCACCGTCGCCGCGTCGTCGATCATCCGCGCGATGATTTTCGCCAACGACAGCCTCGCGACCAGTTTCGCCACCTCCGCGCACTATGTGCGGCTCGCCAACACCGGCCCGGCCCGGCTCGACAATTTTTCCAGCCAGCTGCCGTTAATGGTGATCGACACCCACGGCAGCGGTCCGTTGGAAAAAGACGGGACGCAGCAATCCGCGTGGTATTACTCGTGGGCCCGGCCGGCGACCGGCGGCACCACGCTCAACGTTCCGCCCTCCGTCACGAGCCCGCTCTCGACCAATGTGCGCGGCTCTTCCTCGGCGGGCTTCCCCAAGAAAGGCTTCGCGCTCCGTTTCCTCGACAGCCTCGGCAAAGCCGACTCGCACTCACCCTTTGGCCTTCCGTCGGCGGACGAGTGGGTGCTCAACGGCCCGTGGAAATACGATCCCACCTATCTCCACAACGTCTACATCTACGATCTGAGCAACCGCATCGGCCGCTGGGCGCCGCGCACCCAGCTCGTCGAGGTCTTTTTCAACGCGGATGGTGGCGACCTCGACTACAACGACTACGCCGGCATCTACATTTTCACCGACGCCCTGCGCGTCGACAGCAAGCGGGTCGACATCACGGCCATCGCCCCGAAAGACCTCGCCGGCAATGCGCTCACCGGCGGTTATTTCCTGAAATTTGACGTGGGTGACGATCCCGATGAATTCAATTTCCAGACCACGCGCAGTTTTCCCGGTCTGCCCAACGCGGTCATTGTCACCAGCCCCAAGATCCGCGACCTCCCGCCGCTCCAACGCGATTACATCAAGGGTTACGTCCAAAATTTCGAGGACGCCCTCTATGCCGACCAAGCTGGCGGCTGGCAGAAACGCACCCACCTCGACTACGTCGACCTCGAGGCGTGGATTGACTACCACCTCATCAGCGTCCTCTCGATGAACGTGGACGCGCTCAAGCGCAGCACCTACATGACAAAGGACCGTCGTGGCCGCCTGACGTCCGGGCCGGCATGGGACTACGACCGGGCGCTCGACGGCGGCGACAGTCGGGCCGTCATTGCTGAAGCGTGGAGCGGATTGGGGGACGCTACGGATTACTGGAACTACGGATGGTGGGGTGTCATCGCGCGCGATCCCGAGTTCAGGCAGGCTTGGGTCGAACGCTGGCAGAAACTGCGGAAGAACGAACTCTCGACCGCGACCACGTCGGCGCGCATCGACAAATTCGCCGCGGAAATCGGCCCACTTGCCAGCGCCCGCGACGCCGCCCGCTGGCCCGACAACGCCAGTCGCTTCAACGACGGCTGGCAGGGGGAGGTTGATAATTTGAAAAACTGGCTGGCAAAGCGCACGGCTTGGATCGACTCGCAGTTCAGCGGCGAACCGACGATGACCATCGCCGACGGAACACTCACGCTGACCCCCGCGCCCGGCACGCAGGTCGCCTACACCCTCGATGGCTCCGATCCGCGCCTGCCCGGCGGAGGACTTTCCGGCAGCGCGGTGCTCTCCTCTGCGCCCGTCACGATGTCCGATGCGGCGGTGGTCCGGGGGCGCGGCTACCGTGCCAACGTCGACCCCAACGCCGTGCCCGGCAGTCCGTGGAGTTCCGCGCTCGGCACCCCGGGTCGGCTGATCAACCTCTCGATCCTCACCACCCTCCCTGCCCGCGAGGATTTCACCATGGGCTTCGCCGTCGGCGGCGCCGGCACCACCGGGACCAAACCCCTGCTTGCGCGCGCGGCTGGTCCGTCGCTGGCCCAACTCGGAGTCACCGCGTTCTTGCCGGACCCGACGATGTCGCTGACCAGGACCAGCACCAGCAGCAGCCCCGCCGTGACCGTGGCCACCAATGACGATTGGAATGGCAGCGCCGCGCTCAGCACCGCCTTCGCGGCGGTGGGTGCCTTCGCCTACAACTCGCCCACCTCGAAGGACGCGGCGATTTTCCAGAGCGCCCTTGCGCCGGGAAATTACACCGTGCAAGTGGGCGACACGGGCACGGGCATCGGCACGGTGATTGCCGAACTCTACGACTCCACGGCCGTGGCCTCATTCGGGGCGGCCACACCGCGGCTCGTCAACGTTTCGGTCCTCAAGAACCTGGGCACCGGTCTCACCGCGGGCTTTGTCATTTTTGGCGCCTCGCCCCGCACCGTTCTGATCCGCGCCGTCGGGCCCACGCTCGGGGCCGCGCCGTTCAACGTTGGGGGCGTCGTCGCCGATCCGCAGCTCACGCTCAACGGCGCGGCGGGCAAGATCGCCGACAACGACGACTGGGGCGGCGGCTCCGCCCTCACCGCGGCCTTTGTGTCGGTCGGCGCCTTCGCCCTGCCCAAAAATTCGCGCGACGCGGCGCTCCTCGCCACGCTCGCCCCCGGCAGCTACTCCGTCGAAGTCAAAGGGTCCGGTGACAAAAGCGGCGTCGCCCTGATCGAAATTTACGAGGTGCCCTGAGGCGCGCCGGGTCCGTGGAGAATCGAGCGATCGATCTTCTGCGTGCAAGCCCGCGCCACTTGGCCGTGGAAATTCAGTCGGGAGTGGAGAGCCGGGAGCTGAGCGCAGAACCAAACGGTGACTTTCGTTTTTGAGTCGGACGGGGCGCACGTCTGCTCGGGAGATTGGGCGCTCAGCTCTTCGCGCTGAGCGATCGACTGTCTGGTTACGGCTCAGCCCGCCGACTTCGATTGGTTCGACGATCGCGAGCGCACCGTCGTCGCGGATCCGGCCAAGACCTGACCCTCCCAACGCGGCCGCGCGATCGTGCGGTGGAATCACCGCGGTTCTTCACCCGAGCGCAACCACGGCGAACCAGGGCGTGGCCGACCACCGACGCCCCTGTTTAATCCTGCGCCGGCGGCCATGACGCCGACCCGTTCCTCGGGCCACCGCCGATTCCCCTCAGCGCTGAACCGCCGGAGCCGCCGCTTCGCCGACCGCCACGACGCCCAGCCCGGCCCAGAGCCAAAGCAGGCGGCGCGCGGCGTCGGTCCGGTTCCACTCCGCCGTCCAATGCGCGGAAGCCATTCCCGTTTCCCTCAAAACTCCCAGCGCCCGCGCCCGGGAGGCGGCAAGTATCTGCTCGAAATGGACATGAAGCGACGGACACCTGAACACCGCCTTCACCGTCTGCCGTCCGCTGACGCGCCGCAGTTCCACCGAATACAAGCCGGTCCAATACACGCGCCGCGCCGCCTGGCCGCCGCCGGGCGGCACATCCAATTCCCCGGCTTTCGCCCGCCGGAGCATGATCCGATGAAATCCCGCAGGCCGCGCCTGGTCCAGTCGCGCCGCCAATGACCCGACCCCCGCCGGAAACAGGCTCGCCTGGTTCCCCCGCTCCGCCGCCAGTTGCAGCGCCAACGGCAAGACGTCGGTGCCGGCCACCTCCCAGCCCGCCTGATGCGCGCGGGACCGCCACTCCGCCAGCGCCCAGTTGTTAAAGTGAGGCCCGCACACGTCGCCCCCAAGATAGCTGGCCGACATCGTCGCGAGTTCCCCGTCCCCATCATCATTGAGCGCATCCCACAAACCGAGCAGCTGGCGCAGCCGGCGTTCATGGCGCATCTCGTCCACCGCCAAGCCGAAACTCGCCAGCCACGGCCGCAGTCGCGTCGCGGGGTGAGCTTCCCCGTTCACGCCCAGATAGAGCGCCCCTCCGGCGCGCAGGCAGGCGGCCAGGTTTTTCAAGACCGCCTCCGGTTGCGGAATATAGCTCAACACCCCGTGGCACGTGATCAAATCGAACTCCCCTCCGACCGTGGAGGCGAGTTTTCGGTCCGTCAGGTCCGCCACCTGAAAGCTGATGGGTGGCGCCGTGCCGGCTGTCCGCTGGAAGCGCTTCGCCCAGGCAATCGAACGCGGGCTGAAATCCACCGCCACGATCTCCGCCCGCGGCAGCCGCCGCCGCATCACCCTGGCCTCCACCCCGGTGCCGCAACCCGCCACCAGCACTCGCCGCGGTTCGCCGTGCCCGGGCCGGCCCACCGCCTGCATCCATTTCAACGGCGGCAGCGATCCGCCCCGGTCGGAAGGTCCCTCGCTCTTCGCCGGTGGATAGGGGTGGAGTTCGTAACTGCGCTTCGTTCGTTCGGCCGAGGTCACGAGCGAGCGATCGACGATCCTATCGGCCTCGTCAACGATTCCGCGCACCCCGGCCGTGCTGTTTTCCCTTCGTCTCGGATCCCGCCGGGTCGCGACCGGAGTCGTCAGCGAGTCGTGCCAACGTGAGCGGGGCCGATTTGAGCCGGCGCCACGCGATTCCGGCAATCACCGGGCGGTTGCGCCCCCCGGTGGTGCCCGCCCGGTTTGCCTGCCATTACTCCACGAGCATCCGGGCGAAGGACGGCCACGCCGCCGCCTTCCCGAGCGCGGCGCGGCCCGGACCGGAGAGCAGCCGAATGGCGAAGTCCCACAGGTCGGTCGGGTGCACGCGGCGCCGGGTCGTCCAATCGTGGAGCATGGCCACGATCACGAAGATCAGCGTGAGGAACAGCGGGAGGACGGACCGTTTGTCCCCCATGCGCGAGAGGGCCGGAGTCAGGAGACAAATCGTGCCGAGCAGGATGAGCCGCCGATGGAGTTACTGCTGACGGAAAGGAAACGGGATTTTCCGGGGGATTGGATCCCGGAGGGGTTTAGCGGTGGCTCCCTTAACGAGTGGAGAATGGATTTTTAGGGCTACAAGTTGATTTGATCAGGCGGTCAAATCCGGGCCTTCGGTGACCCGTCACTCCCGGGGTCGTCGCCGGCCGGCCCAGATCAGCCATCCGCCGAGCGCGACGAGTAAAATCAGCCACCAAAGGTAGCGGATTTCGCGCGCGGCCATCTCGGCCCACGCGGCGGCGCGCGGGAAGACGAAAACCAGCAGCAGACCCACCAACACCAGCGTGCCGAATTGCAGGAACGCGCGCGTCCGCGGGTTCATGGCGCCACAGGCATTTCCGCCGGTCCAATCGGCAGCAAGAGCGCCGCGCCGGAATGTTCCGGCCCCGCGGGCACGACCATCGGCGAGCGGCCGTTCCAGCGCTCCACAATCTTCCAGCGCAGAAACGCCGGGCTCTGCCGCAGCGCCTCACCGCGCACGCGAATGGCCTCGGCTTCGCCCTTGGCGCTGATGACGGCCGTCTCGGCTTCAACCTGGGTCTGGACTTGCGTGAAGCGCGCCTGGTTCGCCTGTTGTTCCGCGACCATCTTGGCTTCGATGGCTTTCTCCAGTTCCGGCGAGAGATTGATATCCCGCACGACGATATCCTCGACGATGAGCAGGGAGCCAATTTTCTGGGTCGCGGCGGCAAGCGCCTTTTTCTTGATTTCCTCGCGGCTCTTGACGATTTGCTCCGCGGTCAGGAGTGCGGTCACTTCCTTGATCGCTTCCTGTACGCGCGGGGCGATCAGGCTGTCGAACGGATCGCCGGCGAACTCACGGTAGATCTGCACGACCGACGACTCGGGCGCGCGGTAGAGCACGCGAAGATCTATTTTTACCTGCTGGAGATCGGAGGAAAAACAGTCGGCCTTCACGGTCTGGGTCGTTTGCCGCACGTTCACCGTGACGATGCTGGTGAGGAAGGGGGTCTTGAAACCAAAGCCTTCGGGCAGGAAGTTATCGGCCGTCTTGCCCAGAGTGACCTTGAGGCCACGGGTGCCAGGCTCGATCACGTAAGAGGCCGCTGAAGCCAGGACCAGCACCAGGAAGGTCATCGCCGCCACGCCGATCAGCCGGGAGACAAGGAGAGGATTCATGGGTTCAGAGTCGGGCCGGACTTTTCGAAGTGGCTGGTTGTGGTACGGGGGGGGCATTGGACTTTTGGGCCTTGAGGCGTTCGATGTCTTGCAACGTGAGCATTACCTTGTCGCCGCCGCCGATGACGGCCGGGGTAATTCCGTCCCATTTGTCGACGATCTGCAGGTCGACAAAGGCGGGGTTTTTCTTGAGCGCGTCGCCGCGGATCATGATCGATTCGGCCTCGCCCTTGGCGCGGATGATCGCGGTGTCGGCTTCGATCTGCACGCGCTGCTGAAAATACTTGGACTTCGAGGCCTCCTGCTCCTGCACCATCTTGGCTTCGATGGCGTGTTCCAGCTCCTTGGTCAGCGAGATATTCTGAATCACGATGTCCTCGATCACGAGGAGCTGGCCGAGTTTGCGGCGCGCAATCTCGAGCGAGCGCGTCTTGATCTGTTCGCGGTTCTTCACGATTTGCTCGGCGCTTTGCAACGCGGCCACTTCCTTCAGGGCCTCCTGCACCCGGGGGGCCACGAGACTTTGAAACGGATCACCGTAATAGTCCTGGAAGAGTTTCACGACCGAAGCTTCCGGCACGCGGAAGAGCACTTTGAGGTCGATGGTGATCTGCTGAAGGTCCGAGGAATAGCACTCGGCCTGATCCTCGGCGGTTTGTTGACGGATGGAGATCTGCGTGATGGTGGTGACGAAAGGGGCCTTCAGGCCGAAGCCCTCGGGCTTGAAGGCGCGCGACACCTCGCCCATCGTAACCTCGACGCCGCGATACCCGGGCTTCACGACGAAGGTGCCGGACGATGCCATGATGACCGCGGCGAAGAGCAGCAGGGCGACTCCGATGATTCTGGCGAGGGCAGGGGGACTCATGAGATGGGTTTTTGCACCGTAGTCGTGCGACCCTCCAACACAAGCGCGCTCTCCGAAAAGGGAGATCGTTGGATAAGTTTTGCCTACGCGACAAGTGATGAACGGGAAAAAGCAGTCAGTCTTGGGACGGGCCGGCGCCGTCCGCCTGCCCGTTCATTCGCGATGGGTCCGATCCTCCGAAGTTTACCCGCCTCTGGCGGCGCCAAAGGCGACCAGGGCTGGCTTCGGGTTGGATGGCGTAGCTGCGAGCGCCAGCGAGCGGACGGCAGACCACTCGCTGGCGCTCGCAGCTACATTGAATGGGACGAATGGGACGATCGCTGGTTGGCATGGGTGGGATTGTTCAAATGCCTCGGGGCTTGCCCCGGGGTTGTTTACTCCAAATTTCGGGGGGGGAGCTGTTCCATCTGCCGGCCCAAACGGTTGGACCACCTTGGTTGCCGACTCGAACCATGGCCATCGGAGCGGTTTTTTTACTCGCACAAAGCAGAGGCACCGCTTGAGTCCACCTGCGACCATCCATTGCCCCAGAGGGTCTGCCGCCGGAAGCTTGCAGAAAGCTTAGGCAGCCCGTTTCCGGCGCGACGTGGTGAAAGCACGTCCACTGCACTGAAAATCCTTGGAGAAGGTAATCCTATGAACAGGCGTCGTTTCATCCTTAAATCCTTGGGCGCAGCCTTGGCCCTCCCCTCGCTGCCGTCGCTCCTGGCCAGTGCCGTGGGTGGCAGTTCCGCCGTTCAGACCGCCAAGGGCGCGGGGGCCGGCGCGCGGCGCTTCGTCGCAATCGGGAATCTGCTGGGCTATCAGGTAAAGCACCTATTTCCCGAATCGACCGGATCGGCCTACGAGCAGACCACGCTGCTCAAGCCGCTGTGGGATGTGCGCAAGCACCTGACGGTTTACCGCGGACTCGACCACGGGATCAAGGGCGGTCACTTCGCGGTCCATTCCTTCCTTTCGGGCGTCCTCAATTCGGAAGCGCAAAACCGGCCGCTCGGCAATGTCACGATCGACCAGTTCATGGCCGACGAAATTGGCCACCACACGCGCTTTCCTTCGCTGACGGTCGGCTCGGAGAGCGGCATCCACGGTGGCTGCCAGATCGCCTGGACGAAGGCGGGCGTGCGCGTGCCTCCGATCACGGGCCCGGCCGAGTTGTTCGACCGGCTCTTCGTGAGCGACTCTCAGGAGCGCCAGGACCGTCGCAACCAAGAGAACCGTTTGCAGGCCTCCATTCTCGATACCGTGCTGGGGGAGGCGAACAGTCTCTCGAAGCGGGTCAATCGTGAGGACAAGGACAAGTTGGACGAATACTTCACCTCCATTCGCGACGTCGAGAAGCGCCTCGAACTGCGCCAGCGTTGGGCCAACCTGCCCAAGCCGCCGGCTCCCTTCGATCGACCGGCCAACAAGAACCGGGTCGAGGATTTGCCGATGCTCTATGAACTGATCGCCCTGGCACTGCAGACCGACTCGACGCGCATCGCCACGCTGGAAATCGGCGGCGATTTCCTGCCGCAGAATCTGGGTATCGAAAAATCCTACCACAGCATGTCGCACCACGGTAACGACGAGGCGACGATTAAGAATCTCCTCACGCTCGAGACCTACCAGATCGATCAGTTCGGAAAATTCGTCACCCGGCTCTCCAAGCTGGACGACGGCGATCGGACCTTGCTCGACTCGACGTCGGTGCTTTTCGGCAGCGGCATCGGCGATGCGAACACGCACCGGAACAATGACCTTCCGATCCTCCTCGCCGGCGGCGGCTACCGGCACGGCGAGTTCAAGAAGGTCGCGTCCTCGGGTCCGAACAAGGTGCCCCTGTGCAATCTCTACGTCGATCTCGCTCAGCGCATGGGCGTCGAGACCGAGTCGTTCGGCTCGAGCACCGGCCGGTCGGTCTAGGCGAGTTGCAAGCTGAGAGTTGAGTGTTGAGAGCGAACTCGATCGTCAGGCAGCATCGTATTCCTTTCGTGGCACTGATCTCTCAACTCTCAACCATCAACTCTCACCGGCATCATTCGCCGATGCGCGTCCGTCGTTTGGGCCACGCCGCCCTTGGGTTCGCGCTCACCGCGGCTTTCGCTCCGGCAGCGGAATCGCCCGGGCAGAAAGCGTTTTCCGAATTCGTGGGAAAATATTGCCTGGATTGCCATGACGCCGCGACGCTGAAAGGCGACCGCGAATTCGAGCGTTTCCAGCTTCCGCTCTCCACCGAGGCGGCGCTGATCACGGCTAGGGAAATCGTGGAGCAGCTGACGCTGGGGGAAATGCCACCCCGGAAGGCGGATCAACCGGCCGACGACGAGCGGCTCGCCGTCATCCACGTCCTGCGTGACAGCATCGCATCCGCGCGCGGCAAGATTGCGAGCACTGGAGCGCGCACGGTGATGCGGCGCCTTTCGAACCGTGAATACGAGAATACGATCGCGACGCTCTTTGGCCGGCGGGTGGATACCCTCGGTCTCACGGCGGATTTTCCGAAGGAGAAGGCGAGTGAGCACATCGACACCATTGGGAAGTCGCTCGTCACTTCCGGTTTCCTGTTGGATCAGTATTTCCAATCCGCCAATCGCCTCGTCGAAACCCGCCTCGGCCGGCCGGAGATGCCACCGCAGTCCTGGGACTTCAAGGGCCACTTCGTCCAATACGAGGAGCTGACGGGGCCGCACAAGGCCGCCTTCAACTACCGGTATCTCTGCGTGTATGAACAGCCGAACTCCGACACGCGGCAGGGCAGCTATGGACATATCGAGGATTTCCTCAAAGGCGTGCCGGTCTCCGGACTGTATGATATCGAGGTCGAGGCGCAGGCGATGAATCGCGACACGCATTACGACCCCGGGATCTTCGGCATCGATTTCTCCGAACCCTTCCTGCTCGGGGTCGTTCCGGGCGACGCCACCAAGAACCACATCCATTATCCCCAGGCGATCGAGCCGCTCCTCGGGCAGGCGACGCTGCCGGACGACAAACCGGGTTGGGTCAAATTTCGCGTCTGGCTCGAAGCCGGGCAGACGCCTCGCTTCATCTTCCCCAACGGGCCTTACGAGTCGCGGGCGGCCGTCCTCCAGGTCAACAAGCGCTACGCGGACGACTTCAAAGGGAAGTTCGCCAAGGCGGGCGTCGTCCGCACCCACCTGATCACCGAGGGAGGAAAACTCCCGCACATCCGCATCAGCGAGATCAAGATTGAGGGTCCGCTCACCGAGCAAGGTGGAAGCCTAGAAGAGATCGCGGTGTTTGGTGAGCGGGGCTTTCAGGCGGAGCGTGCGCTCGATCAGCTCTATGCCTTTGGGGCCCGCGCGTATCGACGTCCGCTGACGGCGGCCGACCGCGCCAGCATCCGGAAGACCTACGGCCAGCGGATCGCCGAAAAGGTGCCGCCGCGTCAGGCGGCCCTCGACACGTTGAAGATGATGCTTTGCTCGCCTTCGTTTCTCTATTTCAGCGAGATCACGGCCGAAAAAAAATCCCAGCTCGGCTCCTACGATCTCGCTTCGCGTCTCTCCTACGCGCTCTGGAGCGCACCGCCCGACCAGGAACTGCTCGCCGTCGCCGCTGCCGGAAAACTGACCGCGCCGCCGGAACTCCGGAAGCAGAGCGCGCGGCTGCTCGCGGACGACCGCGTCGGAGGATTCGTGAACGCCTTCCTCGACAGCTGGCTGAATCTCCGCGACCTCGGCGGCATGCCGCCGCCGCGTGAAACCATGCGGGTGTATTATGCCGAGAACCTGCCCGAGGCGATGAAGACGGAGGTGCGCCTCTTTTTCCGTCATCTACTCCGGGAAAACGGATCGGTGCAGCAGTTTCTCGATGCCGATTACACCTTTGCCGACAAGCGGCTGGCCAGACTCTACAACCTCCCCGAGCAGAAAACGCTCCGCCTCGCCGATGGTTTTCAGCGGGTCAGTATCGCGGGCAACCGCCAGCGCGGCGGCCTGCTCGGCATGGCGGCGGTGCTCACGGTCAGCGCGAACGGGGTCGAGACTTCGCCCGTGACTCGCGGCGTCTGGGTTTCGGAAAACCTTCTCGGCCGCAAGCCGCCACCGCCACCCGACGTGGTTCCCGCCATCGAGTCGGACGTGACCGGAGCCACCACCATCCGCCAGCGGCTCGAACAACACCGGGCCGACAAGACCTGCGCCGCGTGCCATCGGAAGATCGATCCGCTCGGCTTCGGTCTGGAGACGTTCGATCCGATCGGCCGTTGGCGCGACACCTATGCCAAGCCCAAGGACCCTACGACCCGGCTCCGGGACGATGAGCCTGCGCCCAAGGACGATGCGTCCGCCCCGAAGGTCGATTCCACCGGCGAGTTCGGCTCGGGGGAGGCTTATGCCGACTTTCACGATTTCAAACGCATCCTCGTCGCGAGGCGGACCGACGGTTTCACCCGCCACCTGATCAAAGAGGTCCTCAGCTACGCCACCGGCCGCCACATGGAACCCGCCGATGAATTCGTGATCGAGGACATCTTTGAGGCCGTCGCGAAAGACGGTTACGGCCTGCGCACGCTCATCGTCGAGGCCCTCGCCAGCGAGATCGTCCGGTCGCGTTGATTCCAGCCCCAACCAAGTCCAATAGGGTCAGGGCGCTACAAGTTAATTTGGCGCGAGACATAGACGCGGACGGAGGCGGCGCATCCCATGTTGAGCGAGGCAGCGATCCAGCGGTGCGGGGCGCGGGCACGAAGACGGAGGCGCACGGCGGCAGCAATTTTCCATGAGGATCCCTTGGGATCGCCGGCGATGTCGGCCGCGGATTTGCCGGCCTCGAGCAACGCCGCGGCAAGTTCACGTTGCCAGCGCTCCTCGTTGGCCGCTCGCCGCTCCGCGCCGGAGATTCCCGGGTCATCCGCCAGCACGGGATGGGCAGCCAGCATCTCGGACTTCCAGTTAGGGCTGCCGATCGACCAGCCGCTCGTAAATTCCTCCTCCTCGGCAGCGAGTTGGAGCGGGTGGCGCGCGATTTCGGCCAGAAGGTCCAGGTAGCTGCGCCAGCCGCCAGCGTTATCGGTCAGCCCGAGATGGGCGAGTAGTGTGGCGGCGCTGAGCCAACCGGGGCGGGGGCCGCGGGCGAACGCTCGCATGCTACTCCAGCGGAAATCCGGCAGTCGCTCCAGAGGCACCAACTGCGCCTGCACCGGGTTGAGGTGGATGTAGTTGATCAGGCGAACAAGATGCGCGTCGTCCTCGACCAGCAGGGCTTGATAACGCCCCTGAAACAGATGGCCCCTTTCACCGCGGAATCGATTGAACCGGCTGGCGAAGGTGCCCAGCAGCCAGTGCATGCCCTCGACTAGGTTTGCCTCGGGCGTTTCGAGTGCGAGATGGAAATGGTTCGGAATCAGCGCATGCGCGTGCAGGCGCCAGCCATGGCACCGGGCGGCTTCGTCGAGCACGCGGGTGAATGCCTGCGCTGCGCCGGTCGAACGAAAAACCGGGTGCCGATAGTTTCCGCGGTCGATGACATGATACCGGGCACCGGGAAACTGGATTCGCAACGGCCGCGCCATGCCACCCGAAGAGGACGGATTCGCGGGTGTGACACCAGCCCGCGGAACCCCAAAATTTGGGGTGTCGAATTAACTTGTAGCGCCCTGACCCCGTCGGGATCGCCCGGTGGTCCGGAACGAAACTTGACATGTGGACATAACCACTATCAGGTCGGCGGCTAGAGTTGCATGAGCCTACCCCGCCACCTTTGCCCGCCGCCTCCACCTGTTGCTCTCCCCCCGGCTATCCCGCAAAGAGGCTGGCACAACCCCCTCCCGCCATGGCGTGGAGGACGCGCCGGTTGGCTCCGTCCCAAGTGTTGATATCCACTTTTTAGCGGGATCAAAATCCGCCGCCAGGGCCATCCGCAAATTAACCGGTGGAACCGCGGCCGCTCCGTCCGTCCTCGTCTCTTTTCCGTTCAAACCACCTCCAAAAAATGAGAATGAAAAAGCCCCTGTCCTGCGCTGCGCCGATCAGGCGCAGCGTGTTCGTCTCCAGTGCGCTGCTGGCCGTTTTGGTCAGCGTCCGCGCCCAAACTGCCCCGGCGGCGGCCAAGACCGCCGCGCCAAAGGAGGAGGTCATCGAGCTTTCCCCGTTTGTCGTCTCGACGGCGAACGACAGCGGGTATCGGTCGCAGCAGACCCTGGTCGGTTTTCGCTCGGTCAAGAACCTGGCGGATATTCCGGGGAACATTTCGATCATCAACGCGGAATTGATCGCGGATCTTTCGGCCACGAATCTCAGCGAACTGGTGAAGGTCGGGGGCGCCGGCATCGCGCAAAACCAAACTTCCACGGACGACTATAACATCCGCGGATTCCGCGTTAACAATGCGCTCCGCGACGGCGTCACCAAGACCAGCTTCAAGCGCAATGAGATGTACGACATCGAGCGCGTCGAGGTCCTGAAGGGGCCGATTGCGCTGACGCTGGGCAACAACTCCTTCATTGGCGGCGGAATCAACATGGTGACGCGGCCGGCGACCGCCCGCCGGCAGGGTGACGCGCAACTGACGATTTCGGACCGCAACTACTTCCGTCTCGCCGTCAACCAGACCGGGCCGATTTTTCAGGACAGCGACTTCAAGGCCAACTATCGGGTGACCGTGGGCGCGGAAAAGGGAGATCGCGAAAAGGAAGTCGAACACGATGACCAGAAATTCGCCGGCGGCCAGGTGCAGCTGCTTTTCGGCGACCGGACAATCGTCACGATCAATGGCTCCATCTTCAAGGATGATGGTTACCATTACTACCAGGATTTCAGTGAGGTCTCCTCCGCCACGGCGGCCCAACCTTACGCCGTGATCCACCAGTTTTCCGGCGGGGCGACGGCCATCTCCCTCCGCAAACACACCTGGCAAAACACCGAGGAACTGTTTGTCTCGGCGACGGCGCTGACGCGCTTGACGGCGAACAGCAGTTTGCGGGCTTTTTTTCACTACGTCGGCTATCAGGATCGCCGCCGGGAGATTCTCGCCACGGGGCTGGCCGCGGATAACCGCACGCTCAGCCGCCTGCAGCGTCCCCTCTCGATCGACAGCACGATCGCGCTGGGCCAGGTGGACTACATCCATGAGTTGGAACGCGAGAGCTACCGGAACACCTTCACGGCCGGGGCGGAGACGTCGCGATCCTACGGCTGGCAGCGCCTGAGGCCCGTCAATATCCAGGCGCTGGATGTGACGAAACGGGACTTCTCCTGGGATGAAGCGAACCTCGGGACGGTGCCGATCATCGCGGGGCCCAACCAGAACGACGCGGTGACCCGATCGTTCCCCTTCTCCTGGTACGTCCAGGACAACCTGAGCTTCTTCAAGGGGAAGCTGTCGCTGGTCGCCGGCTCGCGCTTTTTCCGGACCTACTCCACCACCTTGAACCGCGTTACCGGCGTGATGACGGAATCTGCGATCAAGTATTTTCGGGGGGACAAATATGCCATCCTGTTCAAGCCGCTTCCCTACCTTTCCGTCTACGCCGGCAACACGACGACCATCCTGCCCCAGTCCGGGTTTACCACGGAAGAAATCCCGCAGCCCTTCAGGGACCAGGAGGGATCGAACAAGGAAGTCGGCATAAAATTGGATCACCGGCTCTCGAACAAGGTGGTGGTGTTCGGTTCCGTGACCCATTTCGACATGGCGATTTCGAATGTCAGAACCCTCACTGGGCTGTTTAATTCGCGGAATGAGGGAATCATCATTCAGTCGGCGCAGGATAGCTCGAAGGGTTGGGAATTTGATGCGGGCGCGAGCCTTGGTACCGATGGGGGCCGCCTTGAGTTCATCGCAAATTACTTCAAGAATGAATCATTTAGCGCCGCCAACAAGGGCCCGGCAGCCCAGGCGGTCCCGGATTCGCACGGTGGGCTCGCAAAGTATACGTGGACCGGCGGTGCGCTCAAGGGCTTTGATTTTGGGGCCTCGCTTTATCAGCAAGGAGAGAATCGCGGGAACGCTGCCGCTGTGAGGCAGATGATTCCGGCTTACCCGGTCACCTATAACCTCTTTGCGGGCTATCAGTCGGGAAAACAATGGAGTCTGCAACTGAACTGGGACAACGTGACGAACAAACGCTATATCATTAACCTCGCGAGCGCAGTCCTCTTGCAGCTGAATGATCCGGGTCGCGCGCGCCTGACCGTAAAGTATGCCTGGTAGGCAGCCGGGCTCCGAGCGCGCGCGGCCCGGGCGGGCGAAAGAGGTCTCCGCCAGGAAGGTCGACGCCGGTCAGACCTCCCCGCGGTGGGGATCGCTGGCGTTCGTGCCGATGGCGCAGTTGGTGAAAGGCGCGTGACGCAAGAATTCAATGGACCGGGAAAATGGCAGGTTCAACGGCAGGGACGGCCTCGGGGCTGTCGGCTCAACCGGCGATGTTTTACGGGACGTTGGAAGGAGAGCTCTTAAAATGAAAACCATAATGAAAACCATCCTGTTGCACCTGCTTGCCACCGCCCCGGTCCTCGGGTTGGGCGGTTTTGCCCTGGCCGCCTCGGCCCCGACGGACATCGGCGACCGCCGCGAGTTGTTCGTGGATAATCAGCTCGTGGAACAATTGAGCGGCCAGGCGGCATGGCAATTGCATCATCCCGTGCCGCAGGAGATCGCAATCACGCACGATGCGCCCTGGGAGGGTAACTTCAGTAGCTATCACTCGGTGTTCAAAGACGGTGACCTTTACCGTATGTATTATCGAGGATGGCAGGTGACGGCGCTCGCGGATCGGCTGGACCTCAGCGCCGTGCGCAATCTGTGCTACGCCGAGAGCGATGACGGCATTCATTGGCGCAAGCCGGAGCTGGGCTTGTTCGAGTTCGGCGGCTCGAAGGCCAATAATATCGTGGTGCCGAGCGGCGAATTCCAAGGGGTCACAGTCCTGGTCGAAGCCTCCGCCGTTTTCAGGGATGAGAATCCCAAGGCCGCGCCAGAGGCGCGCTACAAGACTTTGCTCAACGGCCCGAAGAACTCGAAGAGCTTGTTGGCGTTCCAGTCACCCGACGGCATTCACTGGTCACCCATGCAGATCGCACCGGTCATGACGGGCGATGGTTTTGACTCGCAGAATCTGGCTTTCTGGGACGCATTGCGCGGCGAATATCGGGCCTACTGGCGGCCGCAGGGCGGCGAAACCAAGGGAACGCAGCGCGGCATCCGCACCGCCACGTCGCCGGACTTTCTCCACTGGAACAACGAGGCCGACCTTGGCTTCGCCGATTCGCCCCCGGAGCACCTGTACACCAATGTCATCAAGCCCTACCATCGCGCGCCGCAGATTCTGCTGGGGTTTCCCATCCGCTACGTGGACCGGGGCTGGTCGGATTCGATGCGGGCCCTGCCGCAGTTGGACAATCGCGAGTGGCGCGCACGAGAGAATCAGCGCTACGGGACCGCGGTGACCGAGACCCTGATCATGGCCAGTCGGGATGGCGTCGCGTTCAAGCGCTGGAACGAGGCCTTTCTGCGGCCGGGAATCGAGCGCCCCGGCACTTGGAACTATGGCCAGCAATACATGGCCTGGCATCTCGTCGAGACCAAGTCCGCGCTCTCGGGCGCCCCGGACGAACTTTCGCTCTACGCCTTGGAAGACTCCTGGACGGGCAAGGGCAGCGCCCTGCGCCGCTACACGCTGCGTTTGGACGGCTTCGTGTCGGTGTCTGCGCCGATGGGCGGCGGCGAACTGATCACGAAGCCGATTCGGTTCAAGGGCCGGCGGCTGGAACTCAATTTCTCGACCTCGGCCGCCGGCGGCGT
>CANJNJ010000020.1 GCA_947474995.1 Opitutaceae bacterium | reverse complement strand
TGGGTGATACCTATAACTATTTTGAGGAAAAAGACACCCTTGATACCCTTAAGTTTCTGGCGCAATTGAGCTACCAAGAAGCTACTAACGCGAAGGTGCCGGTGGCTCAACAGAAGAAATACGCCACGAACGCCATCGGATATTTGAAGCGGTATCTTGGGGTAACAAAGAAGGTCACGCCTGAAGAATCGATGCTTTACGCCTCGATGCTCTATAATCAGGCGATCGCTAATCCCGAAAAGCCTGACCGGGAGATTCTCAAGCAGGTGCGCTCCGAGATCGAACGCGGGCTGTATTTGTCCATCACCCCCAAGGAGGGCTTTTATGCCCTGTACCTCGCTATTCTTCAGCAGGAAGCTGATTACCAACGCGGTGCGGAAGTCTTAGAGTTTTTGGTAAAGAATTTCCCCGAAAAACAGGGTTACTGGCCTACACTGTTCTCCTTTTACCTCAACATGGCCAATGTCGCCGCCGAAAAGGATACCCGGACCGCGCGCATCAATACCATTCGGGCCATCAATACCATCGAACGAGCCCAGGCGTTGGGCTCTATGAAGACTCCCAAGGACAATTACAACTTGGTCACACTCTATATCTCGGCCAGCCAATTCGGGAAAGCAACCGACCTGCTCTACGCCGGCCTCAAGAATCGTACAATTGAATCTGACGCCAAGACTTGGGGTGTACTGGGTTACTATTTCCAGCAGGACGATAAGATCGACAAGGCGATTGCCGCACTGAAGGAAGCTGCTGAATTGTTCCCCAAGGACGGTCAGATTGAACTTAAGATTGGCGAACTCTACCGCGATCAGAACAAGCAGCGGGAGGCTTTGGGCCACTATCAGACGGCCATCCGCAAGGGTAATCTGGAGCGGCCAGTCGCCGTCTATCAGGTCCTCGCTTATACCGCTTACGAGCTCGAAGACTTTCCTGTCGCACTCAAGGCTCTGACCGATGTGGAAAAGTATCCGGAATCGGCCAAAGACCCGCAACTCGCGCAACTCAAGAAAATCGTCGAGCAGGCGGTCAAGGAACGTGGTTCGATGAAGCCACGTTAATAGATAACTACCCCTCACTATTTTTAATCCATCCAGCTCTCGCTCTCTCCCATGAAGAAGAACTACGTTTACTTTGCCGCCCCTTTGGTTGCAGTTGCCGTCTTTGCCGGCATTTACATGTCCTATCACGACGGCTTCGAGGCTAAAGAAGTTGCTCGTTTCGCCGCCATCAAAGAGGCGAAACAGGAAAAGATTCGATTTGAGAATCTGGCCAAGAAAAAGGCCGTCGAAGATGCGATCGCCGCTCAGGAAGTGCGCAAAAAGCAAAAATCGGACAAGGAGGCCAAGGACCTCGACGAACGCGATCGTCGCGAACGCGCCGCCCTCGCCCGCACTACCGCCCGGGAAAAGGCCAACCGCGCTTCCGATCAGGTGAAGCGATTGGAAAAGCAGGTCGCTGACAACAAGCGGGAGACCGAAAAAATCGAAGCGGAAAAGAAAGTGAGTGTCGACGAACAAGCCTTTATCCGCCAGTACGTCATTAAGGCTGAAGCCAATCAGAAGGCGCTGGGTGCTGTGCTCGAGAAAATCGAAGCCGCCGATCGCGCTGCTGCGGAGGCTGCCCGTGCAGCAGCTGCCGCCGCCGCCGCCGCCGCGAAGAAGAAGCAATAATTAATTAACTTACCGATGAAAAAGTGGCTCTATCTCATTCTTCCAGCTGTAATGACGGTCGTTTTCGGGGTGTTTTATGTAAACCACGAGAAAGATGTCCTGTCGCGTGAAAGCACGCGTTCGAAGCAAATCGCGGACAAGAAAGCCGCCGATAAGTCCTCCAAGGACTCGGCCGAAGCCAAGGCCAAGGAAAGCGCCAAGATCACTCAAATGGAGCGCGAAGCCGCTGACATCAAACGTGACGCCGCGAAGAAGGCCCAGCAGGACGCGGTCGACAAGGAAATCAAGGACAGCACAAACATCTCCTTGGCAGAGGCCGACGCCTCCTCCAAGAAGGCCAAGGCCCTTGAAGCCGAACTCGAGCGCCTGCAAAAGGAACGCGATCGCGCAGGCCGCGAGTCCTTCGATTTGGCCAAACAAGTTGAACTTGCCATGGTCGCGAAGCGAAATGCCGAAATGGAAGAGCAACGCTTGACCGAGATGATTGCCCGGCGCGCCTCGGATGCCGCAATGGCGAAAATCCCGCCGCCACCGCTCCCCCCCGCTCCGACCAAGGGATAATTTCCCAGTCGAATAAGCTATCAGCCCCGGACTAAAAATCCGGGGTTTTTTTATTCCAAAACAATCCGTGTCAGCCGGACGCGGCCCAACCCAAGGGACCCGACGGAAGCCCAGCGACACCCGGCAGTCAGACCAGATTTGCAGGATCGACATCCAGCACCTGGGTCAGGTCATCCGGCCAGGCAAACTGGCTACTGAGCCGAACCAACTCCGGTACAACTTTTGTCACGGAATTGGTGAAATACCAAAGCTGCCAGCGATAGGCGTCCTTGATTTTTTCGATCGGCGAAGCTGACGGCCCCCTCAGTTCCACTCGATCGCCCAGGCTCTTTTCGACCAGTTTGGCCCATTGTTCGGCAAAGAACTTCACCTTTTCCGGATTAGGCCCACGAAAAAGGTGATGGATGAGATGGCGGTAGGGCGGATAGCGAAAATCCTTTCGCACCTTGAGTTCGGTCGCGGCAAACCCGGCGAAGTCCGCATGGCGGGAAAACTGAATCGCGTCTGCCTGGGGCGTAAACGTCTGCACGATGACGACCCCAGCCCGATCCCCTCGCCCCGCGCGCCCCGCTACCTGCACGAGCAGTTGAAAGGTCCTCTCATTGGCGCGAAAATCCGGCACGTGCATCGAAATGTCGGCATCGACCAGACCAACGAGCGTCACGTTGGGGAAATCTAGCCCCTTGCCGATCATCTGGGTGCCCACGAGTACGTCGATCTTGCCGGCGCGAAATTGGGAGAGGATTTCGCGAAACCGGTTCTGTTTCGACATGGTGTCGGTATCCATGCGCTCGACCCGCGCCCGGGGGAGCACCCGACGGACCGCTTCCTCCACTCGCTGCGTTCCCAGTCCCCGCCAGCGAATGTCCGGCGCCCCGCACTTGGTGCAGCGCACCGGAGCCGACCGCTGATCGCCACAGAGGTGGCAGCGCAAAGTTTCGTCCGTGCGATGATAGGTCATCGCAATGCTGCAATGCGTGCATTCTTCGACGTGCCCGCATTTTTTGCAGAGCATCGATGACGAGTAGCCCCGGCGATTGATGAACAGGATCGTCTGCTCGCGCCGCTCCAAGCGCTCCTGCATGGCCTCGACCAGCCGACCGGACAACGCCGGCATGGTGCGTTGTTTCAGCGCCTCGATCCGCAGGTCGACGATATCGATGTACGGCAGCTTCCGGGAGTCGATGCGCTCCGTGAGCTGCAAGAGCCGGTATTTACCGGCCTCCGCGTTGACGAAACTCTCCAGCGATGGCGTCGCGGAGCCCAGCAAGCCTATCGCGCCGCACATTTTCGCCCGCATGACAGCGACGTCCCGCCCATGATACCGCGGTGTTTCTCCCTGCTTGTAGGCCGGTTCGTGTTCTTCATCGACCACGATCAACTTTAGGTTCTGGACCGGCGCGAAGACCGCGGAACGGGCACCTACCACCACCCTGGCCTCGCCGGTCGCGAGCGCCAGCCAGCCGTCGAGTCGTTCGCCCTCGCTCAGGTGGCTGTGCCAGACGACACACCGATGCGCCCCGGCAATGGTTTCCAGGCGGGATCTCAACCGGGCCACCGTTTGCGGGGTCAGTGCCACCTCGGGGACGAGGAAGATCACGCCGCCGCCCGCCTTCAAGGCGACATCGATGGCGCGCAGGTAGACTTCGGTTTTGCCCGAACCCGTCACTCCGTGCAGCAGCGACACTTCAAACTTCCCGGCGTCGAGCTGGCGGCTCAGGGCGTCGACCGCGGCCTGCTGCTCGCTGTTTAGACGATGCGGATGGGCGGCCACCAATTCGCCGGCCGCGTGGTCATCTACGTAGCTCAAACGCTCGATTCGCCTGGTTTCCTCCCGCAACACGCCGCGAGTAACCAGCGTCTTGGCGACCGCCGCCGTCTGGCCGAGACGCGCAAGCAGCATCGCCTTCGACTGGGGCCGGAATTGCTGCGCAAGGAACTGGTAAAGGCGCGCCTGCTGCGGCGCCTTCTTTTCCAAAACCGAGAGTTCTTCCGGGGAAAGGCGGTGCGCGATCGCAAGGAGTTTCTCCTGCTTCAGCCCCGCTCCGCGCCGGACCGCGGCCGGGATCATCGTCTCGATCACGCTGTCGGTACCACAGGCGTAATACGCGGCCATCCAGCGCGCCAGGCCGAGCAAATCGGGCGTCAGCGCCGGAAAAGGATAGACCACCTGAGCGACGGATTTCAGCCGCTCCAGCGGGAAATCCTTCGGCGCTCCGATTTCCCCCACCAGTCCGAGATGCAAGGTATTCACCACCGGCACGCGCACCAAGGAGCCGACGACCACCGACGCGCGCAGGCCTTCCGGCACCCGATAGTGCAGGACCTTGTCAAAGCCGGCGAGCGGATGGACTCCGACGATCATCGCGCGCATCACGGCGGGCCGCTTGCATCGGGGCAAATTTATTTCCGGGCTTCTGGGTTTCATCCCCCTTCGACGCCCCAGAGAACGGGCTGGCGCGCCGACGATGCCGAATGTCCGCACTTGGCCGTTACGAACGCGTTGACACGCTAGCGACCCGGGCCCGAGATTCGCCGCGTGAGCATACCGGCGGCCCGTGATAAATTCCGAAAATTCCTGGTCCAAAAGGGGCTGCGGGCCACCAATCAGCGCCTGGCGATTTTCGATGCCGCCTTTGCCCAGCCCGAACATTTTACGGCCGAGCAACTGCTCGACTATGCGCGCCGCATCGACGACTCCGTATCGCGCGCGACGGTTTACCGCACGCTCCCGATCATGACCGAGAGTGCGCTGCTGCGTGAGGTCGACATCGGTTCCGGCGAGAAATTTTACCGGCCGAATCGCGAGGGCGATCGCTCCCAGGTCGCCCAGGTGGTTTGCATCGATTGCGACCGTATTTTTGAAATCAGCGCGCCGTTCATGGAGTGGTACGGCAGCACCGTTTCCTCAAAACTGAATCTCACCCCCGTTTCCCAGCGCCTGCAGGTCAGTGCACGGTGCAATGTGCTCCGCCAAACGGGTACGTGCCCACGCCGGGGTTGAACCGCGCCGTTATCTCCATGCCGAAGAACAAAGGTCACGACCCGGAATTCGATATTCGCTTTTTCGAATCGGTTTTGCACCGCGTGCCAAATTATGCCGACGTCGTGGAAATCCTCGGCGGCTTGTACACCCGGCAGGGGCGGATCGCTGATGGGCTCAGGATGGATCGCCGCCTCGTTAAGCTTCAGCCCGACAACGCCACCGCCCACTACAATCTCGCGTGCAGCCTTGCGCTCTCCAAGCGCAAGCGCGACGCTTTGCAGGCCCTACGGCAGGCCGTGACTCATGGCTATCGCGATGCCGAATGGATCGAGCAGGATCCCGACCTAGAGGCCTTGAAGGGCCATCCGCTATTCGATGCGCTCCTCGCCGAACTCAAACTTAATGCCTGAGGGGGATCACTGCGGTTACCGCGTGCAGGCCCGTGCCGTTCGAATCAGTGGCGACCGCATGCGGCGAACCCAGAACTATCAGCAGTTTTTTTTGCCGTGCCACATCGGAGCTCGGAGAGCTAGCGGGAGTTCTTGAGCAGCTTGCTGACCGCCTGCGGGCTGACTCCGAGCAGGCGAGCCGCCTCGCTCTGATTGCCGCGGGTCTTGCGCAGGACGCTTTGCACGAGGCTGTGCTTGATGGTGCGCAGGTATTCCTCCATGGAGAATCCCTCGCGGATGCGAGGCACCGCGCTGGCAAACGTGTTGGTCAGGTTCACCGAAAGATCGAGGTCGATGTCTCCGGGCTGAATCACGGTTTGCTCGGCGTTGACGACGGCTTGTTCGATCACCCGGCGCAGTTCGCTGACGTTGCTGGGCCACGCATGGCTCTCCAGCTTGGCGAGAGCGCCCGGGGAAAAGCGCTTCGGTCGCGGCAGCGTACGATTGAGACGCTCCAATTCTTCCCGGGCGAGCCGCGCGGCGTCGCCCGGGCGTTCGCGCAGGGGGGGCAGCCGGACCATGCTGGCCTGGAGCCTCCGCCAGATATCCGCGGGGAATTGCCCGAGGCGAACCTCCTCTTCCAGATTGCGGTCCGTCGTGCCGATCAGCCGCACGCTCGTCTTCACCGGCACGCGCGAACCCGCACCATAATAGTAGCCATCGTCGGAGGCCTTGAACAGGCGGGCGAGGACCGGCGGCGGCACATGCTGGATTTTGATGAGCGTGAGCGTGCCGCCGTCCGCCTGGCGCAGCTTGCCGCCGGCTTCGTCTCCCGCTTCGCCGAAAAATGCGGCTTCAAACAAATCGTTCGGCAGCGTGGCGCAGTTAAAGATGACCAAAGGCCCGGTATGGCGTGCTCCCAACTGGTGGACCAAGGCGGCCATGAGGTGCTTTTGGGTGCCAGGCTCACCCTGGATCAGCAACGGGGTCGTGTGGCGGCTGAGTTGCACGGCCTGCTCCAGCGAACGCCGAATGAAATAGTGGCGCGGCATATTGCCGGCTGGGCCCTGCTGCTCGATGTCATCCCAGCGGTCGCGGCGCGTCGAAAGCAAGGCCAGGGTCTCCGGTTTGATCGCGGCGAGAGGATGACTCCAGTCGAGCTCGCGCAACAAGCGCGGCCCCGCGAGTCCGTTGTGTACTGTACGCCGGTAGTTGAGGAGCCGGGCGGGGAATTCGCCCGCGACGGCGATGAGCACCCAGCAGGCGTGAATCTCCGGCGTGCCGGAGAGCAATGAAATGGAGTACTCGTCATCCGGCTGGGCCCGCCGGATTTTGGCGAGGGCGGGGCGCAGGACGGCGAGGATCCCAGGGTGGTAGGTGGAATCGGCGATCGCGAGTTCGTGGATCTCGACGGCCAGCCTGGGATGCGACTCCCGGAGCGCGAGCCGGGTTCGTTCGACCTGATCGCGCCGGTGGGGGCGGGAAAAGAGGACGACCCGGTCGAACTTTCGCTCGTCGAGAACCGTCAGGACGGGGCCCTTGAGCTTTCCGTCCTCGTGGTTGTCCGTCTGGTAGGGATCCCGGTAGCTGACAAAGGTAAGCAGTGTCGCGCGGGCCATTGGCGAGAGCCTGCAACTTGTGTTGTAAGAATCAACTCTAGTTGCGGCCTTTTCCTTTGTGTTCGGTCGCTCCCGCTTCTGGATCTTGCGATGAACCATGCAGGCTCCTCCATCATCAAGAGCGTTGCCGCCGGATGCTCCGGTACTGCGCAATGGGATGAAGCCGAAGTGCGGTCGCAGGTGGGGCGAATGGCAAAAGTGACGCGCGCGACTCCAGTACCCCTTTTCGCACCGGACTAACGTGGCCGTGCGGCGAAAAAAATCCTGACCCAATTCACTTCGTTCTCTGCCCCCAGCTAATTGACCTGATTCCCATCCCACGATGCCGATCGCTATGAAAACCAAATCCAACACTACTCGACTCGCGCTGGCCGGGTTGCTCGCCGCTGCGCTCATTGTTGTTCCGTTCGTATCTGCCCAGGTGGCGCCAGCGGCTTCAGCCGCGGCCGCCGCGGCCGATGCACGCAAGGAGGAAGCCCTCAAGCTCGAGGCCTTCACCGTCACCGGTTCGAACATCAAGCGGATGGAGATTGAAAAAGTCCTTCCGGTCACAGTCTTCAACCGGGAGATGATGGATAGCCGCAATGCCATCACACCAGTCGAACTCCTCACCGCCCTGCCGCAGGTCACCAGCGTCCCGCTGAATGAATCCACGAACGGCGGCGCCAACTCGCGCGGCGACAACGCCAACATCAACCTGCGCGGCATTGGCACGGGCAACACCCTCGTGCTGCTCAACGGCCGCCGGGTAGCGCCCCATCCGGTAACTTCCCCCGACGGTGGCCAGCTGGCGTTCTCGGTGAATGTCAACCAGCTCCCCACGCAAGGGATCGAGCGAATCGACGTGTTGCGCGACGGTGCGTCCGCCATCTACGGCTCCGACGCGGTGGCCGGGGTGATCAACTATGTCATGCGGAGGGATTTTCGCGGCACCGAATTGCGCGTCCGCATGGGCGTGCCGGAGCACGGGGAGGGCCAGAGTTACCAAAGCACCCTGACCTACGGACGTGAATTCGGCGCCGGCAAGGGCCGCTGGCTTACCACGGTTGATTTCCTGCGACGCGAGCCCATCCCCTACAAGGACCGGGCGCGGACCAAGAACGCGGATCACTCCTCGCTGGCGCCGGCGCCCTTCAATGTGCCCGGCAGTGCCTTCGATGACCGCGCCACCATTGGCATTTATCCGACCTTCCGGATCGGCGCGAGTACCGCCACCAACTATTTTCGTCCGGTCAATGGCAACCTGGCCCTGACGGCCGCGGCGCCCACCCGCGCCGCCAACCCCGAGTTCTATTTCAACCTCACTGAATATCAGACCATCGGCCAGTCGAAGACGGATCGCGTCAACTGGTTCAACAACGTCGAGGTGGACCTCACCGATCGCATCACGATGTTCGCCGATCTTTCGTTCTATCATGCGAAGACGCGACTTTTCCGGCAGCCGATCAATTTCAACGCCCCGACGGGCGACCAACTGGCGCCGCTGTCGGTGGATAATCCCTTCAACCCGTACGGTTCGCGTTTTTTTTCTCCGACGGGGGCCCCCAACTCCGACGGCACTCCGCGCCTGACCGGCACGGCGCAGCCGATTACGCTCCTCGCCTTGTCCTTGCTCGAAAACGGCGCCGAAGCCGTCGACGTCAATTCTGGCGTCTATCGCGGAGTCGTGGGCCTGCGCGGCAAGGTTTTTGATCAGTGGACCTGGGAAAGTGGCGCGCTGTATACGCGGGCCTATACCTCAGACATTTCTCCCCGCGCGGTTCGCGAATCCTTGTTCCAGGCAGCGCTGCGGCGGACGGATGCCACCGCCTTCAATCCCTTCGGCTCCACTTTCCGCGTGTCCGGCAATGCAGTGGTCGCCGACAAGCCCTACACGAATCCGAAGAGTGTCCTCGATACCTTCGTGCAGGTCTGGCGGCGCGAAGGCTTCAGCGGCATCACCAGCTTCGATTTCCGCACGTCCGGTCCGCTGTTCCACTATTTGGGCAACACCGTGACGCTGGCCGCGGGCGCCGAGGTTCGGCGCGAGCAGTTCATTGACCATCGCGCGCCCTACGTCGGGGTTAATCCCCCTGGCTCCGGATTGAACCCGGACGACAACGACTACGTGCTCGCCTCACCCAAGCCTGACTCGTCGGGCAACCGCAATGTCTACAGCGCGTACGTTGAGTCCGTCATCCCCGTGATTATGCCCGAGAAACAAATCCCGGGTTTCCATTCCCTCGAGCTGACGGCCTCGGCGCGCTATGAGAATTACAGTGATTTCGGCACGACGACGCGGCCAAAATTTGGTCTGAACTGGCGCCCTTACAGCGGGTTGATGGTGCGGGCCTCCTACAACCGCGGTTTCGCCGCGCCCAACCTGCCGACGCTCTACGCGCCCAACCAGTTCACGGTCGACAGCCTGCCCGGTCGCGTGGACCCCTATCTCTCGCAGAGCCTGGGGACGGCCTCGTACGTGATGCGCAATTATACCTCGGGCAACACGAAGCTGAAACCGATTGTCTCCACCGGCAAGAGTGCCGGCCTAGTGCTCGAAGTGCCCCGGGTTAAGGGCCTGTCGGTGACCGCGGATTACTGGCAGATCGATCAGGCTGACGTCGTGGGCTCGCGCTTGGACACCCAGATTCTCGACTCGGACAATGTGCTCCTCCGTGCCTACACCCAGTCCCAGCTGGCCGCCGGCCGGGCGGTTGGCCAGATCGATGCCGGCAGCGGCACGGCCAACTACAAGGGCGATCCCGCGATTGTGCGTTTTGCGCCGACGGCTCAAGAACTGGCGGCCTTCGCTACCTACAATTCCACCCGCCCGGCGGCCCAGCAGGTCGCGGCGGTGGGCACCGTCTTCTCGCGCAGTGCGCCGTACGAAAATCTCGCCCGCGGTTATGCCAACGGCATCGACTTCAGCGTGAACTATCTCCTGCCGACGCTGCCCATCGGCCGGGTTTCGCTCAGCACCGATTGGAGCTATCTTATCAGCACCTACCAAATCCGGACGCCCGTGGGGGGCACGCCCACGAATCAGGAGCGGCTGGATATCGACGGCACCACCCGGTGGCGCGGCACCGCCACGATGAACTGGCGGAAGAACAATTGGAGCAGCAACCTCAGCGCCTATTACACCGGGGCTTTTGCCGACTCTGCCGCGACGACGAGCGCCGCGGTGTACACGCAGCTCGGCGAGCCCAAGTACATCGCCAAGCAGTTTGACAGCGGCAGCTTCGCGTACCGCTACATCGTCCGCGATGTCATCAGCTACAACGCCTCGATCGCCTATCGCTTCGATCGCGATGCGTCGAAATGGCTGCGCAACACCTCGGTCCGCGTTGGCGTAATCAACCTGTTCGATCAGGAGCCGCCCCTGACCTCCGACACCGCCGGCTACGCGACGTCGGTGCATGCGACGCTGTTCCCGGGTCGCATCTGGTCCATGGAACTTACCCGGCAATTCTAGTCCCGTCGGCGGCCGGCTCCATCCGGCCGCCGTTCGTGGACGCGCTCTCCTCCCTTGGGTCGGGCCGATGGCCCGCGATCGCTCACCCTCCTAAAATGAAACGCCTGCTGCCCATCCTTCTCGCCAGCCTACTGCCGGTCGCCGCCCAAACCTCCAAGCCGGATGTGCTCCGGCGGATCGACGAGACCAAGTCCGTTTACGAGGGCATCGCGATGAAGATTTGGAACTATGCCGAGGTGGGTTACCACGAGGTGAAGAGTTCCGCGCTCCTGCAGGAGCAACTCCGAAAAGAGGGGTTTACCGTCCAAGCTGGCGTGGCCGGAATCCCGACCGCGTTTGTGGCGACTTACGGTAGCGGGTCACCCGTCGTCGGAGTGCTCGCCGAATTTGACGCTTTGCCCGGCGTTTCACAGGAGGCTATTCCGGAGAGAAAAGAGCGCGCGGGGGTTCTGGCCGGCCATGCGTGCGGCCATAACTTATTTGGCACTGCCTCGGCCGAGTCCGCCGTCGCCGTGAAGGACTGGATGAAGGCGACGGGCCAAAAGGGCACGATCCGGGTCTACGGCACCCCGGCCGAAGAGGGTGGATCGGGCAAGGTTTACCTGGTTCGCGCCGGACTTTTCAAGGATGTCGACGCCGTCGTCCACTGGCATCCCGCCGATCGCAATGGCATCACGATGATGCCCTCGCTGGCGAACAAGTCGGGCAAGTTTCGTTTCCGCGGTCTCGCGTCGCACGCCGCGGCGTCGCCGGAGCGCGGGCGATCGGCCCTCGATGGCGTGGAAGCGATGGACCACATGGTAAACATGATGCGGGAGCACGTGCCCGACAGTACCCGGATACACTACGTGATCACACACGGCGGCGAGGCGCCAAATGTGGTGCCGGCTTTTGCCGAGGTTTACTATTATGTGCGCAGTCCCAACCGCGAAATCGTGGCCTCGGTTTGGGAGCGCGTGGAAAAGGCCGCGACCGGCGCGGCGCTGGGGACGGGCACGAAGGTCGAATGGGAAATTACGGGCGGCGTCTATGATTTGCTGCCCAACGAAGTGCTCGGCCGGATCATGCAGGAAAATCTCAACGCGGTCGGCGGCGTCACCTACACGCCGGAGGAACGGGCGTTCGCGTTGAAGCTCGGGCAGACCGTAATTGGGACGGCGGGGGCACCGGAAACCGCGGCGCTCGTGCAGCCCTTCAATGCGAGCCCGCCCCGAGAGGGCGGTGGTTCGACCGACATCGGCGACGTGAGTTGGGCGGTGCCCACGGTCGGCCTGCGCGCCGCTTCATTTGCGCCGGGAACTCCCGGCCACAGCTGGCAGGCCGCCGCCTGCAGTGGGACCACGCTGGGCCTGAAGGGCATGAATGTCGCGGCGAAGACGATGGCCGGGACGATCATCGATTTGTATACCACGCCCGGTGTCATCGCGAACGCGAAGGCGGAACTCGAGAAACGTCGCGGGTCCGGCTTCATCTATTCGGCTCTGCTCGGCGACCGTCAGCCGGCACTGAATTACCGCGACTAGTCCGTCGGGCACTCCTCCTGCGACCCTCTCGCCGATGTCACCTTCCGATGCTCCGGCACCGTTCGTCCTGCGGGCGCCGAGCGCGCCACAAGCGCCACTGGTCTTTGATTCCCCTCACAGCGCGATCGAATACCCGGAGGATTTTGCCCCGATTGCGTCGCGGGAGGAGATCTGCACAACGTGGGATGCGTTTGTGGACGAGTTGTTCGGCTTTGTGCCAGCCGCCGGCGCGACGCTGCTGGCCGCGTGTTTCCCCCGCGCCTACATTGATGCGAACCGGGCGGTGAGCGACCTCGACCCCGACCTGCTCGAAACAGCGTGGCCGACCCCGATTGAACTGAGTGAACACGCCCGACGCGGCATGGGACTCATCCGTCGCTTCGCGTTGCCCGGCGTGCCGATGTACCACCGCAAGCTCTCCGTCGCAGAGGTGCGGAAGCGTATCGACCGGTACTACACGCCCTATCGCCAGGCCCTACAGTCCGCGCTCGACTCCGCTTGGCGCCGCCATGGCGTGGTGTACCACTTTAACTGCCACTCGATGAAGTCGCGAGGCAACGCGATGAACCGCGACGACGGCGCGGCACGTCCTGATTTGGTCATAAGCGATCGCGGGGGCGCGACCGCGGCCCCGGAATTTACGGCGTGGGTTGCGGACTATTTTACGCGGCTCGGCTACCACGTGAAAATCAACGATCCGTACCGCGGCGCCGACATCATCCGGACCCATGGCCAGCCGGCCCAAGGGCGGACGAGCGTCCAAATCGAACTTAATCGCGCGCTCTACATGAACGAAGCGACGTTTCAACGCGGCCCTGGCTTTGCCGAGGTTCAGGCCGATCTCACGGCCTTTGCCCATGCCATGGCCCAGCGGACTCGGCAGGCCGTCGCATGAGTGCCCCCAACCCGAAGGCGCGCGGCGCCTGGTCGCTGGATCCGGTGCTGATGATGCTGGTCGCGCTGGCGACGGCCGCGCTGCTCACGTGGACCATTCCCTCGGGTATTTTTCAACGCACGGCCAAGGGCCTCGTGAAGCCCGGCACCTACGCCACGGTGCCGAAGGAAATTTCCGCGGCGGGTCTGCTGCCCCATGCGCCGGCCCCCGGTAACGTGGAGGCATACCCCGCCAGTCCTGCCGCCATCTTCACGTCGGTGCCGCCGGGCATGGTGCGGGCGGCGAGCCTGATTTTCATGATCGCCGCGCTGGGCGGAATGTTTGGCGTGCTGCGGGCCACCGGCACGGTCGAAATTGCCATCGAGCGGTTGCTGGTCCTCACAAGCGGGAAGACGGCTCTCCTGACGGTAATCCTGATGCTCGCGATTTCGGCGGGCAGCACCTTCCTCGGGTTGATTTCGGAATACCTTCTCATCATCCCGATCTTCCTGGCGCTTTCGAAGCGGCTCGGGCTCGAACCGATGTTTGGCTTCGCGGTCGTGACGGTCTCCGCCAAAATTGGCTATATCGCCTCGGTCGCCAATCCGGTGATCCTGATGGTCGCGCAGCCGATCGCCGGGGTGCCGGTGTTCAGCGGGCTCGCGTTTCGCCTCGGAATCTGGGTGGTGTTCATGGCGGCGGGAATTTTTTACGTCATGCGGTTTGCCCGGACACCGACGGTCGGAGCCGCGGCTCCGCCAATGAGTTCCACGCCGATGACCGCGCGCCACGGGACCATCGTCGCCCTCCTGGGTTTTTCCGTAGCCGTGCTGATTTACGGCGCCACGGCGCGGGGATGGAAGGACGTCGAGTTTGCCACGTACTATCTTTTCATGGGCGGACTGATTGCCGCCGTGGCAGGCCTCGGTCCGAGGCGGGCCGTGCACAGCATGATCGATGGCATGAAGGGCATGGTGCTCGCTGGATTCCTCGTCGGCATGGCCAAGGGGGTCGAAATCATCCTGCAGGATGGGCTTATTCTAGACACAATCGTCAACTTTCTCGCCGGCTGGGCGGCGCATTTGCCCCATTACGTCGTGGGGATGGCACTCGTTCTGATTGAGATGTTCCTCGGCCTGTTGATCCCATCGGGTTCGGCCAAAGCGGCGGTCAGCATGCCGATCCTCGTGCCGATCGCAGGCATGTCCGGGGTCGGCGGCCAGGCGACTGTAGTCGCGTACATCCTCGGCAACGGGCTGATTAACATGTTCGCCCCGACCTCCGGCATGTTGCTCGCCTATCTGGCGACGGCGGAAATTTCCTACGGCAAGTGGTTCCGGTTCGTTTTACCGCTGTTTCTCGCCCTGACGGTCCTTTCGATGATTGCCGTGAGCGTCGCGGTTTACGTTCATGCTTGAGGTTCCGGTCCGTTCCAGGCGCCAAAACGCTAGCCTTTGCCGGCTGGATTGCGTTTGTGGGTGAAAATTCCCTTGCCAACCGGGGGCGGGACCTCTGTTTTTAAACACTCTCTCCATGCAAAAGACCAAGAAGTCTGTCGCCAAGCGGTTCAAACTGTCTGGCACGGGCAAACTCATCCGCCGCACGCCCGGTTTCCGTCATCTCCTCGGCGCGAAAAGCACGAAGTCCAAGCGACGTGCCTCTCGCGACAAGCTGGTGGCTGAAGGCCACGCGCCGGCGCTCAAGCGCTGTCTCCCGTTCGGCCTGTAATCGGTCGACGCTCAACCTAAACTTCGCTCGGCGGGTGAATTGTTACAGCCGGCCCGCCAGCGACTAACCTAAAAGGATTATCACACAACATGGCTCGTGCAACTAACGCTCCCGCGTCGCGCAAGCGACGCAAGAAAGTGCTGAAATACGCCAAAGGCTATTTCGGCAACAAATCCAAGCTCTTCCGCTACGCGAAAGAAGCCGTTCAACACGCGTGGCAATACGCGTATGCCGCCCGCAGGAAGAAGAAGGGCGATCGCCGTTCTCTTTGGATCGTGCGCCTCAACGCCGCCTGCCGCATCGCCGGCATCAGTTACAGTCGGTTTATCGAGGGCCTACATGCCGCGAAAATCGAGCTCGACCGCAAGGTGCTGAGCGATCTCGCCATTCGCGACGAAGTGGCGTTTACTGGCCTGGTCAAAAAAGCTCAGGACGCGCTGCTCGCCAAGGCCGCCGCCGCGAAGAAGGCCTGAGTCCGAACGACGCGACCCCCTCGTGGGCTCGTCGCCAGTTTCGAATAGCCGGAGGACGGGTCCCGCGAATGTGGGATGCCGTCCTTCTTTTTTGTCGTTACCTCCGCCCGTTCGACCTCTCGTCGTCATCGTGGACGAAAGACTGGCGAACGTTTGAGAATCCGCGCACGATACCAGTCCGCCCTTTATCGTCCTCCTTTTCATGCAAGACCAACTTTCCGCCGTTCTCGCCAAAGCCACCGCCGAATTGCCGACGCTCAAGACCCGTCCGGAGTTTGAGGCGGCCAAGGCGCGCTATGTCGGTCCGCACGGTGAACTCACGGCCTTCATGAAGCAGATGGGCGCGGTGCCCAAAGAGCAGCGGCCGGCCCTCGGCAAGCTGATCAACGAGGCGAAGGTGAAGTTGCAGGCGCAACTCGACGCCGCGCTCGCGCAAATAGCCGCCGGTGAATTGGCCGCGCAGCTCGGACCCGCGGTTGATGTGACGTTGCCTTCGCCGGATATCGGCCCGGGGACGCGCCATCCGCTGACGCTCGTGCGCGAGGAAATGTGCCGCATTCTCCGCAAGGTGGGCTTCACGGTCGCAGACGGGCCGGAAGTTGAAACCGAGTACTATTGCTTCGACGCGCTCAACACGCCGTCCGATCACCCGGCGCGCGACGCGCAGGACACGTTCTATTTTCCCACCGCGGCCCGTTTCGGCAACGTGTCACGGATGAATCCCGGAGAGAAATATCTCCTCCGCACTCATACCTCATCGGTGCAGATCCGCACCATGCTCAAGGGTCCGCCGCCCATTCGGATTGTGTCACCGGGGCGGGTGTATCGCCGCGATACGACCGACGCCACGCACAGCGCAAATTTCCACCAGCTCGAGTGTCTCTACGTCGACCGCAACGTCACGGTGCGCGACTTGAAGGCGTTGCTCGACTACGTGTTCGCGGCGCTGCTCGGTTCCGACACGAAGACCCGTTTTCGTCCGCACTACTTCGGTTACACGGAGCCGAGCTTCGAGGTCGACCTCACGGCGAAGCACCTTCCCAAGGTGAAGAAGGAATGGATCGAAATCGGCGGCTGCGGGATGGTCGATCCGACGGTGTTCGAGGCGGTGGGCTACGATCCCGAAGTGTGGAGCGGGTACGCTTTCGGCATGGGGCTCGAACGCCTGGCGATGCTGCTCTACGGCATCGATGACATCCGCTATTTTTATCAGAATGACCTGCGGTTCCTCAAACAATTTGCCTGAGCGGGCGGCGAAACCACGAGTATCGTAGACAAGGCATCGAATGAAAATTTCCCTCAACTGGCTTCAGGACTATGTCAAACTCGACGCTCCCGTCGACGAGATCACCCGCGCGATCACGTTCCTGGGTTTCGAAGTCGAGCAGGTGATTCGCACCGGCGCACCGCAACTGACGAATGTCGTCGTGGGCGAAATCCTCACGCGGGCCAAACACCCGAACGCCGACAAGCTTTCCGTGTGCACCGTGGACATCGGTCCGGCGGGCGGCGTGAAGACCATCGTGTGCGGCGCGAACAATTGCGACGCCGGCAACCGGGTGCTGGTCGCGCTGCCGGGGGCGATCCTGCCGGGTAACTTCGAAATCAAGCAGTCGAAAATCCGCGGCCAGCTCTCCGACGGCATGATGTGCTCACCGGACGAAATCGGGATGGGCCGCGAGCACAGCGGCCTGCTGATTCTCACCCACAAGCCGGCGCTCGGTCTGCCGATGAACGAGGCGCTACCGCCGGGCGACGTGGTTTTCGACATCGAGATTACGCCCAACCGGCCCGATTGCCTTTCGCATCTGGGCATCGCGCGGGAGCTTTCGGCCTGGTTCAAACTTCCGCTGATTTATCCGCAGGAAAATTTCCACGGCACTTTCGCCAGTGGGGCGGGGGAGCGGCCCGATCTCCTTGCGGGAGTCCGGGTCGATTCGCCGGAGGACTGTCCGCTGTATAGCGCCCATGTGATTACCGGCATCAAGATCGGGCCGAGCCCGGCGTGGATGCAAGAGCGGCTCAAGGCCGTCGGGCTGCGGCCGATCAATAATGTCGTCGACGTCGGCAACTACGTGATGCTGGAAACCGGCCAGCCGTTGCACGCGTTCGATGCCCGGAAGCTTGGCGGCCACCAAATCATCGTCCGGCGCGCGCTGGATGGCGAAAAAATCACTTCGCTCGACGGGAAGGAGCGGGCCTTGCACAGCGGCATGCTGGTGATTGCCGATGCGAGCCGGCCCGTGGTCATTGCGGGCATCATGGGCGGAGAAAATTCCGGCGTCAGCGACGACACGACGGACCTCGTCCTCGAGTGCGCATGCTTCAAGCGCCAGTCGGTTCGCTCGACCTCGCGCGCGCTCGGACTGCAGTCCGATTCTTCTTACCGGTACGAGCGCGGCGTGGACCCGCACAGTTCGCTGGAGGCGGCTTATCGGGCCATCGATCTCATCATCGAAACGGCCGGAGGTAGCGTGGTCGGCCCGGCTTATCAGGTGGGCGGCGAAGTCCCGTGGAAGCGGGAGATTGTCGTGACCCATGGCTTCATCGGCGAGAAGCTCGGCTTTGAGATTCCCGAAGCGGACATGCGCGCGGCGTTCGAGGCCCTCGAACTCGCGGTGACGCGCGAAGAGCCCTCGGACCATCGCGGCACGGCGTGGACCGTGGAAATTCCCAGCTGGCGCGATGACCTGGACCGGCCGATCGATCTCGTGGAGGAGGTGCTCCGGCTCTTTGGCACGGAGAAGATTCCGGCCGCGGTGGTTTCGTCCCCCGGCTTGCCGGGCGATGACGATCCGGTGGTTCAGTTCAATCGGCGGGTGACTGATTATCTCGTCGGTCACGATTTCCACGAGTGCGTCAATCTCACGCTGCGACCGGCCGCCGAGGTCGCCACCTGGACTTCGCAGACCGCCGCGGCGGAACTCGCCCTGCAAAATCCTTTCGTGGAGGACCAATCGCATCTGCGGCCAACGCTGATCACCGGGCTGCTCGAGTCGCTCAAGCTTAACCAGTCGCGTGGCGTGACGGTTTCCCGCCTCTGCGAGACGGGCCGGATTTTCATCGAGCGCAACGGCCAGAATCTGGAGTGTGCCGCGGTCGGCTTCGTCATTGCCGATCCGATTGGCGAGCGCAGCTGGCGCGGGCGGGAACCGGCGGATTTTTATTCCGTCAAGCATCACGTCGAAGCCCTCGCGGTGGCGGCTGGCGTTCAACTCGCGGCGCGCTTCGTGAAGCCAGTGGAAGAGTCGTATCTCGGCTGGCAGGTTGGGCACGCGGCCTCGGCCGGAGAGTTGGAGCAAGGCTGGACGGCCCGCTTTGGCCTCTTGAACCTGGCGATGGTCAAAAGCGTCGGGGTCGAAGGTAAAGTCTACGCGGGTTTGTTTGCCATCCTCCCGGAGAACCTTGCTGCAGTGTCAGGGCGGCGGCGCTACGCCGACTTCAGTCTATTTCCCGCGGCCTTGCGGGATTTTGCTCTGGTGGTCGATTTGGCGGTGCCGGCGGCGGGCGTGCAGAAAGTCGTGGAAAATGCGGCGCGGACGGAGGTCGGCAAGTCCTTCGCGGTTGAGTCCGTGAACGTCTTCGACGTTTATCACGGGAAGGGACTGCCGGAAGGGAAGAAGAGCCTGGCCTTCAGCCTCGTGTTCCGTTCCAGCGAGCGGACCTTGACGGACGACGAGGTCAATGCCGTCTGCACGAAGATTCGGCAGGCGATTACGGCAGACGGGAGCATTGCGCTGCGGGCGTAGGGCGGAACGCAATTTCTATTGCGCGTTCCCGGCCGGCGCTACGGTCTGGGCGAATTAAGCCTTTTCGTCATATCGACCGCGGGCTAGCTAACACCGATGAAATTCCGCTTACCCCATTTCTTTTTCGCCCTGGCGTTTTTGGTCGGACGCCTGGGGGCGGCGCCGGACAAATTCGCGGGTGTGTCCGAACACGTTCGGCCGTTCGTGGAGCAGGGCGAAATCTCCGGCGCCGTGATGCTTGTGGCGTCGAAAGATCGGGTGCTGCACCTCTCGGTGGTGGGCCAAAGCGATCTGGCCACGGGACGGAAGCTGCGCCCCGACGATTATTTTTGGATCGCATCGATGACGAAACCGATGGCGGCGGTGTGCGTGGCGCTGCTGGCGGACGACGGAAAAATCACTTTTGACGACCCGGTGGAGAAGTACCTGCCGGAATTCAAGCAGCAGTGGCTGATGGACGAGCAGACCCCCGAACGTCGCGTGTTGGTGAAGCCGGCTCGTCCGATCACGCTGCGCGATCTGCTGACCCACCGGAGTGGCCTGGGCGAGTATGTGGTGACCGACCCGCATTGGACGCTGGCGGAAATGAGCAAGGTGGTCGCGCGCGAGCCGCTGCGTTTTCCGCCGGGCAGCCGCTGGGGTTATTCTACGGCGGGGATCGATGTGCTGGGTCGCGTGGTCGAAGTCGTCAGCGGAACACCCTTCAGCACGTTCATGCAGAAACGGCTGCTCGATCCGCTGCAGATGAAACACACTGCATTCTGGCTGACACCGGAGCAGCAAACGAGCTTCGCCCACAACTACCGGAAAAATCCGGCGACCGGAAAATTGGAGGAGGTCGTCATCAAGTACCTCTACGGCGGAGCGATTGCCGATCGGGGGCGACCGGCGCTCGGCGGAGCGGGGCTCTTCTCGACGGCGGAGGACGTGGCAAAGTTTTACCAGATGATGCTCAATGGCGGGGAAGCCGGCGGGCGCCGAATCCTCAAGGTCGAAACCGTGGCTGAAATGACCCGAATTCAAACCGGTGACCTTGTAACGCGGCCGGGCATTGGGTGGGGGCTGGGTTTCAACGTGGTCGGGCCATCCAAGCAAATGGAGGCCAACTCGACGCTGACGCCGGGGTCGTTTGGCCATGGCGGCGCCCACGGCACGAATAGCTGGGCTGATCCGACGCGGGGGTTGGTCTACGTCTTTATGATCCAGCGGGCGGAGCTGCCTAACGCGGACGACTCCGTCATGCGCCGGGCGTACCAGCAGGCCGTCGAAAACGCCCTGAAGCCATAACTTCCTGCGTGATTTCGAACGATTGCACGACGCCAGATTTTGCCCGTTGCTTCCGGCACCTGCGATTCGCATAAACCCGCCCTTTACTCAGTCATGTCTCAAACCACCGACCTGAATATCGATCACGTGGCCAAGCTCGCCCGACTGGCGCTCACGCTGGAAGAGAAGGCGGAATACGCCCGGCAGCTCGGCGACGTTTTGCACCATATCGAACAGTTGGGGAAACTGGATGTCAGCCAGGTGGAGCCGACCGCTCACGCGTTCGCGGTGGATAATGTCTGGGCCGAGGATATCGCCCGGCCGGGATTGCCCGTGGACCGCGCGTTGCAAAACGCCCCGGCGCACCGCGACCACATGGTTGTGGTCCCAAAGGTGATTGAATGAAGAAGTGGTGGGGAGTGGGTAGCGAGCATCGCCACCATCACCCCCGCCGCTCAATCCGAGTCCCATCGCTCCTGCAATGTCTGAACTTTATTTTCAATCCATCGCGGAACATGCGGCTGGGCTGGCCGCGAAAAAATACTCTGCCGTCGATCTGACGAAGGCCGTGATCGCGCGCACCAAGGCGGTCGAGGGCCGGGTGCAGGCGTTTAACTCGTTTGATGAGGCCGACGCGTTGGCGCAGGCGGCCGAATCCGATGCCCGCCGGGCGGCCGGGCAGGCGAGGGGAGCGCTCGATGGAATTCCGATTGGGCTGAAGGACGTCATCGCGGTGACGGGCCAGCCGCTCACGGCGTCGAGCAAGATGCTCGCGAACTTCGTTTCGCCCTACGACGGGACGGTGACGGTCAAGCTCAAGCAGGCGGGGGCGGTGCTGTGGGGGCGGCTGAATTGCGACGAGTTCGCCATGGGTTCGTCGACGGAGAATTCCGCCTTTCATCCGACGGGGAATCCGTGGGACCCGACGCGCGTGCCCGGTGGTTCGTCGGGTGGCAGCGCCGCGGCCCTGGCGGCGGGCGAAGCGACGGCGACGCTGGGCTCCGATACGGGTGGTTCAATTCGCCAGCCGGCGGCGTTCTGCGGAGTCGTCGGGCTCAAACCGACGTATGGGTTGGTTTCGCGTTACGGTCTCATCGCCTTTGCCTCTTCGCTGGATCAGATCGGGCCGTTTGCGCGAACGGTAGAGGACGCCGCCATCGTGCTGGGTGCGATCGCCGGCCACGATCCCTTGGATTCGACGTCGTTCAAAGCCGACGTGCCCGATTATCGGGCCGAACTCGGCGCGCGCCAGGGCCCGTGGCGGCTGGGCATCCCGAAGGAGTACTTTGGCGCCGGGCTCGATCCGGAAATCGGCGCGGCGGTCGAGAAGGCCATCGCGTTTTATCGGGCGCAGGGCTGCGAAATCAAAGAGGTGTCGCTGCCGCACACGCAGTATTGCCTCGATACTTATTACATCATCGCCACGGCCGAGGCGTCTTCGAACCTCGCCCGCTACGACGGGATTCGCTACGGTCACCGGGCGAAGAATGCGAAGGACGTCGTTGACCTCTATTTCCAGTCGCGGGCCGAAGGATTTGGGGCGGAGGTCAAACGCCGGATTATCCTCGGCACCTACGTCCTTTCGAGCGGCTACTACGACGCGTACTATCTCCGCGCGCAGAAAGTCCGCACGCTGATCCGCCAGGATTTTCTCAACGCCTATCGCGACGTCGACGCGTTGCTTACGCCCACGTCGCCGATTCCCGCCTTTAAGATCGGCGAGAAAACCGATCCCCTCGCGCTTTACCTGTGCGATATCTATACCATCGGCGTGAATCTCGCGGGTCTCCCGGGAATCAGCGTGCCGTGCGGGTTTACCAAAAGCGGGTTGCCGATCGGCATGCAACTCATCGGCCAACCCTTCAACGAGGCCGGCCTGCTCGCGATCGCGCAGGCTTATGAAAAAGCGCACGAGTGGAGTGCCAGACATCCGAATCTCTGATGAATTACGAAGTTGTCATCGGTCTCGAGGTTCATGTTCAAATCAAGACGCGGTCGAAGATTTTCACGCGTGTGGCCGCGGGCTACGGTCATGAGCCCAACACGTTAACGGACCCGGTGGTGCTCGCGCTGCCCGGCACGCTGCCCGTCATGAACAAGGCGGCGCTCGATGCGGTCATCAAGGCGGGGTTGCTCCTCGGTTGTCAGATTGCGCCCGTCTGCAAATGGGACCGGAAGAACTATTTTTATCCCGACTCCCCGAAGAACTACCAGATTTCGCAGTACGATCAGCCGCTCTGCCTGGGCGGCTCCGTCGAGATCGAACTCCCGGGACCGGCGCGCAACCTGATGGGCGAGCACAAGAAAATCCCCCTGACTCGCATCCATCTCGAAGAGGACGTCGGCAAGCTGAATCACGGCGCGACCGATTCGCTCGTCGATTACAACCGGGCCGGCACGCCGCTGATGGAAATTGTTTCCGATCCGGCGATGCACTCGGCGGAGGAGGCCTACGCGTATCTCACGTCACTGCGGGCGGCCATGGTTTATGGCGGCATCTCCGACTGCGACATGGAGAAAGGGCAGCTCCGGTGTGATGCCAATATTTCCATTCGCCCGGTGGGTCAGACGACGCTTGGCACCAAGGTCGAGCTCAAGAATCTCAACTCGATTTCCTTCGTGCGCGATGGCATCGCCCACGAGATCAAGCGGCAGCTCGCGGTCGTGGAGCGGGGCGGCACGCTCGTCCAGGAAACGCGTGATTATGATGGCCAGACGGGAACCTCGCAGTCGTTGCGCTCAAAGGAAATGGCTCACGATTACCGCTATTTCCCGGATCCGGACTTGATGCCGGTCAAAGTGGATGAGGCGTGGAAGACCCGTCTGCGCGCCGAGTGTCCGGAACTGCCGTTCGACAAGCAGCGGCGTTTCGTCGAGCAGTATCAACTGCCTTACACGCTGACGTCGGTCCTGGTTTGGGATCGGACTTTGGCCGATTATTTTGAATCCGCCGCGAAACTCAGTGGTAAACCCCAGGCGGTCGGAAACTGGATCGCGAACGATCTCTTGCGGGAATTGGGGAGCGCAAAGCTTGAGCTGGCGCAGTCGAAGGTCAGTCCGGCGCAGATCGCGGCGCTCGTTAAGCTGGTCGATTCTGGGGCCGTGCTGACGAACGCGGCGAAGGAGATTTTCATCGAGATGTTTTCCAGCGGTGACCAACCCGAGGCCATCGCCGAGCGCAAGGGCCTGAAGGCCGCGCCCACCGATGCCGGCGAACTGGAGCAGTGGTGTCGCGACGCCATCGCCGGGAATGCGAAGGCCGTGGCGGAATTCAAGAGTGGCAAGGACAGCGCGATCAACGCGCTGAAAGGCCCGGTGATGAAAGTTGGCAAAGGCAAGGCCAACCCCAAGCTCGTTGACGAGACGTTGCGGCGGCTGCTGGCGGCGCCGTGAGCAGGTTGGTAGAAGGGACCAACCCACTGCCGGAAACGACGCCGAGGCACACGCTGGCGCCCAGTCCGTTTCGCGTCCGTGACGGTGAGGGCTCGGATTCGGCTTCGGAAGAATGGTTCACGCTTTGCGGCGGATGCCCAAAAACAACAAGAGTCCGCCGGCGACGATCGAGGCGCAGCACCAGGCGATGACCTCCTGGCGGGTGAGGCCGAGCGATTGTTCCGCCGACGAATCGATGAGCTGAAACGCCGCGTAAAGATTAACCCCGCCGGAAATGAGGGCGGACGACCCTGCGCTGAGCAGGCCGTAACGAATGGCCCTGGCCAGAAACAGCGAGCGGGGAGGCATGGGCGGCCCTGGCCCGATCAGACCGTACAGATCTTCACCGCCTGGCGCAGGGAGGTCAGCGGATCGCGTTTCGGGATGAATTCCTGGGCGACGAAACCCTTGAAACCTGTCGCCACAATCGCGCGCATCACCGCCGGGTAATTTATTTCCTGCGTTTCATCGATCTCGTTGCGCCCGGGGTTTCCTCCCGTGTGGTAGTGGCCGATGTAGGGATGATTCTCCTGAATGGTGCGGATGACATCTCCCTCCATGATCTGCATGTGGTAGATGTCGTAGAGCAGCTTGAACCGGGGGGAGCCGACGCGTTTGACCAACTCCACGCCCCAGGCGGTGCGATCGCACATGTAGTCCTTGTGGTTCACCTTCGAATTCAGCAGTTCCATGCAGATGGTCACGCGGCGTTTTTCGGCGACCGCCATGAGGCGTTTTAGCCCGACCACACAGTTTTCCAGGCCCTGTTGATCGTCCATTTTTTCCCGATTGCCGGAAAAACAAATCAGGTTTTCAAAGCCGGCGTCGGCCACCTCGGCGATGCGTTTTTCGTAGAGTCCCGTGAGAATGTCGTGGTGTTCGAGCCGGTTGAACGCCTTGGGAATATGGCCGATCGTCACGCCCGGTGCAGTTTGCAGGGTGGGATTGCTGACCATGGCGCAGGAGAGGCCGTATTTTCGCAGCGTGGGGAAATCCTCGGGCGCGAGCAGTTCGATCGAAGCCAGGCCGATTTCCTTCGCCGCCTTGGCGAACGGTTCGAGCGGGATGTCCTTGTAGCACCACTTGCACACGGAATGGTTGGCGAAGGTGCCGGGGCTCTTGGACACGGGAGTGGCGTTGTCAGCGGCCGGCAAACGGGGGAGGGTGGCGAGCGCGGCGACTCCGGCCATGGAGCGCAGCGCGGTGCGGCGGGAGATGGGAGAGGACATGGGGAGCAAGGCTGAACCTCGGGTGGCGGAGCCAATTTGGCAAGCCGGCTTCAACGGGCCGGCCGGCGGAAATAAAAAAGCGCGGGCCGAAGGCCCGCGCCGGGAAGAAGGGACTTGGCGTCCCGGCGGGTTAGCGCACCGGATGCGAAACGGGGGCAGGGATTCGGTTATGCTGGGGGGCGACACCGAAGAACTCGACGATGTGTCCGACGTCGGCATAGCCGTGCGCCCGCAGTTTTCCCTGGACGCTTTCGATCGCGTGCCGGAGTTCCTCGGAGGTTTGCGCGTCCAACTCTTCCACCCGGTTGGAACTCTTGCACACCACGTGATAACGCGTCGGCTGGCCGAGATTGATTTCGTAGAGGGCGGTGCCGTTGTGAAAAAAGGAACGGCGGACCAGACCGATCTGCTCGAAGGCGGCCATGCAGCGGTAGACCGTCACGAGGTCGCATTTTTCCACGCCGACGTCGGCATGGAGACTTTCAATACTGGTGGGTTGGGCGCGCTTGCTCAGGGTGGCGAGGATGGCGAGGCGCGGTTGCGTGATCCGGAGACCCGCTAATTTTAATTTTGCCGTCGAAAACTCGATAGCCGTCGGCGTCTTTCCCGGGATCTTACTATTGCCGGTTAGGGGATGATTAGTTTGGGTCGAGGCTATCATTCTTGCAATTATTTGACGTCTTAGGCGAATTTTCCAGATAATATTTGGCCGGATAAGGACGTCTGTGTTCGTACGCGTCCAGAGTTGCGCCCAGGAGCGACGCGGGCAAAGTGAGGTACGTTTCCGCGATGCAACAACCCGATTTTAACGAAGTCGTCACCCTGATCTGTAAAGAAGATCCCCGTTTTGACCGAAAGGCGTACGATTTTGTGCGACTGGGTTTGGATCAAAAAGTTAAGGAATTGCGCAAGAAGGACGCCGTCCGAACCGAGAAGTCGCGGCACGTCAGCGGCGCGGAATTACTCGAGGGTCTTCGGGCCTACGCGTTGGAGCAGTTTGGACCGCTGGCGAAGACGGTGTTGAATGCCTGGGGCGTCCGGCGGTGCCGTGATTTCGGCGAGATCGTCTTCAACCTGATCGAATACAACGTCTTTTCTAAAACCGAAAGCGACCGGCGGGAGGATTTTGCGGACATTTTTGAATTCGACGACGCGTTCGTAAAACCCTTCCAGCCGGCGAAGCGCCCGCGCGGCGCGTCGGCGTCCGGAGCGGTGGGCACGACTTGAGTTCGCGCGGCCGCCCGAAATCCCGGCGGGCCAAATTTGCATCGACCCGTTCGCGGCGCTCGGGGATTCATTGCTGCTACTGTCATGCGCAAAACCTCTTCGACCGCCGCCGATCTTCGTCTGTTGGACCCTTTTTGGCAGGAAGGGGTTGAGCGCACGTTGCTGCCGAATGGGCTGACGCTCATCCTGAAACGGGATGCTTCGGCCGCGCTCGCGTCGGTTCAGGTGTGGGTCAAAACAGGAAGTATCCACGAGCAGGCGCACCTCGGGGCCGGACTTTCGCATTACCTGGAGCACATGCTGTTCAAGGGCACGGAACGCCGCGCGGGCCGCGATATCAGTGCGACCGTCCAGGCCCACGGCGGGTACATCAATGCCTACACGACCTTTGACCGGACGGTCTATTATATCGATCTGCCGAGCGAGCACACGGCGGTGGCGATCGATTTGCTGGCGGACGCGGTGTTGCACTCGACGCTGCCGGCGGAGGAAGTGATTAAGGAAAAAGACGTGATCCTGCGTGAGATTGCGATGACCAAGGACGAGCCGGACAACCGGCTCTGGGATTCACTTTTTTCCACGGCTTTTCGGGAGCATCCCTATCGCCAGCCCATCATCGGGCACCGCGATGTTTTTTCGGTGGTTACCCGGGAGGATTTGGTCGCCTATTATCGCGCGCGCTATGTGCCCAACAACCTCGTGGTCGTGATCGTCGGCGACCTTGACGTCGTGGCGACCAAGGCGGCCGTGATGCAGCACTTTGGGGCCGCGGCGCGCACGCGGCTCGCGCCGGTCTACGTGCCGGAGGAACCGGCGCAATTGGCTCCGCGCACGGAGCACCGCTTCGAAGACGTGGAGATTTCACGGGCCGTCCTGGCCTGGCCGATTCCGGGCCTGGCCCACGAGGACGCCCCCAGGCTCGACCTGCTGGCGACCATCCTGGGGCACGGCGATAGCTCCGTGTTGTGGCATGAGATTCGCGAAAAGGCGGGCCTCGTTCATGCCATCGATACCTCGAGTTGGAATCCGGGAACGGGCGGGCTATTCTGCATTTCGTTCAACTGCGACGCGGCGAAACGGGAAGCGGCCGTCAGGGCGATTGAAAAATGCCTCGCGCGCTGCGCTGACCGTGGATTCACGGTGATGCAATTGAAGAAGGCGATGCGCCAGCTGGTGGTGGCGGAGATCGATTCGCGCAAGACGATGAGCGGGCAGGCGTCGCGCCTGGGCGTGGCCGAGGTGGTCGTGGGTGATCTCGATCACAGCAAGACCTATTTCGAGCACCTCGGTGCGGTGACGCCCGCCACCCTCCAGCGGGCGCTGAAGAAATATCTGCTGCCCGCGCGCCTGACCTCGGTGTCAATCAATCCGGCGGCGGCCGCGGCGGCGGTTTCCCCGGCCGCAGTGATGGCGAGTGGGGTGGCGGAGTTTTCCGAAATCAAACTGCCGAATGGCGCGCGCCTGTTGCTGCAGCCGGACCAACGGCTGCCCAATCTGCATCTCCGGTTGATGATGCAAGGCGGTCCGTGGTTTGAGGAACCCGGCAAGAGCGGGTCGACGGCGTTGCTCGCCACCCTGTTGACCAAGGACACGCGGTCGCGCAGCGCCGCCGCCGTGGCCCAGTACATCGAGGAAGTGGGCGGAGCCTTCAGCCCCTTCTCGGGGAACAACAGCCTCGGTCTTGCCGTGGAAGTCTTGCCGCCAGACGTCGACCGGGCCCTGACCGTCCTTGGGGAGGCCCTTTTATCGCCGGCCTTCAAGGCGGCGACATTTGCGTTGGAACGCGATGCGCAGGTGGCCGCGCTACAGCAGGACGATGACGACGTCGTGACGCTGGCGCGAAAACGCCTGCGGGAAAAATTCTTTGGCGCGCATCCGCTGGCGCTCGATTCGTATGGGAATCTCGCCGGCGTCAAAGTCCTCGCGCCGACCGACCTCGTGGAACTGCGGCGCCGCCTGTGTGTGGGCCCGAACGTCGTGCTCGCCGTCGCGGGCGATTTCGATCCGCGCCGGCTCGGCCCAAAATTGCAGGCGCTCCTCGCCCGCATTCCGGCGGGAAAAATGCCGACCGGACGGAAACTCGATCCGGCCATTCACTTGCCGGCTCAGGGCGGAGACTTCATCGAGCAGCAACCGCGCGAGCAGGCGGTCGTGCTCCAGGCGTTCCCCGGCCCGCGGGTCAACGCGGCCGATTTCTATGTTGGCGAAGTCGCGGATGAATTGTTCAGCGGCATGGCTTCCCGACTTTTTGAGCGCGTGCGCGAGGAGAAGGGGCTCGCGTATTTCGTCCGGTCGGCGCGCGTGACCGGGCTCGATGCCGGCATGTTTTATTTCATGGCGGGGACCCAGCCCGGCCGGGAAGGGGAAGTGCTGGGCGAGATCGATGCCGAGATCGCCCGGGTGCAGTTCGGCGGGGTCGAGGCAGTGGAATTGACGCGGTGTCAGGCGCGGCTGAAGGCGGGTCGCCGGCAAAGCCTGCAGACCAACTCGGCGCGGGCCATGCACGCGGGCCTCAATGCCCTGCAGGGCCAGCCGATTAACGACTGGAAGAACTATGACGGCCGGATCGACGCGGTGACCATTGTTGATCTCGCGGCCTTTGCCTCCCGCTATTTTACGCGGGCCCAGCGCACGCAACTCGTGGTGCGGCCGTGAGCGCCTACGCGCATCTCTTTCCCGACGGAGATTACCGTTTTCACCTCACCCTCCGCCGGGGCGCCCCGGAGGATTTTTTTCGGCCCCAGGATGCGGGCGGCGGATTACTTGCTGAGCGGCGAAAATGGCTGGAAGCGTCCCCGGCCTGCTATGCGGCACTTTTGCCCGAAGCCGCGCCGTTACTGGAGGAATTTTGCAGCCTTGCGGCCATCCGCCAGAGCGCGGTCGCCGGACCGCCAGCGCAAGCTGATGCGCGCGGGAGCGCCCCGTGGCGCCCGACGATTCACGAACTGGGCGCCGTGCTCGAGCCGGATGTGCTTTTCCTCTCGCCGGACGCGGGCGGTCGTTTTCGGCTGCAGGGCGGCGTGGTGTGTTTCGCGTCCGGGTGGGCCCTCACCGAAAAAATCGGGCACACGGTGGACTTCATTCACGACGTGGTGCCGGGGCTTAATTCCGCGCTGGCCGCGCCGATTCACCAGTTTCTCTCGCGGATGAAACCGGGCGTGGCTTTTTTGCGGGACAACTGGGGTTTGGCCGCCACGGACGAACGCAATCTTCATCCGGACCGTGGCATCCCTGCGCCCGGCGCGCCGGTCGCGCTCGACCGACTGTGGCTCCGCGTCGAGGAGCAGGCCGTGATGGCGCTGCCGCGGACCGGCGGAATCGCCTTCGGCATTCGGATCGCGCTGTGCCGCTTGGATGAACTCGCCCGCGAGCCGGCGGGTAGCGGACTGCGCCGGGCCCTGGCGAGGATGCCCGCGGAAATGGCGGCCTATAAACGCGTCGATGCGATTCGCGCGGACTTGATTAATTTGTTGTGATGGATCCGGACGGCCGACGCCGGTCGGAGCCCAGCGCGATGTGGCGCGAGTCTCCGAGTCGCGTGGTTGAGCGCTGACTACCCCGAGGGCGAAAACCGTCGCTAACTCTTTTCCACGAAACCGCCGCTCCACTTCAGTTTCGCCCGCACCACCGAAAAATGCGAATAGTCGAGGCGCTGGGCGAGGGGCAACCGGCGCTTGGCGATCGAGATTTCCACGGGCGAACGGGCGCTGACCTTGAGATTGCGCTGACCATCCATGGCCACGAGCAGGCGCGAGTCTTTCGTGCGGTTGAAGACACGCAGTCGCACATTGTCCCGAAAAATAATGGAGCGGTTACTCAGCGTATGCGGGCAAATCGGGGTCATCGCGATCACTTCGGCTGACGGATGCAGAATCGGGCCGCCGGCCGAAAGATTGTAGGCCGTGGAGCCCGTCGGGGTGGAGAAAATCAATCCGTCGCACGTGTATTCGGTCACCAGCTCGCCGTCAGCGAAAACTTCGAGGCGCACGAGGCGGGAATTGATTTCATCCTTCAGCAGGACGTCGTTCAGCGCGAGATCGTGGGCGCCGGCTCCGGTCGAGCAGTCGAGCATGGCGCGGTAATCGACCCGAAAAGCGCCCCCGAGCAATCCGCTAAAATGCGTGCGCGCCTCTTCGGCCGAAAAGGTGGTGAGAAACCCCAGGCTGCCGCGATTGACGCCGATGATAGGGACGTTCTCGTGTGCGGACTCGCGCGCCACGCCGAGCAGCGTGCCGTCGCCGCCAATGACGCAACAAGCATCGTAGCCGCGCAAGAAACCAGCCGGTAGTGGGGCGCGGATCGTCGTCTTGCAGTGCACCCCGGATGCCTGCGCGATCTTGGCGAGCTCCCGGGCCAACTCCAAGGCGCCTTCCTTTTCGTCATTTACGACGAACGCAAGTTTGCGAATGGGCTTCATCGAGAAGGCTCGGAAGGGGCGGGGAAAATCACGCCGTCACCTTGGTTTCCTTCCGCAATCCGAGCAAGAACTCCCGATTGCCATCGGCGCCCGTGATCGGCGAGTCGATCGCGCCGACGAGCCTGGCCCCGGCCAGGTCTGTGAGGGCAAAGTTCCTCACGGCCGCGAGCGTGGCCTCCTGCACCGCCGGGTCGCGGATGACCCCGCGCCCTTTGGTGGCTTCCGCCTTGCCGGCTTCGAATTGCGGCTTCACGAGCGCGACGAGAGTGCCCCCGGAGCGAAGCAGCGGCCACACGGCGGGCAGCACCGTCTTCAGGGAAATAAACGAGAGATCCATGGTGACGATATCGTAGTCTGTCCGGGGCAGGTCCTTGGCCGTCAGAAAGCGGGCGTTGATTTTCTCGAGGTTCGTGACGCGGGGATCGGCGCGGAGCTTCGCGTGCAGCTGCGCCCGGCCGACATCGACGCAGACGACGTCGGTCGCGCCGGCTTGCAGGCAGCAGTCCGTGAAGCCACCGGTGGACGCGCCGACGTCGAGCACATGGGCGCCGCGCAGATCCAGGGAGAAGGTTTCCAGCGCGGCCGAAAGTTTCTCGCCGCCGCGGCTGACAAAGCGCGGCGGTTGCTCGACCGTGAGCGCCACGTCGACGGGAAACTCCTTGCCGGGTTTGTCGAGGCGCTCGGTGCCGCGCAGGACGCGGCCGCTCATGATTAGCGCTTTCGCCTGGGCGCGGGAAACCGCGAGGCCGCGGGCGACCAGCAGTTCGTCGAGCCGTTGTCTGGCCGGGGTCGTCATCGTGGTTGGAGCTTCTGTCGGGCCGGGGACCAGCAGGTGGTGCGGCCGCCGATGGCCGCGCGGGCGAGGGGCGTCTTGGTGCGCGGGCAGCGGCCGCCGTCCTCCCACCGGTGCCAAAATAACCAAGTTTTCGGAATGAACGCGTTGAGATTGGGCGGCAGGCGCTGGCCCCGGCCGGCAATCGTGCCGAGGGCGAGTTGGCAAACGTGCCGGCATTCGCGCCACAGCGTGCGGGTTTCCGCGGCGGTGAGCGAACCGGCGCGTCGCGCCGGATGAAGGGAGGCACGCCAGAGAATTTCGTCCGCCATCCAATTGCCGATCCCGGGAAAACGTTCCTGCATGAGCAGGACGGCCTTGATGGGCGCCCGGGCCCGGCGCTGCAGGAAAGCGGCCACGGCTCCCACCGTGAACGCTTCTGAAAGAATGGACGGTGCGATCTTGGTCCACCAGCGGGGCGCCTCCGTGCCGAGATGGAATTCGACTCGGCCGAACATGCGGGGATCGGTGAAGACCAGGGCATGCCGCTTGGTGACGAGGACCAAGTGGTCGTGCTTCCCGGCGGTGTGATCCGGTGGCGTGACGCTCAATTCACCGCTCATCCCGAGGTGGATTCCGAGCCAGGCGTTCCCGCTGAAGCGGAAGAGCATCTGCTTCGCGGCGGCTTCGGACGATTGGAGGGTCGCGCCGGTGAGGGCGCGCCGGAAAGCCTGCAGGTTGAGTTCGCGCAGCAGCCTTTTCTTGTCGTGGGTCAGGACCTTGAGCGCGCGCTCCCCGACGGCGGCTTCATGCCAGCGTCGGCGGAAAAATTCGACCTCGGCGAGCTCGGGCATGCGCTATTGGATGCCGACGCAGCCTTTGACCGAGTCGATCAGCTTCGGGGAATCGTAACCGACGCCGTCCTTGAAGACCGTCTCGATTTTTCGGATGTCGGCGATGTCCTTCGACGGATCGCCGGCCACGATGAAAAGATCGGCGGCTTTGCCTGCCTCGATGCTACCGACGGCTTTTTCCACCCCCAACCAGCGGGCGCCGTTGTAGCTGGCGACCTGAATGGCCTGGACCGGCGTGAGCCCCGCTTCGACGAGCAACTCGACCTCGCGCAGGCTGCCGTGGCCGGCGATGGTTGCGCCATAGCCGGTCGGATCGGTTCCAGCGACGAGCAGGCCGCCGGCGGCAAAGAACATCTTTTCAAGGATGAGCATTTTCTTCCAGATCGAGGCGGCGCGGCCATCGTTGGGTCCGTTGACGCGGGCCCAGGTGCGCAGGTAGCTGTCGCGAGATGGCGCGGAGAAGGCCTCGAGTTCGCGGGCGGAGAGAAGGGGGCGGCCCGGTACGCTCGCTTCGAACACCGGCAGCGTCGAGGTCAGCGCGACGTGTTTTTCGACGAGAAAGGAGATGAGCGAGGCAACCTCCGGTGCGTTGACGTCGAGTTCATCCTGGCTGGCGGCCACGATCACGGGGCTGGGCAACTCGTTTTCCTTCTTGCCGCGCACAAAGTCGGTCGCGGCGAAAAAGCCATGCTCAAGGTTATCGATACCGAGTTCGGCGGCCTCGCGATAAGTGACCGCGCCGATGTGGCCGGTGACCTTGAGACCGTGCAGATGGGCCGCGACGATGGCGGCCCGCATGGCCTCCTGCGGCAGATGCAGGTAACACTTGAAGGAGGTGAAGCCGTTGTCGGCCCAGAAGTTCACCAGGCGGGCGGCGTCATCGGGGTTCCTGACCGCGTGCAGTTGCGTGATGGGGGAAGGTACGCCCTCGAGGTACGGAGCGGTGAGGTGGAGCTTCGGCCCAGGCATCGTGCCGGCGTCAATGCGGGATTTCAGCTCGAGATCGGTGTAGGGTTCGATGCTCCCGCCAGTGCGGATGCTGGTCAGACCGCAGGCGAGATAGAGCCGTGGAAAGGAGAACTCCATTTCATTGACGTGAAACGAGGGGACGGCGCGCGCCGAAATAAAGAGGTGCTCGTGCAGCATCACCAAGCCGGGCAGCACGGTCTTGCCGGCGAGGTCGAGGGTTCGCGCGCCGGGTGGGATGAAGGTTGCCGCGCTGGGGCCAATATCGGCGATACGTCCGTCGCGAATCACGATGGTTTGATCGTCGCGCGATGCCGTGCCCCGGCCATCGATGACGCGGGCGTGAGTCAGGGCGATGACCGGTGCCCGAAGTGAAACGAACGTATCGGTTTCCTGGCCGACGAGGCGGGCGGCGAGCCCGACGAGGCCGGCGAACCGGAGGAGAATATTTTTCATGACCCCGGCAAATCTACCGCAATGTTGCGGCGAATTCGCTGAAACTGGGAAATACGGGCACCCCGGGGAGCGCAAGCGTGGCCCAGCCGGCGGCGTCGTATTTTCCCGTGCAAACGGCGGCGGCGCCAATTTTTGCGTTGAGCCCGGCTTGAATGTCGCCCTCGCGATCGCCGACCATCCAGCACTGCGTCAGGTCGAGCGAGTGGCGGGCGATGGTTTCCACGATGAAGCGAGGCGAGGGTTTGCGATAGACTGGGGGCTGGTCGGATGACTCCGGGGCGATGCAAATGTCGGTAAACAACGGATGGGGCAGGCCGAGGAGTTCTTCCATTCGCGCGTTCACGCGCAGGACGTCATCGAGCGTATGCAGCCCGCGGCCGATGCCGGACTGGTTCGTGAACAGAAATAATTTGTACCCGAGCGACCGGGCCCGTCGCAACCCGTCGACGACTCCCGGGATCAGTTCCACGCCCGCGGGATCAGCGAGGTAGTGTTTGTCGAGGATGAGGGTGCCGTCGCGATCGAGAAACAGCCCTTTGCTCATGATTCGCGCGCGACGTAGGCTTGGAGTTCGGCGGGCGTGACGGTCGCGGTGCCGATTTTTCCGACGACCACGCCGGCGGCGGCGTTGGCGAAGAGCGCGGCGGTTTCCAGGTTTTCGCCCGCGACCAGCGCCAGCACAAGTCCGGCCAGCGAGGTGTCGCCGGCGCCGGAGACGTCGAAGACCTCACGGGCGGCGGTGGGAATCGTCTTCACAATCCGACCGTTGGAACTGAGCAGCATGCCGTCCTCGCCGAGGGTGATGACAAGATTCTTCGTGCCGTAGAGTTCATGTAAGCGGGCGCAGACGGCGCGGGCGGGGAAAGGCGTTTGGGGAGAAATCTCCAAGCCCGCCAGCTGCATCGACTCACGCTTGTTGGGCGTGATCAGGTCGAGCCCGTGAAATCCGATTTTTCGGCGGGGCTTGGGATCAAGGGCGATGAACTTCCCGGTGGCCTGAGCCAGCTTGGTGATCCGGGCAATGACCTCATCCGTGAGGATGCCTTTGGCATAGTCCGAGAGGATCACGGCATCGCAATCCGCCATGGCCCGCGCCAGGAGCGACTCGATTTGCGCGGCCGTGATTTGATAGGCCGCGGGCGGCGCCTCGCGATCCAGCCGGCAAAGTTGCTGGTGCTGCACGAGCACGCGGGTTTTGACGATGGTGGTCGCGTTCCCGGGAGTGCGGAGCGTGGCGATTTTCTTTTCGTGCAGAATCTCCGTGAGCTTCGCGCCCGCTTCGTCGTCACCGATGAAACCGACGACGCTGCAACGCGCGCCGAGCGAGGCGATATTGAGGGCCACGTTGGCCGCACCGCCGGCGCTCCAGGTGTCCTTGGCGATGTCGATGACCGGGACCGGTGCCTCCGGGGAAATGCGGGTCGCGTCGCCCCAAATATAGTGATCGAGCATCACGTCCCCGACAACGAGGATGCGCAAGCGGGAGATTTTTCGCAGGAGCGGGGCGAGGCCTTTCATCAAAATTCCCAGTTGTAATGGTAGCGTGAGAGCATCTTCGGGGCGCGGGTCGTCACTTGCACGACGTCCTCGATCCGACACCCGCCCAGACCGGGATAATAAAGTCCGGGCTCGACCGTCACGACGGAATTCTTGCGCAGGCGATAGTCGACCGCGCCGCTCATCCGGGGCGGTTCGTGCACCGCGAGGCCCAGACCGTGGCCCGTGCCGTGAAAAAATCCCACCGAACCGGAGGCCGTGTGTTTCGTCTCGTAACCGCGGGCGGTAAAGACTTCGACGACTTTGCCGTGGACCTCGCGGCCGTTCACGCCGGCGCGGATGGTTTTGAGCGCGGTCAGCTGGGCTGCCCGCACGGCCGCGACCAGGGCGCGCTGGGCATCGCTGGCGCGACCGCGCAGGAACGTGCGGGTCATGTCCCCGAAATACCCGCTGGCACTCAGCCGGGGAAAAATGTCGACCACGATGAGTTCATGGGGGCGCAGGGGGCCCGAACCGCGCTCGTGGGGATCGCAACCCTGATCACCTCCCGCGACGATGGTATGGGCGGCGACGGCGCCCGCCTCGAGGCAGGCCACTTCGATCGCAAACCGGACTGATTCGCTGGTCACAATCTTGCTCCGGTAAACGAGGTTGCGGCCGCGCACCCGGCTGGCGCACAGGATCCGTTCGGCGGCGGCGAAACCGAGCGCGCTGCAGCGGTTGCCTTCCCGAATGGCCGCGGCTTCGACGGGCGTCTTGAGTTCGCGCTCCGGAAAAAGGGCCCCTTCGGCCACCGTAAGGTCGAGTCCGAGTTCGAAGAGCTTGTCGAAGACGCCGGCCGGGAAATCATCGGGAACGGTGAACCGCGACTGCTTGAAATCCTTCGCGAGCAGGAAGATCACCTCGGCGGCCCCGGGTTTGCGCTGCGGCCACAGCTCGCGGGCGCGCTGCAGGTACTTTTCGAGCGGAAGGACGACGTCGAATTGCGAGGTGCGGCGCACGCGGCCGAATTCAAGGGCGCCCACGACCGCATATTTCTTTCCGCGCAGTCCGAACGCGACGAACGGGTCGGGGACGGCGACCCGGCCAAAATAGAGCGCGTCTGCGCTGCGCTCGGTGTCGGCGTACAGGAGCGGGGGCGGAGTGTTTTTAACGGACACGGAAGAGAGAGGTTGAGTTGGATCTACCCCGCCATTACCCAACGGCGTTGTGAAAAACGCAAATCCGGTTTCGGCGGGAGGGGCACTGCGCCTGGTCGCCTTTCTCGCGCTGAGTGCGTGCAGCCGGCCCGCTTCGGTGCACGCCCCGAGTGTCCCGCCGAGCCCGGCCGATACCCGGACGGTGTCGCGGTATGGCTACGAGGTCGTGAAGACTTGGCCGCACGACCGGCTGGCTTTCACGCAGGGATTGGTTTTTCGCCATGGCAACCTGGTCGAGAGCACCGGCCTGAATGGGCAGTCGACCTTGCGGGAGGTCGAGTTGGGCACGGGAAAGGTGCTCAAACAGGTTTCCGTTTCGGCCGAGCATTTCGCGGAGGGACTGGCCGTCATCGGGTCGCAGGCCTTTCAGCTTACTTGGCACAGCGGCACGGCGTTGGTTTACGATGCCGACACCTTCCGCCGGGAAAAGGAGTTCACCTATGCCGGCGAGGGCTGGGGCCTCACCACCGACGGCCGGTGGCTGATCATGAGTGACGGAACCGCGCGGCTGCGATTCATCGATCCCGCGACGTTTGCCGTAAACCGGACCATCGAGGTCACGGCGAAAGGCAAACCGGTGGAGCGGTTGAATGAACTTGAGTATATCCAGGGGGAGGTTTTTGCGAACGTCTGGCAGACGGACGAGGTCGTGCGGATCGACCCGGCCACGGGGGTGGTGAGGGGCGTGATTGATTTCGCCGGTTTGCTGCCGTTGCTGGAGCGGCGGCCGGAGACCGACGTGCTCAATGGTCTCGCTTACGATGCGGCGAACGATCGGTTGTTCGTGACCGGCAAGCGGTGGCCAAAAATCTTTGAGGTCCGCTTGAAGGCGCTGCCCTGAGGACGAGGGGCTTCCCGCGGGATCACTCTTTGGGAATGTCGTTGTCGGTCTTGATCACCAGGACGGGGGTTTTGGTTTTTACCCAGACTTCCGTTTCCTTGAAAAATTTGGCGGGGACATTCTCGATCGCCTCGCCGACGGTCTTCACCGGGAGCAGACGGCCCTTTTGGGTGGTGTTGAAATCGTAGGAGCTGCGAAACACGCGATCCAACGTCGTCGCCGGACTTTCTTCCTCGGGAATTTGCAGCACCCAGCCGACGAAATCGTGCTTGGGCATCCTGCCATCCGGATCGCTTAGGAGAAAGACGAACTGCTTCTTGATCGCGGGCGGCTTTTCCTCTCCGGCGTCAGGCTGCACGGCGAGGTTCATTTCCTCAATCACGCGGCGAAGGAGGGCCGGGTCGATTTGGTTCTTTTTGAGGATCTCCGCGACTTTGCTGACATCAATTTTCGGCATGGTATTTTCCGTTGGAAAGGCCACGAATGGACACGAATGGACAGCAATGTAAAGGTCGGCGGTGTCGAGGAATGGTTCGATGTGGTCAATGACCGCGACGAAGTCGTCGGGCGGGCGACGCGTCGCGAGGTTCATGCCACGGGGCTTTGGCACCGAGCCGTGCATGTGCTGGTCTTCGATCGCCTCGGTCGCGTCTTCCTGCAGAAACGTTCGATGCTGAAGGACCTTTGCCCCGGCTTGTGGGATTCGTCATGTTCCGGGCACCTCGATGCCGGAGAAGACTATGACACCGCGGCCGGCCGTGAACTGTACGAGGAAATCGGCGTGCGGGTGAGCGCGGCGCCCGAGCGGTGGTTTCGGATTGAGGCCTGCGTCGAGACCGCGTGGGAGTTTGTCTGGGTCTATCGGCTGAACCACGACGGGCCGTTGACGCTGGAACCGAAGGAAATCCAATTCGGCGAGTGGGTCGCGCCGGCGGAGGTTTCGCGCCGCGTGGCCACGCAGCCGGAGAATTACTGCCCGTCGTTCAAGCTGCTCTGGCCGCTCGCGGCGCGGTCATTGAAATGACGGACCAAGACCGGTAATGCGGCGGCCCGCGAGTCGACCGGGGCCGGCATTCGCGCTCAGGCGTTTGATTTCCTCAAATTGTTTCGTGGAAATGAGCCGGCGCGGGACGCGTTTTTCCGCCTCGGATACCAGGCGTTCGCGATCGTCGTCCGACGGGGTGTATGGCTCCCACGACGTGTGGTGGCCCTGATGGTGCGTCCACTCGATGTTCCCGCCGTGCACGGCGACATTGATCTGAAGTTTTCTGCCTTCAGCGTCCTTGGACCACCAGCCGAACTCGATGCTCATCCGTTGTGTTTTGGGCAAAGCTCAACCTGCGGCGAGCGCAAATTCCGCGACGCTGCGACCCGGCTGGAACGCGCCGCGAAGCGCCGTCACCTCGCGGACGACCAGGCGAGTCGAGGAAATGTCCACGGCGTAGCCCCCCAGCGGAGGACAAAAGGAGCCCGTATTGATGACCGTCAGGCCCCCCGGCATCTGCCAAATACCCGGCCGATGCGTGTGCCCGGTGAGGATGAAATTCGCGGCCGGTCGATGTTGGCGGGCCCAGGTGGCCGCGAGGCCGGGTTCGACTTTCCAGGCGCGCAGGATGCGCAGGAAGCGGGTGGGTGGCCACACGGTGTCGGCGGCGAACCGCCAGGCATATTTCAAACCATGGCGTTCCGATTGGTGGCGTTGGGGGATGGACGCGGCGACTCGCCGCCAGATGCCGAACTGCTGCTCGAGGCTGGGAGGGGCATTTTCCGGCAGCGACCGCCGCTCGGCCTCGATTCGCTGGGTAATGAGGGCGGCGTCCCGCCCCCACGGAACGATGTTTTCGAAAAAAATGTCGCCATGGGTGGCACACACCTGGCCGGCCGCGAAATCCATCACGTGACTCATTGAAACGTCCGGGTCGTGATTTCCCGTGACATAGGTCACCGCTGGTACTGCCTGACGGAAAAATACCATGACCTCGGCGTGGTCGGCGGCGGTCTGCGCCGGCGCCGGACCGACGCGCGTATCGAGCGTGTCGCCGTTCAGTGCGAGCTGGCTCACGCCTTCGAGCAACGGGCCCAACTGCGCGAGCCGGCGCACCCGGCTCGCGCGATCCCCAAAGTGGACATCGGAGAAGACGCGCGTGATTTCGTCGGACACGGGAGCGGTCTAGCCGCGTACCCGGACGCCCAACAATCACAAACGAAACGGCGCAGCCTCGCGGCGGAGGCTTGTCGAGCGTTCCCGGGTCGGGCAACACGGGGTATGCGCTTGGCCTGGCTCATCCTCGGATTGATTGGTTCAGTGCGGCTGGCGCTTGCCGGTCAGGTCGACGAGATCGTGCGGGTCCATCTTGAGGTGATTGGCGGCAAGGAGCGTATCGCGACCTTGGCCGCAATGCGGGTTTCGGGCTACGTCGTCGCGGGAGGCAAACGCGTGCGCTTTACGCTTTCGGCGGCGCGGCCCGATCGCATCCGCCTTGAGACCGAGGGAAGCGGTCGAACCCTGGTTCAAGGTTCGGATGGCGCTGAGCCGCCGTGGGAGTTCGATACGGGTGCCTGGCCGCCGCACTTTCGAGCCATGGCTGAGGGAGCGGCCAGGCGTTTTGCCGCTGACGCGGAGTTTGACGACCCACTCGTGGCCGGCGCGGACCGGGGTTACGTGCTGGAGTTCGGTGGAGAGGTGGAATTCGAGGGCAGGAAATTATGGCGGGTGTTGGTGACCCGAAAACTAACCGAAACCTTTTCACTCCTGATCGATCCCGATTCCTATTTGATTACCCTGCGCGTCGAATCACGGACGAGCCCGGGCGGGCGGTCAGTTCAAATTGCGACGCGCTATGCTGAGTTTCGGCCAGTGGAAGGGGTGTTGCTGCCCTATGAAATCACGGTGCTCGTTGATGGGCGTGTTTCGCAGCAGACGAAGATCGATTCCATCGAGGCCAATCCAACCCTATCGGCAGAAACCTTCTCCCGGGCCAAATCGGCCGTCTTTCCCGAGCCGTCGGTTAAGGGGCCGTGAAGTTTGGGGTTGCGTGATGCGGCACAGGCCGTTTCCTCTGATCCTTCAACCATTTAAAACCATGCAAGAACAAGTAATTTTGGAGTGCACCGAGGCCAAGAAAGAGGGCAAGCCGGTGTCGCGTTATCTCACCTTCCGTAACAAGAAGACCGTCACGGAGCGCATCGAAAAGAAGAAGTACAATCCCTTCCTCAAGCGCCACACGTTACACAAAGAGATTAAGTAATTTCGTCCGTCGCTGGCTGCATCAGTTGCAGCCCTAAAAGTAAAGCCGGGCCAATCGCCCGGCTTTTTGTTTTCCCGCTCAAGTTTGGTCGCGCCCGGGCGACGCTGAATGCGGCTTCAGCTGACGCTTTCTTGGGGCGTGGGCGACGCGAAGGGCGTGGCCGAATGGTCGGGCGAAGGCGACGAGGAGGGTGGTTGTTGCTGGTGGCGGCGCGCGGCGCGCCAGCTTTCCCGGTGCTTGCGAATCCAGTCGAGCAAGGCCCGTTCGAAACCGATGTCGTAGCCGAGTCGCTCGGACTCCAACCACTTGTGCTTCAGAATTTCTTCCCGTTCCGCGAGGAATTCCTGATAGAGACTGGATTGCTTGACAAACTCGCGGGACGTCGAGGGCTCTTGAGCAGGAGAAGTCATGCAGTGCGCTACAAATTGAGTGGTCCGAAGGAATCCTGTCAATGCCCACAATTTCGCCTAAGTGTCACATGCGCGGCGGGATTGCCTGCATGAGCCGGGCCAGGAGGGTTTCGGCGATTTCGCGAAAAACGTTTGCGGCGGTGCCAGCCGGCGTGCTGACCACGATCGGTTCGCCCGTATCGCCACCGGCCCGGATTTCAGGCAAGAGCGGCACCTGACCAAGGAGGGTCGTGCCCAGTTTCTCGGCCGTCACGATACCGCCACCGGAACCAAAGAGTTCATGCTTTTGTCCTGCGGGATCGATGAAGTAACTCATGTTCTCGGCCACACCGAGCAGGGGAACGTTCACCTTCTGAAACATCAGGCCGCCTTTGCGGGCCACGTTGGTGGCAGCCAGTTGCGGTGTGGTGACAATCACGGCCCCATCGAGTGGCAGGGTCTGGACGAGCGAAAGCTGGGCGTCGCCGGTGCCGGGCGGCAAATCCACCAGCAACACCTCCAATTCACCCCATTTCACATTCTGGACGAATTGCTGAATCGTTTTCATGATCATCGGTCCGCGCCAGACGACGGGGGTGTTGTCGTCAACCAGGAATCCCATGCTGATCACTTTCACCCCGTGGCGCTCCATTGGCACCAGCATCGCTTCGGCGCCTTCGCCCTCGACCTCGGGCCGGCCGCTCAGGCCCATCATGAGGGGAACACTGGGGCCATAGATGTCGCAGTCCATCAGGCCAACGCGGCCTGGTTTGCCGGCAAACGAGAGGACTTGGGCCAGCGCGCAGGCGAGATTCACCGCAAACGTGCTCTTGCCCACGCCGCCCTTGCCCGAGGCGATGGCGACGGCGAAACGGATGGGCTTTGGCCCACCGGGCTTGGCGCCGGCGGCGGGACCGGCCGGCGCGGCGGCCGCTTTCGCGGGCGAGACGGCGATTTCGACAATAATATCCTTAACGCCGGGCAAGTCCCGCAGGCACTGCTCGACGTCGGTTTTCAGCTGGCGCGGTGTCTTGGGGTCGTTGCTGGCGAGCGCGAGGGAAACCTTCACCGTGCCGTCGAGAAACCCGGCGGAGCGAACCAAGCCGAACGACACGATGTCGCGGCTGAATCCGGGATACTTAACTTTCTTGAGCTGTTCCTTGATATCGTCGGGCGTCACGTGGGAAAAAATAGATGGTTGAGAAATAAGAGTTGTTATGCCGCGGCGTGGAGCAAATAGAAATGCCGGGACCGTGGCATTTTGCCCGCCCGCCTAATTCCCATGCTAACTCTTTTTCGCCTCGTCCTGGTTTTTGCGGTTGGAGCCGGATCCGTGTTTGCCCAAGTGCGGAACGTCGGCCCGATTGTCCTCGATTACAACAGTAAGAGTATCGCCGTTCGCGTTTCGGCCAATGCGCCCGAACTGAACACGCTGGCCCTCGCCGCCTTCAACGTGCACGGACGGTACCGCCTGGTGGCGTCGGATTTCCTCTACGACATCAAGTTTTCCCAGGTCAGCGCGACGCAGGTGCGCGTGGAGATCACGAAAGGTTCGGCCGGCTCGCCGGTCGCCAGCGAGACAGTGACCGGCAACAACCTGCGGCATGCCTTGCTACGCGCGGCCGACGTGGCCGTGGAGAAGACCAATGGTCTCGGGTTGCGCGGGTTCTTTACGGCCCGGCTGGCGTTCATTGGTGAACGTACCGGCAAGAAGGAAGTTTACGTTTCCGATTTGTTTCTGACCGACGCCAAGCAGATCACGCGGGACAATGCCGCGGTGCTGACGCCACGCTGGGCCCCCGATGGATCGCGGCTCCTTTACACGAGCTTCTACAAGTCCGGCTTTCCCGATATTTTCCAACATGACCTCGCGTCGAATGCCCGCTCGACGTTTGTCAGTTTTCGCGGGCTGAACAGCGGCGCGCGCTTCAGCCCAAACGGGCAGCAGGTCGCGATGATTTTGACCGGAGAGGGGACGCCGGAAATCTATGTCAGCAACGCGCAGGGTCGGCAGGTCGCGCGCAAGACCCGCTCGGAAGCCGTCAAAGCGTCTCCTTGTTGGTCGCCGGACGGCACGCGGTTGGTCTTCACGATGGAGCCGGGCCCGCAGCTTTACACCATGGCGGCGGGCGGCGGCTCCACGACTCGGCTTGTGACGGGCTACACCTATGTCGCCGAGCCGGATTGGAGTCGCACGAACCCGAACAAGATTGCCTGCACGGTGCGCGTGGGTGGCGGCCGTTTTCAGATCGCAGTGTACGATATTTCCCTCGGCAAAGCGACCGTGGTCTCAGAGGCGCCCTTTGACGGTCTGGTGCCGGCGTGGCTGGCCGATGGCCGACACCTCGTGTACACGGCGCGGGACAAGAACACGAGTGCGCTGCACGTCCTCGATACCGAGACCGGCAAGAGCACCCGCATCAGCCCGGTCAATTTTGTGGCGATGGAGGCTAACGTCTGGACGCCGTAGTTTTCGCGCCGGACGTGAAAACTAAAAAGGCGCGCCGTGATCGGCGCGCCTTGGGTTAGGTCAAAGAATTCCGGCGAAGTGTTACTTGATCGCCGCCTGATAATTCGCTTCCGCGGCGTCCCAATCGACGACATTCCACCACGCGGTGATGTAGTCGGGGCGACGGTTCTGGTAATTCAGGTAGTAGGCGTGTTCCCAGACATCGAGGCCGATGACGGGTTTGCCTTCGATGCCGGCGACGGCCTTGCCCATCAGCGGGCTGTCCTGATTCGCGGTGGAACCGACCGAGAGCTTCTTGTCCGTCCCGACGACCAGCCAGGCCCAACCGGAACCGAAGCGCGTGGCGCCGGCCTTGGCGAAATCTTCCTTGAACTTGGCGAAGCCGCCGAGTTGCGCGTCGATCGCGGCCGCGAGCGCGCCTTTCGGGGCGCCGCCCTTGCCGGCACCCATGATGGTCCAGAAGAACGAATGGTTGCTGTGACCGCCGGCGTTGTTGCGCACGCCGCCGCGGATGGCCTCGGGGACCTTGCTGAGGTCGGCGATCAACGCGTTCACGTCGAGGGCCGCGAGGGCCGCGTGATCCTTGAGAAGGTTGTTGGCGTTGGTGATGTACGCTTGGTGGTGTTTGCCGTGATGGATTTCCATCGTCTTGGCATCGACGTGCGGCTCGAGCGCGTTCGGGGCGTAGGGCAGTTTCGGAAGTTCGTAGGCCATGGGATTGATATAGTTTTCGGTTGGAGGGATCGCAGAAGCGGACGTTAACTGATGCACTGGCTCGCGCTTGCGTCAACTGCGAGGTATGTCTTCGCGGATCTCCGCGACTGACGGGTTCCTCCTCACTGCGCTTGGAATCGGATCAAAGTTCCGACTCACGTCGCTTCAGTTGAAAAAAAGACTGCAGGAGGGTTCGACATTCAGTTTCGAGGACCCCGCCGGCGGTCAACTCAACGTGATGGTTCACCCGTGCCAAGTCGTTGAGATTTGTGGCACCGCCGAGGCAGCCCATCTTCGGGTCCGGCACCGCGTAGCAAACCCGCTTGACCCGCGACATCAGCATCGCTCCTGAACACATCGGGCACGGCTCCTTGGTCACGTAAACCGTGGCACCGGTGAGGCGCCAGTCGCCCAACTTCGCCGCGGCCTGGGTGATCGCTAGAATTTCCGCGTGGGCGGTGGGATCCTTGGCGCCCTCCACCATGTTGTGCGCGGCGCCGACGATCTCGCCTCCCATTTCAATCACGGCGCCGATGGGTACCTCATCCTGTCGCCAGGCGTCGATGGCCTGGTTGTAGGCCAGACTCATGAAGAATCCGTCGTCGCGCACCAACTGGGAGGGGAAGCGCTTCTCAAAAGGGCAGGGCGGCGGTTCGGGCGAGGGGGGCATGTTCGTGGGGGCAGCGGGAAACCTTGACTAAGGACGCTGAATTCTGCCTTACAAGGTGCTTTTGACGAACGTACCTATGATACTCCGCCGCGTGTCCCTGCACCGCCTTGACCATGTCCGCTGATAACAACGCGATCGAAGTTGAAGGCCGGGTGGTGGCAGTGCTGCCGGGCACCATGTTCAAGGTGCAGCTCGCCAATGCCACGGGGCACGTCGTGCTGGCGCATATTTCGGGCAAGCTCCGCAAGAACTTCATCAAAATCGCCGCGGGCGACATGGTGAAGATGGAGATGAGCCCCTACGACCTCGACAAGGCGCGGATCACTTTTCGAATGAAGGAAACGAATTCGAATTACGTGCCGCCGCCGCGTCGCCGGCAGTATTGATTGGGACCGCGGGTTTCCGTGCGCTCAAGCCGGGAAGACCGACGCCCGTTCGTCGTTCCGCCTTCAGGCGGAAGGATTGAGCTGCTGAGATTCCGCCTGAAGGCGGAACGTCCAGCCTCGCGCTGACCGCGCCTGAGATTAGCCGTCCAAGCCCCAAAGGCGTCGTGCCCACCTCGAAAAAATCCCGTCCCGACGAATCGCGTGCCGACGCGGCTTTCGCCTCCGACCTCGATGCGTTTCTCGCGTTCATTGAACTCGAACGCGGCCTCGCGAAGAATACGGCGACCGCCTATCGCCGCGACCTCGAGCAGGCGGCAAAATTTCTGGAGCAACACGGCGCGAAGGATTGGCGCACGGTGTCGGCGGCGCAGGCGGGCGAGTGGATTCACTCCCTGACCAGCGCGCGTTACGCGGTGGCCAGCCTTTCGCGCAAACTCACCGCGCTGCGCATGCTGGCGCGATTTCTGGTGCGCGAGCGTTCGCGCGAGGATGACTTCACGGCTCTGCTCAGCGGACCGAAACTGGTCCGGCGGATTCCGGGCACCCTCTCGGCCGACGAAGTGGCGCGGCTCCTCGCGGCGCCGGCAGGGGGCGACGCCCGGGCCCTGCGCGATCGCGCGCTGCTCGAGCTATTCTATTCCAGCGGCCTGCGCGTTTCGGAACTCGCGGCGCTCATGCTGCAGCAGGTGGATTTGACGAACGGATTGATTCGCGTGTTCGGCAAAGGATCGAAGGAGCGAATCGTCCCAGTCGGCGGAAAGGCCCTCGATGCGCTCACCACCTATCTGAGCGCAGGTCGTCCTTCCCTCGTGAAGCCTCGGACGGGCTCGCAATTGTTCTTGAATAGCCGCGGCGGCGCCCTGTCGCGCGTCATGCTGTGGATGCTGGTGAAGAAGCACGCGCAGCGCGCCGGCATCACGAAGAACGTGAAGCCGCATGGGCTCCGCCACTCCTTCGCGACGCATCTGCTGAATGGTGGCGCCGACCTGCGCGCCATCCAGGAGATGCTTGGCCACGCCAGCATTTCGACCACGCAAATCTACACGGCCGTCGAGCCGCAGCGGCTCGTGGATCATCACGCGAAATTTCATCCCCGCAACCAAGGGGCGTAATCGCGGCTGATGAACGGGGCGTTTCCCACTTGCCGCCGCCGGTGGCGTGTTCAGTAGTTCGGCTTCCCCATGACACCCTCTCCCGTTACCCGCGGGCGGCTCGGTTCCTTTTGCCGTCTGGTTTTGGTCCGAATGCCCGCTTTGGTCGCGGCCACTTTCCTTGTCGCGGGCACCGGTTCGGCCCTTCGCGCCAACGAGCAAAAGACGATTCCCGATCTCGGCGTGGTCATGGTCAAACTTGAGGCCGGCACGTTCCTGCTCGGTCGTCCGCCGGGTTCGAGTGAGCGGGACGAAAGCCCGGAGACCAAGGTCACCTTCACCAAGGGATTCTGGCTCGGGGCGACGGAGGTTACGGCCGGGCAGTGGCGGAAATTTGCCGACGCCACCGGCTATCAAACCGAGCCGGAAAAGTCCGGCGACGGACTGATGACCTGGATTGGGCCGGGTTCAAATTATCAAAAACAACCGGGCACGAGTTGGAAGAAGCCGGGCGGACTCTTGCAACAGGACGACACGCATCCCGTGGTCGGCGTCAATTGGGACGACGCCCAAAAATTTTGTGAGTGGCTGACGGAACGCGAACGCCAGGCGGGCCGGTTGCCCGCGGGTTCGGTCTACACGCTGCCCACCGAGGCCCAATGGGAGTACGGCAATAAGGCGGGCACCGGCCTGTTGGATCTCGTCAATCCGGACGACTGTGCGTGGCACTTGGAAAACGGCGACAAGACCACGCATCCCGTCGGAACTAGGCAACCAAATGCCTGGGGTCTCTATGACATGGTCGGCAACGTTTGGGAATGGTGTCAGGATTGGTACGCGCCGTATCCCGGCGGCAGCGTGACCGACTATGCCGTGACCGCAAAGCCCGACAACCCGCGCTCGATGCGAAACAATCGCGGCAACAGTTGGAGCAGCGCCATCGGCGGCGGAACCAATCTCACCAACCGCTGGGGCAACATTCCCAATCGCGACCATCGCACCACGCTCGGCTTCCGCATTGCGCTGGTGGAGGTGAGGTAGCGACGGCTCTCCGAGCCATCCGCGGTCCGCTCGGAGAGCGGCCCCTACCGGTACGACATCAGAACGAAATATTCCTTTCGCGGGTGCTACCGGATAAACGCGTCGGGCTTTTTGTCGTTGCTGCTGATTTCCTGCAGCAGCTCGTAAATGAAGCGCGTGCCAGTCTTCAGGTTTTCACTCGAGAGCCGTTCGTCGTTGCCGTGGAGCTTGATGGCTTCCTGTTCCGACAGGTGAAATGGCGCGAGGCCGTAGCAATTCATCCCGAGTTCCATGAAGTAGTGACTGTCGGTGAAGCCCGTGCTCACGAGCGGAACCACCGGCACGCCGGGTTCCTGCCGGCCGGCCACGGTGGCAATGGCGCGGTAGAGATCCGAATCGAGTGACGCCGCCGGCGCCGGCCAGTTGATCCCAAGCGGTTTGATTTCCAGTCCCTGATCAGCCGTCAGTTTGCGAATGTCGGCCAGGAACGCCTGCGGGTCCTGTCCGGGCAGCAGTCGGACATCGAGTTCCGCGCGGGCCTGGGGTGGGATGACGTTGGTTTTGATCGAGCCCTCGATCACCGTGATGGAAATCGTATTGCGCAGCAGCGCGTAGTGGCGCGGGTTCTTGGACAATTTTTCGCGCACCTTGGGATCCTCATTCACGGCCCGGCGAATATCGGCGTAGAGCGGACGAAGGTCCGATTCGACGCTGGCCGCCATCCCCTTGAAGTAGCGTTCGACCGCCGGCGTAACGGTGAGCGGCTGCTCCCACGTGCGGATGCGTTCCAGCGCCCGGATGAGCCGGTTGGGGGCGGTGTCGTCGCGCGCAATGGAACCATGTCCGGGCGTGCCGCGGGCGATTACTTCCAGCCAGAAGGGGGATTTCTCGGCGGTGAGAACGCCATAGTACAGGCTCTTGCCCGCATTGTCGGTCGTGATGCTCCCGCCTTCGTTGAGGACGAACTCGGCGTTCAGCAGCGCGTCGACGTGATGCTTCGTCACGTCACCCGCCCCGAGCACGCCGCCGATTTCTTCGTCCGAAGTGGCGAGGAGGATGATATCGCGATCCAAGGTGATACCCTGGCGTTTCAAGGTGAGGACCGCGACCAGCTCGGCAATGCCCAGGCCCTTCGTGTCGATCGTG
>CANJNJ010000019.1 GCA_947474995.1 Opitutaceae bacterium | reverse complement strand
GCGAGAATCACCTTCATGTATTTCCCGCCATCCTTGGCACTCAACTTGGAGAACCACGACGCGCCGTCGGTGAGCGGAGCCACCGCTTCGATCATCGGTTTCACGTTGATGATGCCCTTGGCGATCAGGTCCAGGCAAAGCGGATATTCGCCGGCGCTGCCGCAGGTCCCGAGGACCGAGAGTTCCCGCGTGACGACCTGTTGCAGGGGGAAATCCTGCGTGGTCGGCGAGAGATTGCCGACGAGGACACACGTGCCGCCGCGCTTGAGCAGCCCGATCGCGAGATTCACGGTCGGGGCGATGCCGATGACTTCGAAGGTCAGTTCGGCGCCGAGCCCGTCGGTCAGCTTGGCCACTTCGGCCGCGACATCGGTCCGGCCGGAATTAAACGTGTGGGTCGCGCCCAGCTGTTTGGCGAGCGCCAGGCGATTGTCCGCGAGATCGACCGCGATAATCTGGCGGGCGCCGGCCCAGCGGAGGGTTTGAATGACGAGCAGGCCGATCAGCCCGCTGCCAATCACCACGGCGGTGTCCGTCGGTGCGACCTTGGTCCGTTGCACGGCGTGGACGGCAATCGACACGGGCTCGACCATGGCGGCTTGCTCAAAGGGCAGGTTGTCCGGCAGTCGGTACAGGATTCGCGCGGGCACGGCCAGATGCTCGGCAAAAGCGCCATGCTGTTTGTACTCCACGGGCGAGACGCCGACGACCCGGCGATTTTCGCAGAGGTTGATTTGGCCGGTCCGGCAAAAGCGACACTGCCCGCAGTAGATCGTCGAGTCGAAGGTCACCCGATCCCCTTTGCGCCAGTTCGTCACCTTCGGTCCGGTCGCAATAATTTCACCCGCGGCCTCGTGGCCCATGATGAGGGGGGGGTGGCGCCGGCCGCTCGATCCATCCCAGCCGTGGAAATCGCTCCCACAGATGCCGCAGGCGCGAATGCGCAGCAGCACTTCGTCATCGGCCGGCCGGGGATCGGGAAAGTCGACGACGTCGAGTTGGGAAGGGGCGGAGAGGAGAAGAGCTTTCATGCGGTAAGACGGGGAGCAGGGAAGTTAAGGATCTAGAATGAGGACCACGCAAGCGATTGCCCGCGGATCATGCGAGGCGGAGTGAGTCTTTCAAAAGACTTCGAACACTTCAGAAGCCAGCAAGCCATGAATCAATTCCTGGCTTTCCGGCTTCTGCATTAATCACCGACCTTGGTTGGAAGTTTCCTGAACACCCTCCCCTAACGCTTCAGCCGTTCCCCCACCATGGCTGCGTCGTAGACGCAGCCACCCCAGGTGCCGCCGCTGGCTTGCTGGAGGGCCGCCCAGAGGCGCGTGTCGTCGGGCAGATTCGGATCCGGGGCGAGGTCGGGATGGGGGGTGCGGGTCGCCAAGCGGCGGGCGCCTTCCTCGGGCGTGAGCGCCTCGCCGTCTTCCCCGACAAAATCGATCGAGCCGGTGAGCCCCACGCGATCGACCACGACCCGCACGCGGTCCCCGGCGCGAAGTTTGCCGAGCGGACCGCCGGCGAGGGCTTCCGGTCCGATGTGCCCAACGCAGGCCCCGGTTGAGACGCCGGAGAAGCGCGCATCGGTGAGCAAGGCGACGTGTTTGCCGAACGGCAGGAATTTCAGGGCGGAGGTGAGTTGGTAGGTCTCTTCCATGCCGCTGCCCATCGGGCCGCGGCCGGCGAGAACGAGGACGTCGCCGGCCGCGATCCCGCCATTCTTGATCGCCGCGATGGCGTCCGGTTCGCGGAAGAATAACTTCACGGGGCCTTCGTGACGGTAGACGCCATCGGCTCCCACCACGTCGGCCGCGATCGACGTGGCTTTGATGACCGACCCTTCGGGCGCCAGATTGCCACGGGGGAAAATCACCGTGCTCGTGAGCCCGCGCGCGCGGGCGGCCGCGGGGGCCATGATGACATCGTCGGGATCGACTTTGTCCTGGGTGCGCAGCAGTTCGCGGAAGCGGGTGCGGCGTTCCGACTTTTCCCAGAGTTCGAGTTCCTCGCCCCAGGTGCGGCCGGTGGCCGTGAGGGCGTTCAGCTTCAACACGCCCAGCGCGCGCAAGTGGAGCATGACTTCGGGCACACCGCCGGCGAGGAAGACTTGAATGGTCGGATGATGGCGCGGTCCGTTGGGGAGCGCGTCGACCAGCCGCGAAACTTTTTGATTGGTGGCGATCCAGTCATCGACCGTCGGGCGGCGCAGGCCGGCGGCATGGGCAATCGCCGGAATGTGCAGGAGCAGGTTGGTCGAACCGCCAAACGCGGCGTGAACCACCATCGCGTTGGCGATGGCATCGTCGGTGATGAGATCGCGGCAGGCGAGGCCGCGCTTTTCCAGGGAGAGCAACGCGGCGGCCGAGCGGCGCGCCATATCGAGCCACACGGGCTGACCGGAAGGCGCGAGCGCCGTGTGCGGTAAGGCGAGGCCGAGGGCCTCGGCGACGACCTGCGCCGTCGCGGCCGTGCCCAGAAACTGGCAACCGCCGCCGGGCGAAGCGCAGGCGCGGCATCCGAGTTCAGCGGCTTGCTGCATCGTCACCATCTTGTGGGCGTAGCGGGCGCCGAGCGTTTGGACGGCGCCCGCGTCCTCGCCGGTTTCGGGGGGCAGTGTGACGCCGCCGGGGACCAGCACGCACGGGAGGTCGCGCAGACCGGCGAGCGCCATCATCATCGCGGGCAGGCCCTTGTCGCAGGTGGCAATCCCGAGCACGCCGCGGCGGGTGGGCAGCGAGCGGGCGAGGCGGCGGAAGATCGTGGCGGCATCGTTGCGAAAGGGCAGGGAGTCGAACATCCCCGGCGTTCCCTGCGAACGACCATCGCACGGGTCGGAACAGTAACCGGCGAAGGGAATCGCGCCGCGGGTGCGGATTTCCTCGGCGGCGGCTCGGACCAGGTCGCCGATCTCCCAGTGGCCCGTGTGATAGCCGAGCGCGATCGGCGAACCGTCGGGCGCGCGGAGCCCGCCCTGCGTGGAGAGGATGAGGAACTGCTTGCGCCAAAGTTCCTCGGCTTTCCAGCCCATGCCGGCGTTCTGCGTCAGGCCAAAGAGATCGCCGCTCGGGCGGTTGAGGAGCAGGTCCTCGGTTAATGGTAGCGCGCCAGCCGGACCGGCGGCGCGGGTGGAAAGCCGAAAGATGTCGTCGCTCACGTCTTCCGACTCAGGCGATGCCGCGAGCGTTCGTCAATGAGCGGTTGGAGTTTGTCGTTCCGCCTTTAGGCGGAATCAGGAAAGGCTGCGCCTGAAGGCGGAACTACGAACTCGCGGCGCTGCCTTCTCACCGCGGGTTCTTCAGGAATTCCTGCCAGCGCTCCAGGAGGTCATGCCGGGTAAGGATCGCGTGAAAGCGATCGACCGGTCGGGCGCTCCGCGCGCGATCAAATTTTACCATCAGTTTCACGTTCCAGGGACCCGAACGTCTATGCCCACGGCCGCTAAACGCACCCCGACGTTTTATTTCGACGGCTGGCCGAAGACTTCCACTTCGCAGTAGTGGTTCAGTTCGTCCGAGGTGTTGCCGTTGCTGTAAAGGCGGACATAGCGCGCCGTGGCGCCCTTGGCGTCAATGACGCGGCCCTGGAACGTTTCGATGTAGGCGGGATCGGAACCCTTGCCGAGCTTCGCCGAATTGTTCTCATCGTTGTTGTAGAGCGTGCGGACGTTCGCCTGGAACGTGGGATCGTCACTTACCTGGACAATCACGTCGTGATAAACCCGCGCCTGGGAGTGGAAGTGCCAGAGAACGATGGCCGCGAGCCTGGCGGACGCGCCGAGATCGATTTGGACCCACTGCAGCATCGGGCCGAGTTCCACGTAGGCGCCTTCGCCGCCGGATTTGTCGCCGTCGGTGATGAACGAAAGTTCGCCGATCACGGGCAGCGCATCACTACTCGTCACCGGCTTGCCCTTGGACAGGAGCACGGTCCCGGCCGGGACCATGAAATCCGGGCGCCGTCCCACCAGCGGCGCCTCAAGGTTCGGCAGTTGGATCGGCCGCGGCGTACCGGCGAAGAGCGGGCGCGGCAGCTCGAGCTTCAGCGGGACTTTGTCGCCGTCCGCGGCCCGGACCAATGCCGTGGTCGCGATGACGGCGGAAAAAACAACGGTGAAGAAATGAGGGCGTCGAAACATGGGAAGAAGCGGGGCTGGGAAGTAGCGCCGGTCTCTGACCGGCGTCGAATTGAGAACAGGCGGAAAACGCAGAAATTAGCTATGCGACAAAATCCTCCGGCGCAAACGTGAGCATCTTTTGCGCGGCGACCGCCTCGTTGGCCTTGAGCACCGTCACGGCCGTGGCGAACGCTGACTCCGCGGGACAGTTGAGCGGCGAACCGTTTCGGATCGCGTCGAAGAAATTCTCGAGATGCGGCTGATGGATCGCCTTGTCGAGGGTCACCGGAATATCCCAGGCCGAAAGTTCCGCCGTCTCCCGGACATCGACCGTTGCCGCTTTGGAGGGGCCGGGGAGCTTGGGGCGCGGTTTTTCCCACGGCTTGACGGGCGGGGGTGCCCCTTCGCCCGAGCCCGGTCGCGAAACATAGTTCTTGGCCACCCATTCGTCCCACTCGGGAGCCCGTGCCTCGCGGTACAATTTCGTGTATTTCGGATTTTCGGAAATCTTGAGCGCACCCTCGTCGCCCATGAAATACTCATGGTAGCCGCCGCCGGCGCTCGTGGTGGTCAGCACCTGATACGTGGTGCGGACAATTCCTTCCTTCGTCGGGAATTCGTAGATGACGATCACGTTGTCGTACCACTCGTGCGTCTTGTAGTAATCCGCGCCGCCGCCCGCGATGATCGAGCGGGGGTTGCTGCCGAGCATCCAGTTGAACACGTCAATTTGATGCGCCCCGAGGTCGGAAATCGGCCCGCCGGCGTATTTCTTGAACCAGCGCCAGTTTCGAAACTCGTGCATGTTCGCGTAGCCGTACGCGTGCAGCTTCTCCTCGGACAGCGCCTGGTTGGCGGGAAACCCGAGGTCATCGGTCACGGCGCGATTCCATTGGCCGCTCGCATTGGTGATGCGTCCGAGCAGGCGCGCTTCGCGGACGAGCTTTTCCCGGGCGTGGAGGTAACGCGGGTTGCTGCGGCGCTGGTGGCCGATTTGCAGGAGTTTCTTCGCTTCCCGCGCGGTGCGCACCATCGAGCGGGCGCCCTCGACGGTGTTGGACATCAGCTTCTCGCAGTAAACGTGTTGGCCGGCCCGGAGCGCCGCATTCGCGTGCTCCGCATGCATGAAGTCCGGCGTCGCGACGAGCACCGCGTCGAGGTGCGGGGAGTCCGCCAGCATCTGCCGGTAGTCTTCGAACGGCTTGGCGTCGTGGCTGAATTTCTTCAACAACCGCTCCGCGTAGGTGCGATTGTAGGGCCAGATGTCGCAGACCGCCTGGAAGCGCAGATTCGGAATCTTCAGCGCCGCGTTGAGCAGCACGCGGCCCTGCTCGCCGCATCCGATGAGGGCGACGTTGAGCGCGTCGCCCTTGGAGGCGGCGCGACTGACGTAGGGCGCCGCCACGAGAAACGCCCCGAGTTTCGCGCTCGTGCTGAGAAAGTCGCGCCGCGTGAGCGGAAAGGACCCCGTCGGCGGGGCGGCAGGGTGGCCCGAATCAGGGTGCATGGTGCGAGCCCATGGTTGGTCGTTCCGCCTTCAGGCGGAAGTTTGTTTGCCTGCCATGAGACGGATGGATTCCGCCTGAAGGCGGGACGACCAACCAAGAACTGTTTCGGGGGGAAGGCACGCTGAGGTGGCGTAAAAAACTCCGAATCAATCCTTCCACAGCGCGAAGCGATTATGCCGAACCAGTAAGAGGGCGCCGGCGATGAGCCCGACGTGAATGGCGAGCCAGGCCACGCCTTCGCTTTCTTGCACCGCCATCAGGCCAAAGGAGAGACCGACGTAAAGCAGTCCGGTGAGGATGAGGGTCGCGCGGGTTTTCAGACCCAGCAGCAGGGCGGCGCCCAAAATCACGAGGGCGTATCCGAGCGTGTGCGCAAAGTTTCGCGTCATCCAAAGCGGCATGAACGACGCTCCGGTGATCCCCTGCGCCATCCGGCTCATGTTCGCGTAATAATTCGCGAACGAGTAGGTGCCCTTGCTCTCAAATTTTTCCAGGCCCGCGAGCAGGGTCCGGAGCCCGAGGAAAAGTCGCAGGAGCAGAAACGCGGCCGGGAATTCGACGGACCCGCCCGGGCCGGTCGTTGCCCGGGCCCGGGACGCGTCAGGCGTGGAGGCGGATTCGGGCGCACTCATACGCCGAAGCCGGTGCGGTATTGTTTCGTGATGAACTCGTTCGCGGTCGGGTAATTGGTGACCTTCATCGCCGCCGAGTCCCATTCGATGCGACGGCGGGCGCGCACGGCCACGTTGCTCAGGAGCACGGTCTCCGTAATCCGCGACGCGTGGTCAAAGTTCGAACCGGCGGGTGTGCCTCCCTTGCAGGCGCCGACCCACTCGTTGAAGTGGCCGCCGACGATGCGCGGGAGGGTTTTCGCCGGGAGTGACGGGGCGAGTTCCTGCATCGCGGTTTCGGGCACGAGGCGCACGCTGGCGTAATAGGTGTCGGCGAAAACGGTCGCTTTCGAGCCGACGACGAGCGTGCCGTTGTCCGGCAAATTGCGCCCTTCCTCGAGTTGCGGCAACCGCGGCGGAGTCATGCCGCCATCGTACCAGTTCCACTTCACCGCGGGTTTCACGCCCTGCGCCGGAAATTGATAGGAGACGACCGAAGCGGTGGGTGGGCTGAGTTCGGTCTGATGCGCACTGGTCGCCTCGATGACGACGGGCGCCGTGAGCCCGAGCGCCCAATACGCGCCGTCCATGATGTGACAGCCCATGTCGCCCAGCGCCCCGGTGCCAAAATCCCAATAGCCGCGCCAGTTAAAGGGCATGTAGGCCGGATCATACTCGCGGGCCGACGCGACGCCGAGCCACAGATCCCAATCGAGCGTGGAGGGCGCTACCGGCATCATCTTGCTGTGATCGAGATGCTTCACGCCCTGCGGCCAAATTGGCCGGTTGGTCCAGCTATGGACTTCCCGCACTTCGCCGATGATCCCCGCTTCGAACCATTCCTTGAGCAACCGCATGCCCTCGTTGGCGTGACCCTGATTGCCCATCTGGGTCGCGACTTTCTTCGCGCGGGCGGCCGCGGCGAGTTTGCGGGCTTCCTCAATCGTGTGCGTCATCGGCTTTTCGACGAACACGTGCTTGCCGAGGGAGATCGCCGCCATCGCGATCGGAAAATGCATGTGGTCGGGCGTCGAAACGGTGACGGCGTCGATTTCGTTGCCATGCTTCTCGAGCATTTTTCGGAAATCGCGGTAGTGGGGGACGTTCGGATATTCCGTGTACGTTTTCGCGGCGCGGTCGTCGTCGACGTCGGCAAACGCGATGAAGTTCTGGTCCTTGAGCCCTTCGACGGCGGCTCGCCCGCGGCCGCCCACGCCGACGCACGCGATGTTCAGCTTGTTGTTCGGCGACTGGCCGCCCTGGCTGCGCATGATATAAGGGAAGGCGAGCGATCCGACCGAGGCCGCGGTCGCAGATTTTAGAAATTGGCGGCGAGTAAACATGGGGAGGAGGCGTTGACCGACTTCGACGCCAAGGTATTAGCCGAAAGGCCCTTTAGGTCGAGCCCCCAAACCCGTTGTCGATAATCATTAGGCTGGGGTATGGCGGGGCGGGGTCGGGCTCATCTTGGGATTGAGCCTGTCTTCCTTCGACGGCTCCAAGGTGGACTAACCCGAATAAATCATGCGCGAAGGGAAGGATGTTCTTCTCGAATCTCGATATGACCCTTTACCGAGTGCCCGCCGCGGCTCCGCGACTCCGCGTGCGCGGCACTTGGTTTGCCTTCTGTGAGATCCGATGGAACCGCTTCGGTCTTCCCACCGCCCCGTCTGCCGCGTGGTCACGCCTCCCGCGTGGTTCCGGCCAGCCGACAGCGTCGTGACACGTCACACGTCCGACAGAAAATCCAAATGTCCATTCGAGTTCCCCAATCGGTCGGTTGGAACTCCCGCAACGTCCAGCATCGTGAGATGAAGGTTACTAATCGGAGTACCCGCCTGATAGGCGACATGCCGGCCAGGCTTGATGCGCCCGCCCGCCCGCCCGGCGAGGAGCGTGGGGCACCGGCTGTGATCGTGACGGTTGGGATCGCCCATCGAGGCCCCGTAGGCGATCGCACAATGATCGAGCAATGATCCGTCGCCCTCGCGCACGGACTTCAGTCGTTCGATGAAATAAGCGAACTGCTCGAGGTGGTAACATTCGATCTTCGTCACCTTCTCGATCAACTCAGGGCTGTTGCGATGGTGGGAGACGGCATGATGCGCCTCGGGCACTCCAATTTCAGGATACGGCCGCACACCGCCCTCGCGCGCCATCATGAATGTCCCCACGCGGGTCATGTCGGTCTGCAGCGCGAGCACCATCAGATCGAACATGAGCCGTGCGTGCTCGGCGTAGGTCGCGGGAATACCCTCGGGTTTGCTGGTCCCCGCAGGAATCATCTGTCGCGCGTCCGTTTCCTGACGTCCGATTCTCACTTCCAGCTCCCGAACCGAGGTCAGGTATTCATCGAGCTTCCGGCGGTCATCGGCCCCGAGTTCACGCTGCAAGCTGTGGGTGCTCTGCAAGGTAAGATCGAGAATGCTCTGTCGGTACAGCAGTTGATTCTCCCGCTCCTTCGGGTCGGCCTTCACATTCATGCCGCCGAACATCCGCTCGAACAGCAGGCGCGGATTGATCTCCGGAGGCAGCGGTTCCGTGGGGGACTTCCAGGCCAGCGCTTGATAAGCGCAGGTGGCGCCGTCGCAGTCCCCGACGGTCCGGCTGTCCTCGCACGCCAGTTCGAGCGACGCGAACTTCGTCTCCCGGCCCAACGTGCGGGCGGCAATTTGATCCGCCGTGATCCCAGCGCGATAATCAGCGCCCAGTGTGGGCTTGAGGCGAACGCCCGAGAGGTAAGTGCCAACGGCGCGGCAATGATCGCCGCCGGCCTCGCCCAGGATCGCACCGGTTTCGTGGGCGCTGAGGCCGCTCATCACTAGGATATCCTCCCGGAATCGTTCGAGCGGTTTCATAATCCGCTGGAACTCGAAATCACGACCGGTGGTCGTCGGATCCCAGTATTGGGTGATCATGCCAGACGGCGCATAGACGTGCATCATGCGGACCGGATTCTTCGGCACGTCGGCGGCCTTGGCGAAAGCCGGTGTCATGGCGTCGAGCCAGGGCAAGGCGATGACGGCGCCCGTGCCCCGGAGAAAGGTTCGGCGTGAGAGGTGTTTCATGGGGCTCGAGGGGGATGGAGATCGTGGGCGGGCGCGTCGACGCTGGCGGCAAGGGTCGGCGCGGGACCGCGGTTTCGCATCAGAAAAGGAGCGCTGTCGACAATCGCGGTGACGACCTCGGAGAAGCGTCGCTCGTTCTGTTCGGCGTGTCGGGCCACTTTCTCGACGGCAGGGCGATCGTAACTCTCGAGGCCGCGCCCGAGTGCAAAGATCATCAGCTTCGCGGAGAACGCCCGGATGAACCGCGGAGAATCCGCCCGCAGAATCGCCTTCAGCTCCTTTGGACTGACGAACGTCCGGTTGCCGGGTAGTCGTCCGGAAGCGTCGATAGCAAAACCGCCGTCCCGGTTTCTCCAGCGCCCGATCGCATCGTAATTCTCGAGTCCGAATCCGAGCGGATCCATGCGGGCGTGGCAGGACGCGCAGGCCGCGTTGCTCCGGTGTTGTTCGAGCTGCGCGCGAAACGAGACGGTCTTCCCCACCGGAGCTTCGTCCAGGGCCGGCACGTTCGGTGGCGGCGGGGGCGGCGGAGCGTTGAGGATATTCTCCAGCAACCATTTTCCGCGGATCACCGGTGACGTCCGCGTGGGATAGGAGGAGACCGTGAGGACGCTCGCGTGGGTCAGGATGCCGCTGCGCTCGTTGCCATCCAGTTCGATGCGGCGGAGTTCCCGTCCCGCGACGCCCGGAATCCCATAGTGGCGGGCGAGGCGTTCGTTCACGAAGGTGAATTTGCCGTCGAGGAAATCGAGGACGTCCCGGTCCTCGGCGACGACGGCGTGGAAGAACAACTCGGTCTCCTGCTGGATGGCGTCGCGCAATTCGAAATCGAAATCCGGAAAGGTCCCGCGGTCGGGCGCGTTGACGTCCAGATTGCGCGTCTGCAGCCACTGGCTGGCAAAGTTACGCGCCAGTGACAGCGACTTGGGATCCGCGAGCATCCGGCGAACTTGCGTGTGCCGCACCTCGGTTTCATTCAGGCGCCCCTCGGCGGCCAAGACCAGAAGCGTGTCATCGGGCATGCTGCTCCACAGGAAATAGGACAGCCGCGAGGCCAGCTCGAGATCACTAATCCGATACTGGTCACGCTCGCGCGTTTCGCGGGGGTCGCGCTCGATGCGAAAGAGGAAGTGAGGCGACACGAGCATGGCGGTAAGGCCGACCTGAATACCTTCTTCGAAGGAACCGCCACGTTCGCGGACCAGCTCGGTCAGCTGGGTGAATTGCGTAATCTCGCTGGCCGAGACCGGCCGGCGATACGCGCGCGGCAGCAACCGGGCAAAAATCTCTCGGGCATATCCGAGACCGGCATCGGCCGCGGGCGGACCTTGGAAGAAAATTTGGCGATAGCTTTCCGTGTCCTCCTTTGCCACCTGTTCAGCGGGGCCGACGATTTCCACCACCGTGGGATACGGCGGGAGTATCTTGGGTGGGCCCTTCTTTGATTTTTCCGAAGAAGGTTTCGGCTCCGGCGGAAGGGCTTCGATCCTGGCTTCGAACATATGCGTGCCGCGCGGGATCCGGACATTGCGGGCGTAAATCGAACGGTCCTGACCTTCATAGCTCTCGAAGACGACCGTTTGATTTACGATTTCCTTTCCGTCGAGGTAAACGGAGCCAAGATGGCGGGTTCCCACCGGGTTACCCTGCTCCCAGCCGACGCGGATGGTGTAAACTCCGTCCACCGGAATGTCGTGCTTCGTCTGGACCTGGAGACGAAATTGCTGGCCCATCGTCTCGGTGTTGTAGCGCGCGGCGACGGCGCCGACCTTGGTCAACGAGATGGCGAGTTGGGTCACATCCTCCGCCGCCTTCAGGTATTTTTCAGTGAGGACCGGGGAGAGGGACAGGACATCTCCGATGTTATCGAAACCGTAGCCTGAGGGGTCCGGCGGAAAGTCGTCCGCAATCCGCAGGTTTACGCCGAGTAGATCCCGGATGGTGTTATTGTATTCGATCCGATTCAGACGGCGCGCGACGACGCGACCGGGATTCAGCGGGGCATTCATGTCCACCGCCGCATAGTATTGCTCGATCGATGCGATCGCCGCGGCGGCTTGCTCTGGAGTTGGTTGGGGCTCCCCTTCTGGCGGCATCTCCATGGTGCGCATCTTATCCGCGACCGTCTCCCAAATTTTGCGCTGCTTCAGGGCATCGGTCGCGGTCATCGTTAGGAACCTCTCCAAATCCAGAGCGCCTTCGAGGTCCGTGGGATTGTGGCAACCGATGCAGTTGGTTTTGAGTAAAGGCTTGAGTGCCGTCTCAAATTTCGTCGCGGGCAGCGTTGCCGCTGGCACGCCGTGCGAGGGAGAAACCGAAGACGCCAGCGGCTCAGAGGGAAGCTGGGGCCCGGAGGAGCACCCACTCAGGGCGAAGAGCGACAACGACAACGGTCCCCAAGTCATATTTGAGAAAAGCGTGGGTCTGGCATGGTGCCGGGGCATAGTTACCATGACATGGCGAATCCCGAAAATAGACCGATCTTTGAAACTGTTGGAGTGGCCGCGCAAGCGGAAAGTCCCGAGGCGATCCTGACCGGCCTTTCACGCCGGCTCGCCGCACTGAGCCGACGGGCCGGCTGCGTCTTGGCGGCGAGCTGAGCCGGCAATTCCTACGGAGGGAATTCCTACGGGGTCAGAATTCCTACGGGGTCAGGGCGCTACAAGTTAAATTCACGCCGGTCGGCCCCCAACACCGGAGTCTAACGCTCGATTTGCAGTTCCATCGGTAGAAAATTAACATGTGGTGCCGTCGGCCCGTTGGGCAGGCTGAGAATCCGGCAGCGTAGATCTGCGAGGACGTCGCGGACTTCTCGATTCTCGATATGACCCCGTCGTAGCGTCCTGGCCCGAGGCTGGCGTTATCTGCTGCACGTTCACGCGTGCTTCACCGCGCAAGCGCGACGCCAATCCAGCCGCGAGTCGCCAGCCACGCAGATCGCGCAAGAAGCGATCGCCGTCGATGCGCCAAAGGTCGCGCCGGCTCCGCGGTTGGCGCCTTCACTTTCGTATCCTGCAACCGGCCCAGCGCAGCGGGCACAAGTCCGCCGCTGTGGGCGTAGGGCGATCAGTCCAGTGTTACTTTCGCAGCGGTTGCGAAACTACGTTTGATAATCAAATCTTCAATTTCTTAGCAGCCTCGACCGAATGCTCTTAGAAGCTGTGAAAAAACTCTCCTCAAGAAGATTTGGAGAGCCTGCGGAGCATGAGGGCGGAGGCGGCGAGATAGATCATGGCCTCGGAATGAGTGGGCTTAACTTTATAGTCCTTGGAGAGACGGCGGAAGTTGCCGAGCCAGGCGAAGGTGCGTTCGACGATCCAGCGCTTGGGCAATACCACAAAGCGATGCGCGTGGATTCTTTTTACGACGTGGGCGGTGAGTTTGCGATGGCGGGGCAGCGCCGCCACCCAGTCGAGAAAACGACCGGCGTAACCGCCATCCACGAAGACGGCCTTCAGCCAGCCATAGCGGCGCAAAAACGGTTCCAGGAGTTTCGCTCCGGCGCGGTCTTGCAGGCCGGCTTGGTGCACGACGAAGCCCAAAATCAGTCCGAGGGTAACCGGAAGCGGAACTGGCAATCTTACGACCACGACCCTGTTCTGATCCGGTGGCACTTTAGTGGCACTCCTCGATTCCTAGAGTGGTGGCAAGACCCGGAATCGAACCGGGGACACGAGGATTTTCAGTCCTCTGCTCTACCAACTGAGCTATCTTGCCGAAACACCCAAAAGCAACGGGTTAGGTTGCCACTCCTCTCCGCCCAAGAACCACTCTTAATTGGAGACGAGTGGCGGTTAGTACGCTTTGCCCAAACGGTGTGACAAGCAATTTCGCCAAATCCTGAAAATGAAGCCCGGCGCCGTGCTCGCAGAGAACGGCCTCACTCCTGCTGAATCGCTCCCCAAAAGACGTTTTGGAGCTCCGAGGGGAAGCGTGAAGCCACCGGCTTACGTCGGGCGTTCATCGGGCGCCGCACTCCACGGTGCTCAGGTCATTTCCAGGCCGCGCATCGTGCCGGTCGAGGACGAGAATTTGTCCTGTTCGAGGCCCATCCGCTGCAGGACCGAGACGAGCAGGTTCGCCAGCGGATAATTGCGCTCGGGCGTGGTGTCGAAGGCGAGGTGCTGCCCGTGCTTGAAGCCGCCGCCGGCGAACAGGACGGGCATGTTCGTATTCACGTGCGTGTTGGCATCGCCGAGATTCGATCCGTACAGCACCATGGTGCGATCGAGCAGCGTCGTTTCGCCCTCATTTACCGCTTTGAGGCTGCCGTAGAGTTTGGCCAGCAGCTTCATGTGCTCGGTGTCGAGCGCCCGCAGCTGACTCAGCTTGTCGGGGGCCTTTCCGTGATGCGAAAGGTTGTGGTAGCCATCGGTGATCTTGACGTCGGGGATCCCTTCCAGGGTCGGGGTGGCCACGCTGTCGAGCATCAGGGTGATGGCGCGGGTGGAGTCGGTCTGAAACGCGAGTCGCGCCAAATCGTACATGATCCGCACCTTGGCCATGTATTGCGCGGGACTGGCTGGGTCGACCGGCTCCTTGGCCTCGACGACCGGCTTCGGCTTCTTTTCCCAGCCTTGCGAAGCATGCAGGCGGCTCTCGAGGTCGCGGACGCTGCTGAAGTATTCGTCCAGCCGATCCCGATCGGCCGCGCCCGTCTTCCGCTGAATCTCCCGCGCGCGCTCCCCGATGGTGTCCAGGATGCTTCGGCCCGTCTGCAACCGCAGGATTTGCGCCTCCACTTCGGCCGGAGTCCCCTGGACGAAGAGCTGCTTGAAGACCTCGGCCGCCTTGTCTTCCGGCGGCACCGCCACGCCGGTGCTGGAACACGAAAGGCTCCGGATGCGGGTGTTGACTGCCAGGGTGATCGACGGAAAGCGCGTAAGCGTCCCGATGCGTTCGGCAATGAACTGGTCGACCGAGATCGTGTTGCGGAAGGAGGCCGAGCTGGGGTGCGGCGATCCGGTCAGGAAGCAGACATCTCCCGGATGGCCGCTGTCGACGCCGGCGTACGAAACGCCGCTAAAGGCCGTGAAATCGTTCCGGTGCTCCTGCAGCAGTTCGAGGTAGGGGGACGGGACGTAGTCGCGCCCGCTGCCGGTCGGAAAAAAGTACTGGGGGACGACGCCGAGATTGTTGCAGATGGCCAGAAACCGGCGGGGTTTGGCCCCGGGAGCGAGCGGCGAATCGGTACTCGGGGCCGCCGCAAACGCCGGCCGCATCGAGTCGAGAAAGGGCAAGGCCAGCGCGACGCCGGCGCCCCGCAGGAAGTAGCGGCGTGACATCGGGGTGCGCGTCGAGAGGAAAGGGCCGTAGGCCGTGGAATTCTTTTTCATGGGGCGAAAGGTTTGGGTTAGCTGAGTGGCCGAGAAGAAAGCCGTGCCGGGTGGGCGGGGCACTCCGTGCGCCGCCCGGCCGCGCGCGGAGCGCCCGGCCCACCTTGACGGCTATCGTGACGGATCGCAGAAGGACACAAGATCACGGGTGCGGCTTATTTGTTCAGGAACAGATCACTCTGGATTAGCCCGTGCACGAGGCTGCGAACCCCGTAGTGGCTGGCCTTGGTGCGCTGCACGATTTGGTCGACCGTCGCGCGGTCGCTGAACCGCTCGGGTGCGCCGGTGGCGAAAACCAAGAGTTGCCGGGTGAGATTGCGGGCCAGTTGGGCTTCATCCTTCAACAACAGCGTCTTGAGCTCCCGGACGTCCTGGAACGTGCGACCGTCGGGCAATTGTCCCACGGCATCGACGGGCAGGGCGAGGCGAAAGGTCAGCGGCGCCCCATTTTTGCCGAAGCGGCCCATGGTGTCGTACAACTCGGTCGGCGCTGAACTGCGGTAGCGATCGCGCCACGCGCCCATCACGTCGAAGCTCTCAAGGGCAAAACCCGGCGGGTCGATCTTGCGGTGACACACCGCGCAGCTTTCGTCGGCCCGGTGCTTGTCGAGTTGCTGGCGGATCGTCACGGCCCCGCGAATGTCGGGTTCAATCGCCGGCACCGAGGCCGGCGGCGGCGGCATCGTGAATCCGATGATGCGTTCCATGATCCACTTGCCGCGCAGGACCGGCGAGGTCGTGGTGCCATTGGCCGTCACCTTGAGCACGCTGGCCTGCGTCATGAATCCGCCGCGCGGGCTGCCCGGCGGCAGGGGGACCCGCCGCATGGCGACGCCGTCCACGCCGGGAATGCCATAGTGGACGGCCAGCCGTTCGTTCAGGAAGGTGAAATCGGAATCGACCAGGTGGCGGGCCGGCAGGTCGCGCTGGATCAGGTCGCCAAAGTAGAGGCGAGTTTCGTCCCCCGCCGCCTCCGTCAGCGCGTCGTCGAGATAGTAATCGTTGTAGAGCGTCTCGGACGGCGTCGTGTCGTCCATTTTTCGCAGGTCGAGCCAGTAGTCGAGAAACGCCGCGACGAACCGTTTCGCTTTCGGATCGCCCAGCATCCGCTCCGTTTCCGCCCGGAGCACGTCGGGCCGGTGTAACTCTCCGCGGGCCGCCCGTTGCCGCAGCGCCTCGTCGGGGGTGGAATTCCAGAGAAAAAGAGCCAGACGCGTGGCGAGGGCGTGGTCGTCCAGCCGGCCTTGCGGCTCATCGACAAAGACGAAGTCCGGTGAGGCGAGGATCGCGGTGTAGGTCGCCCGCATCGCGCCGGCAAAACCCAGCCCGGCAGTCAGGCGTTGCTGGAACAGGGCGAGGTAGCGCTGCACCTCTTTTTCTTCCACCGGCCGCCGAAACGCCCGCGGCAGAAAGGCGCGCAGCAGGCGCTCGCTGTCCGCGGCGGGACTCGCGGACTCGACCTCGACGGACGTTGGCACCAATTGGGAAACGCCCCGACCACCGCCACCGCCGCCACGCCGACCGGCGGCAGCCGGGTTGATGACGTCGATCGCCACCCCGGGCTCGGTGGTCGCCACTTTCTTCATGGGCAGCTGGTCGAACAGCAGCCGGTAACCGGCGCGGGACGCCTCGTCGTACAGCGGGCCTTCCACTTCAATCCACCGAAAGGCCACCGCGGGCATGCCGTCGCGTTGCGCGAGGGCATTCGTCCAACCCCGGGTTGGCACCGGCCGGCTGCGGAAGAAACGCGCCGAGTCCGTGACCACCGTTTGCCCGCCCATCAGCCAGACGGAGTCGAGTTGGTAATCGGCGGGCTCCGGCGTGAGATCAAAACTCCCCAGCCGGCCACCGGAACCGCCGCGGGCGTACACGTGGATGGGCTCGTCGCGACGCCCCGGGGCAACCTTGTCGTAGTCGGCCGAGTACCACTTGGGGTCGGTCGACCGTTTCATGACCTTCGGATCCATGCCGTCCCATTCGGGCCCGCGCGCCGTCCCTCCGCCCTCCACCCACAACGTGAAGCCGCTGAAGCGGACGCGGTACTTTCCCGCCACCGGCGCCCGGAAACTGGGCCAGGCCGTCGGGAACGCCTCATAATCGCTGGCCGTCCAGCCGACGGCCTCGAGTTCGCGGGTCGCCGGATCGCTTTCGCCGACGGTCGCCGGCGCCTTGTGCCGGATGACGTCGGGCTGCGCGCTCTGGCCGAGGACGGGAAACTTGAGCCGCTCCGAGTTGCCAATGAATTCGGTCGGGTTGAAATTGGTGAGGCCCGGCGTCTCGCGAGCGTAGTAGCGCTTGGTGGTCGTTTCCGGTCGGACAAACTCCACGCTCATCAGCGCGCTGATCGCGGCTTCGGCCGCGGTCATGTATTGCTTCATGTGCACAAACGACACGCCGAGGGCGTCGCTTGATTTGTTGAACCGGTTGGCTTCGCCATCCTCGGGTAACTTGCCCTTCACCTCGAGCCACGGCGCCTGAAAGAGATCGCGCACCGCGTTCTCGTACTCAGTCCGGTTGAGGCGGCGTTCCTTGGCGCGCCCGGTGTGGGCGAGCGCCTGCCGGTCCGCGTCGTTCAGCGCCGAACCCAGCGTCTTGATCAGAGCGGCGACGTCCGCCGCGTTGGGTCGCTTCTTTTCCTTCGGCGGCATCTCGCCCGATTCCACGCGATCATGGACTTTGACCCAGGTGAGAAAATTCGCGGCGTCGCCCGGCGTGTATTTCAAGGTCGTCAGATCCAGCCCGCCTTCCCGGTCCACGTCGTTGTGGCAGTTCGAACAATAGCGGTCCGTGAAGGCCGCCAGGGTTTCCTCCGCTGGCGGCGCGGCTTGCAATGGGAGGGAGCCGACGAACAGGGCGCCCAGCGCCACGACAATCGGATTGGGCCGTCGGGTCGCGACGCGGTGCGGTCGACCGCCGGGGAGGAGCCAGAGCGATACGGAGAGAATGTTCATGCGGTGGGGCGGGCGCTTGCGCGGCGCGACGCCGAGAACGATGGGGAGCTGGAGACGCGCAAAAGAGGAGGAGGAATGGCGACGGCGCCGGCGGATTTTTCCGGCCGCGCTCCTTTGCTGTCAAAGCTTATTCCCGGGGAGACGCCGCCCGGGTCTTGAGCAGCACCGGACTCCGACCGGCGTCCGAAATCCCACACTGGGCGCGTGGCCAAATATCACCAACAGCAACGCGAACTCAATGGCTCTAGGTTACCCCAGGTGTTCGGCCCAAAGCGTGGCAACGCCGCAATCTGCCTCAGGCGAGCGAGCCAAACCAAGGCACCAATCCAGTTGCCACAAAAAGGCGCAAAAATTCAGGGGTGAGGCGGATAGTTTTCGGCGGGCCGATCGGCCCACGCAAATCTGCATCGGAGCGGGCGGTTTTTGTCTGACTATTCGAATGAAGACACCAACATGTTGGTCGTAAGAAAACCGCGGATTTTTGTTCGTAGTCCCGCCTTTAGGCGGAACGAACCCGCACCAGGCACCGCCTGAAGGCGGAACGACCAACGACGGCTGCGCAGCCACTTTTTCCGAACGCCGTCTCGAAAAAAGGCCGCCCTACTGTCCTGCAGAATCCTCGCCGGCTGGGAGAAAATTCAGAAGCCAGGAAACCAGAAAACGATGCATGGCTTCCTGGCTTCGGAATTTTTCCGTTGGCCTCGATTTGGTTGCGGCTCCGTCACGCTATGCCTCTTTGTGGCCAAAAGGATTGGGACCGGCGGCTCGGTCTTAACCTTGTGCCATTCCAAACGGGGACGTCCAGGCGTCGTTCAACGCTGGATGCGGGCGGAGCCACCCTGGGCAAACGCGCGCACCTGATCGGCGGTCGCCATGCTGGTGTCACCGGGAAAGGTCGTGAGCAGCGCGCCGTGCGCCCAGCCGAGGGCGACCGCGTCCTGCGGCGACTCGCCGCGGAGCAGCCCGTAGAAAAATCCGGCGGCATAGCCATCGCCGCCGCCCACGCGGTCGACGACATCGAGCTCGCACGTCGGCGAGACGTAGGTCGCGCCGTCGATCCAGGCGACCGCACCCCAGGAGTGGCGGTTGGTCGAGTGAACCTCGCGGAGCGTGGTGGCGACGATTTTGATGTGCGGATGCTTCTTGGTGACATTGCCGATCATGCTGAGGAACGCGCTGGGATCCAATTTGGACTTCCCGGCCACCTCCGGCCCCGGGATGCCGAGGCCAAGTTGCAGATCCTCCTCATTGCCGACGAGCACATCGACGTGGCGGATGATCCGGTCGAGCACCGCGACGGCGCGCTCGTGCCCCCCGGCGATGTTCCAGAGTTTCGCCCGGTAATTGAGGTCGAAGGACGTAACGGCCCCGGCCGCCTTGGCGGCTTGCATCGCCTCGATAATCACCTCGGCCGTCGACGCCGAGAGCGCGGCAAAAATCCCGCCGCTGTGAAACCAGCGCACGCCGCCCGCAAAAATCTCCGCCCAATTGAAATCGCCCGGCTTGAGCTGCGCGGCGGCCTCGTTGCTGCGATTGTAGAAGACCACGGGCGCGCGCACGCCGTGACCACGGTCGCTGTAAACGGTCGCCATGTTCGGCCCATGCACGCCGTCGTGTTGGAAGTTTTTGTAGAACGGCGTGACGCCCGCCGCGCGCACGCGCTCCGCGATCAGATCCCCGACGGGGTAATCGACCATCGCGGAAACGACGCCCGTCTTCAGGCGGAAGCAGTCGGAGAGATTGGCCGCGACATTGAATTCGCCGCCGCTGACGTGGATCTCGCAGTTGGTCGCCTTGCGGAAGGGGATGATGCCCGGATCCAGGCGGTGAATGAGGGCTCCGAGGGAAACAAAATCGAGGGCCGCCGTGGGGCGAATGTTTAGTCCATATTTCATCAGGAACATGGCAGTAGCCGATCCCTCGGCGGCAGCCAGCGCTTTTTTGCGCCGGTCGGCGAGCCCGGGCGTGAGAATGCGCGGGCCGGCGAAGCGGCGCCCGACGACAAACCTGCGGGAGCCATCGCTCCCGAACGCCTGGAGTCTGCCAGTCACTTTGGATGACGAATACCGGGAACGCGGTCCGCGGCATCGCCTGACGCCAGTCGGAGACTGGCGTCGGGTGGCCCCGCAGCGGCGCCCGACGAGAAAGTTGCCTGACAGGCCCTAGGACGTTGGTGCCGCCGGCGTGGACCCGGCCACCATCGCGTCCGCGTAGCTGAACCGCCAGCGAACCTCGCGCTGCAACGGCGACTCCTCGATGACAACGGTGTTGCTCTTCACGTAGCCGGCCCCGCGCGAGGGGTCGGGAACCATTTCAACTTTCGTCTTGGTGAGGGTCGACGTAAACCAGTTGGGCACGAGCGGAGCGTGGGCCGCAAAATAGTCTCTCAGTGCGATATTGGTCATAGGTGCGAATCGAATGGCGGCCAACCGGGCGCTGCCCCTGCGTCGCTGCTCATCGGCTTCAGGGAAGATTTAACTCCGAACTGACGCGCGCGCAATGGCGATCGCCGGGTTCCACCGAGCGGAGGGGGAGCCCTGAACTTTGGTGCGGCGCGACCCGACGAGCCGCGCGGAATGAGTGACCCGTTGGAATTCCTCGCCAAAATATCTTGGCAAAAAGTTGGCAAGGCGCCCCAAAGCGGCTAGGCCCGGGCCCGTTCAGTTGAACCTCATTCCCCACTTATGAATCGCCGCGATTTTCTTTCCGCGACGTCGGCCACGCTGGCCGCCGGCGCCCTCACGCCCCGCCTGCTGGCGGCTGAGCCGGTCGTCACCTCGACCGACTCGCGCTACCAACCCGGTCCCATGCCCAAACTCCCGGTCGTCAAGCCCGGCGAATTCGTCTTCGCGGCCGTGCACCTCGATCACAATCACCTCGATGGCATGTGCCGGTCCCTCATCGACGCCGGTGGCACGATCAAGTGGGTCTACGATCCCGACGCGACCAAGACGGCCGCCTACGTGAAGCGCTACCCGGCAATCAAGGTGGCGAAGTCGCTCTCGCAGGTCCTCGACGATCCCGAGGTGAAGCTGGTGGCCGCGGCCGCCGTCACCTCCGAGCGCGGTCCGCTGGGCTGCAAGGTCATGGAGGCCGGCAAGGATTATTTCACCGACAAGGCGCCGCTGACCACGCTGGCGCAGCTCGCGCAGGCGAAGGCGGTCGTGGCAAAGACCGGCCGCAAGTTCATGGTCTATTACAGCGAGCGGCTGACCAACGAGTCGGCGATGTTCGCGACCGATCTCGTGCAGCAGGGCGCGATTGGGCGCGTCCTCCAGGTGGTCAACCTCGCGCCGCATCGCCTGAGCGCCCCCACGCGCCCCGACTGGTTCTGGGTGCGCGAGAAATTCGGCGGAATTCTCTGCGACATCGGGAGCCACCAGTTCGAGCAGTTCATCGCCTACACCAATCTGAAGGAAGGCTCCATCATGCACGCGGCCGTGGCCAACTACAGTCACCCGGAGCACCCCGAGTTCGAGGACTTCGGCGAGGCCAACCTTCTCGCCGACAACGGCGCGACCCAATATATTCGCGTCGACTGGTTCACGCCCAATGCGGTGACCGCGTTCGGCGACGGCCGGACTTTCATCCTCGGCACGAAGGGTTACATCGAGCTGCGCAAATACCTCGACCTCGCGCGCGACAAGACCGCGAGTCACCTCTACCTCGCCGACGACAAGGCGCTGCAGCACATCCCGTGCGCCGGCAGGGTCGGCTACCGCTTCTTCGGCGAACTGATTCTCGACTGCCTGAACCGCACGGACAAAGCCATGACCCAGGCCCACGTCTTCAAGGCCGCCGAACTCGGCGTGAAAGCGCAGCTGGCCGCCCGCCGGCTGACCTGAGGCCTTTGGCTTCTACGCCGTGGCCGTGCGCCCGCCGCCCCCCGCGAGCGCACGGAGCCCGCCTTGGGCGTGCGGCGACCCGGCGCCGCTTTTGGCGACCGCCGCAGCCAGTCGCCGCTCCTGCACCTCATCACAGTTCCCGCAGGGCCGTCGCGATGGGCAGCCGCGCGGCCCGAATCGCCGGCAGCAGTCCACCGACCAGCCCGATGGCCGAGGCCCAAATCACGCCTTGCCCCAGCAGCTGTGGCGTGACGGCGAAGGCGAACGTCACCTGGCTGAAACTTTGCCAATTCATCGTTGCGGCGCGGAAATTGTCGAAGGCGACATAGGCCACCACCGCGCCAAGCGCGCCACCCAGCAAGGCGAGTACCAGCGACTCGATCATCAGCGCGACCACCACCGCGCCGCCGCCAAAGCCCAGCGCCCGCAGCGTCGCGATCTCCCGCGTGCGGGCCGCGACCGCGCTGTACATTGTGTTCAAGGCACCGAAGACCGCGCCGATGGCCATCAGTCCGGCGATCAGCACGCCCAGCGTCGTGATGAGCCGCGTGAGCGTGGTCGATTGCTCGGCGTAGTAATCGGACTGGCGGATGACTTTCACGGTGAGCCGCGGATTCGCGGTCAGGGCGTCCTTGAACCCTTGAAACGCGCCCGGCGAGTTCAGCCGCACGTAGACGGATTGAAACGAGTCGCCCCGATTGTACGCGGCCTGCAGCACCTTCGCGTCCGTCCAGACTTCCGACTCGGCGACGCCGCCACCGGAGGAAAAAATCCCGACCACCGGCCACGATTCGCGGCCCACCTTGATCGTCGAGCCGACTTCGAGCCCGGCGAACTCGCGCGCTGCGCCGACGCCGACGGCCACTTCGTTTTTGCCCCACTCGAACATCCGGCCTTCGACGAACTTCAGGTGATCGCGGACCTCGACGGCCGCGCCCTCGACGCCCCGCAGCGGGACGTTCGCGTCGGTGCCGGTCGACCGCTTGGGCAGATTGATGATGACGAACAGCTCCGCGGAGGCGAGCGGACCCTGGCGGTTGCGCGCGACGCCGGGGGCGTCGGCGATGAGCCGCGTCTCCTCGCGGCCGAAGCCGCTGACCATTTCGCTGTCGGCGCCGCTCCGCAGCACGATGGCGGCATCGGGTGAACCGGAGGCGTCCATCGCGCGGCGGAAACCGGCCGCGATCGAGAGCACGCCGACCAGCACCCCCACCACGCCGGCGATCCCGAAGACGGTCGCGGTCACGGCGCCGCGGCGTTGCGGCATGCTCATCAACCCGAACTTCGTGATCGCGAGGACCTGGGCAAACCAGTTGAGCGGGCCCGCCATGTTACATCCTCCTCAGGGCATCCGCCACGCGCAGGCGCATCGCCTGCAGGGCGGGGAATATTCCGGTGAGCAGGCCGAGCGCGAGGCAGAGGCCGGCCCCAACCAGCAGGTCGCCGGTCGCCAGATGAAACCGCGGTAGCAGTCCGCCCGTCGGATCGCCGCGCGCGATGATGACCCACGCCAGGCCGAGCCCGAGGCCGCCGCCGAGCACGGTCAGCAGGCACGACTCGGCGAGCACGAGTCGGAGCAACTGTCCGTTGGTGAAACCGATCGCCTTGAGGACGCCGAGTTCGCCGATGCGTTCGCGGACCGCCTGCGACATCGTGCTGCCCGTCACGAGCAGGATGGTGAAAAACACCGCGGCCAGGATCGCCGCGACGATGAGCGCGATGTTGCCGATTTGGTTCGCCCACGCCTGGACGAAGGCTCCTTCCGGCTCGGTCTTCGTCTCCGCGGGAGAATTTTCGAACTCTTGATCGACGAGCCGGGCCACTTCGGCGGCTTTCGCCGGGTCCTTCACGCGAATCGTATACCACCCGACGAGGCCCTTGCCCCAGTTCTGGCTCTGCCGGAATTCGTCAAAATAATCGTACCGGAAGAACATCGGCGTCGTATCGGTGCCCTTGTCGCGGCCGTCGAAGATGCCGACGAGGTCGAACTCCCACGTCTTCCGTCCCCAGATGGGCGAAGTAATCGGGATCTTGTCGCCGATTTTCCAGTGAAAGCGCTCCGCCGTAGTGCGGCCGACCACGGCCCCGGTGCGCGTCTCGAGCCACGCCTTCTTCTGCGCCGGCGCCAAAATGAACTCCGGGTGCATCGACAGGAATTCCTCGGGTTCGACCGGGGTCTGCATGAAGAAATTCTTCGGGTCCTGATAAACGCCGCCAAACCACGTCTGGTGCACGGCGAGCGCGACCCCGGGCAGGCGTGCCATGCGGGCCTTGTAGCTCTCCGGCAGCAGTTGAATGATCGAGACCTTGTGCCGCACGACGATCCGGTCGGCGCGGGCCAGTTCCACGCCGCCGGCGAGCGCCTGCTTGATCGCGCACAACATGCCGAACAGCACGAACGCCACCAGAATCGTCAGCAACGTGAGTGCGGTGCGGAGTTTCTTTCGCATCAAATTGCCCCAGATGAGGTGCGCGAACTTCATGTGACGGGCTCGTGGCTCAGCTGCCCTTTGTTGAGGTAAACCGTGCGGGTCGCGCGCGCGGCGGCGTGCGGGTCGTGGGTCACCATGATGATGGTCTTGCCGTGCTCGTGGTTCAGCGCCTGCAACAGGTTCAGGATTTCGTCGCCCGCCTTGCGGTCGAGATCGCCCGTGGGTTCATCGCACAGCAGCAGGGTCGGATCGGTGACGATGCCGCGCGCGATGCCGACCCGCTGTTGTTCGCCCCCGGAAAGCGTGCGCGGGTAATGTTTCGCCCGGTGCGAGAGTCCGACCATCGCGAGCGCCGTGGCCACGTGTTTTTGCCGCTCTACTTTCGACAGGTGCGTGAGCAGCAGCGGCAGCTCGACATTTCGCTCGGCCGTGAGCACGGGCATCAGGTTGTAGAGCTGGAACACGAAGCCGATGTGCCGCGCCCGCCACCCGGCGAGCTGGCGATCGGAAAGCGCGTCGACGCGCTCGCCGGCGATGGCGACCGTGCCTTTCGTCGGGCGGTCGAGACCCCCGATGAGATTCAGGAGCGTGCTCTTGCCCGAACCCGATGGTCCCATCAACGCGAGGAACTGTCCCGCGGGGACCGCGAGGTGCAGGTTCGACAGAATGTGAATCGCTTCCTCGCCGCGGTGGAACACTTTGTCCACGCCATCGACGCGCACAAGGGTGCCGCTGTTCGTCGGGTCGTCGCTCATGGTTTTCTTTCCTCGACCGTCGCGCCGTCGGTCAGGCCCGCCGGCGGTTCGGTCACAATTTTTTCTCCGGCCGCCACACCGGCGCTGATCACGGCATCGTTGTCCTGCGCGCTGGCCACCGTGACGGCGCGGCGCTCGACGCGACCGCGCTGCACGACAAAGACGACGTCGTGTCCGTCTGCGGCTTGCACGGCGGATTTCGGCACGATCACGGCGCGGCGCACGGACGCTACGGCGCCCCCCGTGCCGCTCTCGCGAAACGCGACCTTCACCGACATCTCCGGCAGGATGCGCGGGTCGAGCTGGTCGAAACCGACGCGCACCTTGACCGTGGACTTCTGCCGATCGGCCGTCGGGATGATGGCAATGACCTTGCAGGGAATCTTCCACTCCGGGTAGGCGTCGAGGGTCGCCTCGACGGGCTGGTCGGACGCGACGCGATTGATATAGCTCTCGTTGACGTCGATTTCGATCTCGAGCGACTCCATGTCGACGATGGTGCAAATTCCGGTGCGGGTGAAGCCGCCGGCCGACATGGGGGAAATCATCTCGCCCGGCTGCGCGTTTTTGGAGGTAACGATCCCGGCGAAGGGCGCGCGGATGATCGTGTCGTCCACCTGCTGCTGCCAGATCGCAATCGTGCGCTCGGCGACGACCAATTCGCTCTGCTGCTGGGCGAGCCGCGCGCGCCAGGCGTGCGCCGCCGCCTCGGCGTGATCGAAGTCCGCCGGCGCGGCGACTTTGGTTTTCAGCAGGGCGGTCTGCCGCTGCAATTCTTGCTCCGCCTCCCTGAGCCGAACCCGCGATTCCTCCAACCCCGACTCGGTGGCGGCCCGCTGGGCCTGGGCGAGTTGCCAGCTGGCCTGCACGTTGGTGTCGTCGAGCCGCGCCAGCGTCTGCCCGGCTTTCACGTGCAGGCCTTCCTCGATCAGCACCTCGGTGACCTTGCCGGTGATCTTCGATGAGACGGTGGCGTCGCGGCGGGCGGTCACATAGCCGGAGGCATTCAGCACGGTACGGTCACGTCCCGCGTTCGCCTCTTCCCGCGCGATCGCGGTGCGCACTTCGAGCGCCTTGGGTCGCATGAGCCACCAGCCCGCGGCGAACAGGCCGGCCACCACGATTCCGACCACCAGCCACCGGAGCGGCCGACCCGGCGGTTCCGGCCTCGCGGTGCGCTCGATGCGCAGATCGTCGAGCCTCGGTTGTGACTCATTCATGCCGGCTCACATCCAAGTGACCATTGCTTCCGTGGGTCAATGGCGTTGTGCCGTGTCTGGGCCGTGCCCGGGAGCGCGGCCGCCCCCGGCCGCTTTCTCGGAGCGACCGAGGGCGGTCGCGCTCCCAGTCGCCCCCGCCCGCTGGCGCCGATCGAAGTGCTGGTACCGGCCTCTCGATTTGGGCAATACGCCCTGAGGATCCACCCCCTTCCACCCAGCCGCTGGTTCAGTTCGCCGGCCGAGGCCGTTTGCGCCACGCGGCGACGCCCAGTGCCGTCAGTCCAATCCATCCGGCGATAGTCGAGGGTTCGGGAACGGCCGTGACGAACAGTTGGAGGTTATTGCCCGAGGCTCCGAAATCAAAACCCGTCACCGTCACCTCATAGCCGCCGACCTGATAACTGGTCGCCCCGGAATAACTCACATCGCCGGAGTACTGACCGTACGTGGCGATCATGGCGCCGGCGTTCACAAAGGAAAACGTCGTGCCGGAGCTGATTGCGTCCACCACGACCAGATTGGGCACCGCCGCAAACGGCCCGGCAAAGGCCGTAGCCGTGCTGGAAAAGAACAGGCCAAGTCCACTGTAGGAGCCGAAGCTTCCGCCCGAGAGGGCCAGCGCATTGGCTCCGGGCGAAAGCGCCAAGGCGATGTCGGTGGTCCCATTGATGTTGAATTTTGAGTTGGCCGTATTCGGAGTGGAAAACGTATCAAATTCATACGCGCCGCTGGCATTTCCGCCGCTGCCGTTGGCATCATACATCAATGCGCCGGCCAGAAATATCTGCGCCCGCGCGTTGGGGGACAGCGAAAGCACGAGCAAAGACACGAGAATTGCGCCGGGGCGCATGCGGCAAAATCGGTTCAAGCTGGCAATCAGCTACCCGTGCCGCGCGCAGGTGTAAAGCTCACCGCCGACCAGGGAAGAAAGGCTGATTGGCTGCCACGGGGCGGTCGGCCCACCCGGGATGAAAGCCGTGCGATGGGATCAGCCGCGATAAAGCGGCTCGGGTTGGGTGTAGAACGAATGCAGGATGTGGTAAACCATCCGGTAGTTTTTCTGCTGGAAACTCGCGTGCGAGATGCCGGCCATCACGGTGAATTGCTTGTCGGCGTTCCGCGAGCGTCGGACTGCCTTCGCCTGTCCACCCGAACGCATCGAGCGCCAGCCGCGCGACGCGTTCCGGATGGCGCGGGGCGAACAGCGCCGCGCGCCCGAGGAAATGCCGTACACCAGAAACTGGGCGATGCCGCGGGTCTTTGAGATGTAATCCGTCGCGGCGGCGAGGAAGTTCCGCCGCGAAAGGTGGGGACGATCAGGGAGGGAGGAGATCCTTGAGGTGTAATTCAAAAAAGCCTTCCGCGCTGGGCGACGGTCAACGCCGCTGCGATGCCGTCCCGGGTATCAGTTCGCGGGCGATTTCCCGGGCGATAATCGCGGCGCCCGCGGCGTTCGGGTGGATATGATCGGCGAACAGCTCGCCGTGCTCCTGCAGCGGGGTCCGCAAGTCCAACGTCTTCATTCGCTGCGTCGCGGCGATGCTCCGCAGCGAGGCCTCAATTTCGGCGACCACCGGGCTGCCGAAATACGCATGACCGTCAAAGAGCGGCGACAGCGGCGTCCAGATTCGCCACTCGGGTTGAAGGTCTCCCGCGAACGCGTCGATTAACTGGCCGTAATCCCGCGCAAAGGTCTCCGCATCGAACGCCATGACATCATTGATGCCAAGATTACTGACGATGTCGGTGGGTTGAAACGCCAGCGCGCGGGCAAACTCCTTCTGCTTGATCCAAGCGCGCGGCAACTGGCCACGCCTCGACGTCATGATCACGCAGCGACCGCTGTTGCCGAAATTGCCGACCAGCCAGGCGTCGCCGAGGAGGCGTTGGAGTTGCGCGGGATAATTGTCGCGGTCGCGGTTTTCGATCGTTGTCCCGTAGGTGATGGAATCACCGATGCAGGCCACGCGGCGCGGCTCCGCGCCCCGCCGGCATGGGACCACGGGCAACCCGGATGCGCCGCACAGGGGTTCGATGCCGGGAAAGGGCGTCCACGCATAGCGCCACGCGACGCCGGACGCGGCGCCTTCGAGGCGCACCCTCCCCGTTTCCAAGTGGGCCGTGGCGGCGCTCCACGTCCCGTCCGCCGCGCGAATCTCGAATCCACGGGGAAGAACCGGGCCGCGCAGCGGAGAACTGAAATCGAGGACGAGATCGCCGGCCACCTTGCGCTCGGCGCGAAATTCCGGAGCCGCCGGCAGCCGCTCGCCCTGCAACACGCTGACCGCCGCGACCGCGGCGCGCCGCCCGGTCTCTTGTTTCGCCTTGGGATGCACGTCCGTGCGGTCACCGCCGTCCCACGTCGTCACTAGCGCGCTCTTCGGGATCTCCTGCCGCGCCGCGGCCTGCACGGCGCGGAACTCGGGCCAGAGCCGGCGTTCCATCCCGGGCAGCTGAATACAAACAAACGCGGCGTCCTCGCCAAAGCGCTGACGCAGCGAAGTCACGAGGAGTGGGAGGAGCCGGGAGTAGACCGGTACACTCCAAACCTGATCGGCCTCGCTCTCGCCCTGACACCAAAGGATCCCGCGACAGCGGAAGCCCGCCATCCGGGAGAAACCGGCGGCATCGAGGGCGCCCGGTTTGAAGGGATGAAAGGCGACGCCGGGCTCCTTCACGTCACGGAGATTTTGCCGGGCGCGGGTTTCGCACCAGGTGTCTTCGCCGCCCTCGCGATCGAGCCAGTGGGCGAGTTCGCTGGCGCCGAGCGGATCCCGCTGCAGCCAGGCCTCGGGCAGCCACGCCAGGATTGGGCTCCCGCCGACAGAGCAGTTGATTAACCCCAGCGGCACGCCCGGTTCCCGGCGAAAGAGTTCCTGGCCGAAATGCCACGCGATCGCGGAGAAATCATCCAGGTGTTCCGCGTCGGCTTTCGACCACACCGGGGTGAACCAGGTGGCGGCGGTTGGCAGATTCCCTGCGTCCCACCCCTCGGGGTCGGACGGCCAGGACATTTTCCACTGCAGCAAACGAATCGGTTGCTGCGCGCTTTCTGCGGCCTCCGCCCTGACCGTGGGACCTTCGGCGCTCTGCCCAATCGTGAAGAGCATGTTGCTCTGGCCCGAGCAGAGCCAGACGTCGCCCACCAGGACGTCGTGGAGCACCGCGTCGCCACTGGCCGCACTCGCCGTGAGCTCACGGCCCTGCGCCGCCGCCGCGAACGCCGGCAGTTGCGCGTTCCAGCCGCCGTCCGGGCCGGCCTTCACCGCGACCGCCTTTCCGCCGAAGCTGAGCGTCACGGCTTCACCCGGTGCCGCCGTGCCGCGCAAAGCGATCGGCTGACCTCGTTGCACGACCATGCCGTCTTGCCACGCGCGTTCGAACACCGGCGTCGCGCTCAAGCGGCCCACCAACAGAACCAGTAGCCCAAGAAAAATTCGCTTCATGGCGCCACTCCTCGGGCACCCAAGACTTCGGGTCGATCGGGAATTTCCAAATCCAGGATGGCCGAGCTCAGGCTCTTGCCGTGCGCGTCGAGCGCGAGGGAGCGCGTGACGCCGCCACCCAGTGCGCCGGCGAGAACAAAATTCAGCGCGCCGAGTTTCGGCAACGCGTAGCGCGTCACCGGGCCCCGGGCCAGGTCCGCGAAATGCGCGGCGACTTTCTCCGCCGTGACGTGTCGCTCCAGCCACGCATAGTCCTTCGCTTCGTAGGCGATGACCGAAATGTTCGCCGTGTTCCCCTTGTCGCCCGTCCGGGAGTGGGCCAGTTCGCGCAGTTTCATCAGGCTTCCAGAAAATGGAGGGTGGGCGTCACGAGGTTCTCCGCCAGGTAGGTCGAGGCCACCGCGACGATTTCTCGCGCCGATTTGGTGACGCCGCCGCCGCCGGCCGGTCCGTTCGTATAGAGGGTCTCGACCTCGTTGCCGACGCGCACGGCCTCCGCGAGCGTGTCCGTCCGCGCCGCGACCCGCAGCCTCACTTCATACGGCGTGGCGTCGCCGGAGCGTTGCTCGCCATGCAGCGAGTTCATCCCGATGAGATCGAAGCGGGACTCGGTCAGCTTGACCGCCGTGTCGGCGAGCCGCTGCCGCACAATCTCCAGCGCCAGCCGGCCGCGCGCCACGGCGCCGGGACCGGCATAGGAAATTTGGCCCTCCCCGACAAACGAATCGAAATGCCCAATCGACACCTTTAGCCGCCTCGTCTTCGGGTGGCCGCGCCCGCCCTGCACCCGCACGCGGTCGGGTCCGTCCGCCGTCAGGGTGATGGCGGAAAAATCCGCGACGACATCCGGTTGATAGTAACACGCGGGGTCGTGGATCTCGTACAGCAATTGTTCCTTGCACGTCGCGAGCGTTACCCGGCCGCCGGAACCGGCGACTTTCGTGATGGTCGCGTTGCCGTCGGTCCCGACCTCCGCGAGGGGAAAGCCCAGCCGGGACAGGTCCGGCATATCCTTGTAACCGGGATCGGCAAAATATCCCCCGGTTACCTGGCCGGCGCACTCGAGCAGGTGACCGACGGCGGTGCCGCGGCCGAGCATCTCCCAATCGTCCCAGCGCCAGCCAAATTCGTGCACGAGCGGAGCGAGAAACAGGGCCGCGTCACCCACGCGACCGGTGATGACTAGGTCTGCGCCACCCGCGAGGGCCTCGACGACCGGCCGGGCCCCGAGATACGCGTTCGCGGAAATAATGCGATCGCCAAGCGTGCTCACCGGCGCACCGGTCTCTTCCAGTGTGAACTCGCCCGTCTGGATGGCCGCCAGGACATCGTCGCCCATGACCACCGCGATCTTCAAGCCGGCCAATCCCAGTTCGCGCGCCACGCGGACGGTGGTTTCAGCAGCGGCGAGCGGATTGGCCGCGCCCATGTTCGTGATGATTCTCGTCCGTCGCACCCGGCACTCGGGCAACACGGCCCGCAGGCGTTCGACGAGCAAGGGGTCGAAGCCGGCCGCCGGATCCCGCTTTCGCGCCTGCTGCGCGAGGGCGATCGTCCGCTCCGCGAGACACTCGAAGACCAGATAGTCCAGCGCGCCCCGGGCCACGAGTTCGACCGCGGGTTCGATCCGGTCGCCCGCGTAGCCGGCCCCGGCGCCGATGCGAATGGTTTTCATGGATGGGCTTCGCGGCTGCGGCGATGCATCAAAGGGGAAAGACGCCGAAGACGACACAGGCTAGCGTCATGATCACGGACGCGGCAAAAAGATACGGGATCGTGAATTTCTGGTGGTCGCCCAAATCCACTCCCGCCAGGCCACACACGAGGAAGGTCGCCGGAGTCAAGGGACTCACGGGAAACCCGGTCGTCATCTGCCCAAGCAGGGCGGCCTGCGCGACCTGCACGGGCGGCACACCGAGATTTTGCCCGACTTCGGCGAGCACCGGCAGGACTCCAAAATAAAACGAGTCGGGGTCAAAGACGAGGCTCAGCGGCATCGACACGAGACCCAGCCCGAAGGGCAGGTGGCTCGCCAGGCCGGCGGGCACGAAGCCCACCGCGGTCTGCGCCATGGCCTTCAGCATGCCCGTGCCCTGCAGGATCCCGGTGAAAACTCCCGCCGCCAGGAGCACGCTCGCCATCAGGATCGCGGCGTGGGCATGGGCGTCGATCCGCTGCCGTTGCAACTCGGCCGTGCGGTAGTTGAGCAACAGGGCGAGCGCGGTGCCGACCATGAACGTGATTGCCGGCGGAATTTTTTCCCCGAGAAAAACCAGCGGACCGAGCACCAGTGCCGTCAGGATGACGTTGGGCCAGAAATTCCGGGGGCGGCGGAGCGACACCTCAGCGGCGTTGCGCTCGCGCCGGGAAAGCGCCGGCGCTCCCGGCGAAGCGGGTGACCAACCGAGCCGCTTTTCCTCGCGGCGCCCGAGCCGGTATGCCACGAAAAACACGAACGCCAGTCCGACCAATTGTACGCCGATCAGCGGCTGGAAAATTGTCGGGATCGGCAACTTGAGTGCGGCCGACGCGCGAATCATCGGCCCGGTCCACGGCAGGAAGTTGACGCCGGCCGCCATCGCCGCGGTGCACGCCAGAATGCGGCGGTCGATGCCGGTCCGATCGTACAGCGGGAGCATCGCCGGAATCGTGACCAGGAAGGTCACGGCGCCCGAGCCATCGAGGTGCACGAGCAGGGCGAGCAGCGCCGTGCCCATCACGATCCGCGTCGGCCGGTGACCGACGAGACCCAGCAGCCGCTCGATGATCGGGTCGAGCATGCCCGCGTCACCCATGATGCCGAAGAACAGGATGGCGAAGACGAACATCGCCACCACCGGGGCGAGGCCCTGCAGGCCGGCGACGATGAATTTCGCCGTGTCGAATCCGTGCCCGCCGAGGAGCGCCGCCGTGATGGGAATCACAATCAGCGCCACGACCGGCGACACCCGTTTGCTCAGGATCGCCGCCAGCAGCAGCGCAATCGTGAGCAGCCCGAGCCACGCGGGACCGGAGGAAACACTCATCCGGGAAATTTCCCGCCGTTCGCCCCGGAGCCGTGACGATGCAATAAAAGGTCGAGCCCGTTGGGGACGACGGACTCCATCTTCCATTGCATCGTTACGGCTTGGTTTCGGCGGGGTGGCTGTTCGTGCGCGGACATCTCGTCGGCCTTCTTATCCCGCGCCCCACGGCGGAAGCGTGATGGGCGCCAGGAATGCGGGTGCGCCGAAGGACTGCATGCGGCGTCGATAAAGCCTGCCGCCACTCGTGACGAACAACGTGTCGAAGGCCGCGCCGCCGAAGCAGACGCTCGTCGGCTGGCCCTCTGGCGTCGGCAGGATGCCGCGCGCGCGACCGTTGCGGTCAAAGACCTGCACGCCGAGTCGCGTCGCCACATACGCCCGGCCGTCACGGTCCATGCACATTTCCCCGGCGCCGCTGTCGTCGGCCCAATCCGGAACGTGGACCCAATAGAACGGCTGCTTCCACTCGAGCGTGCCGTCCCGCTGGGGTTTCGAGTCGGGGCCGGGTTGATAGTTGTCGAGCGCCGGGCGGGGCGCCGGCGGTACTTGGGAACTCAGGTTCGAAGCCGTGACGACGATGGCGAACGCGCAGCCGGCGACGGGCAGGAATTTTAAGAAAGGGGAGCGCATCGAGGAAATGGGGAGGATTCGGAGCCGCAGTCTGCTGCGACCGAGAAGAAAATTGGGCCGGAGGACCTAGACTCTGGGTCGATGGGGCCCCGGCAACACTGTATTGCGCAACCAGGTTCAACCAAGACCGCAAAAATCAGGCCGCCGCGTCCGGCAAACCCGGCCTGGATCGCCAGCGCGCAGGCCGTCGCCGGTCGACTTCAACTTTGGCCGCCGGGTGGCGCGCACAGCCGGCGCATTTGCTCAAAGTCCGACTGCCCCAGCGCGAGCGTGCTCGCCTCGAAGTCGATGGTCCATAGTCCGTGGTCCTGTTTTCCCGAAGGTTTGACCGGCGCACTTCGGACCCTAGAACGCTGGCATGACCCCACGTGCTGCTCGATGGTTCGCTTGTTCAATCGGATTTGTTCTGCTCGGGTTCGTCGCCCCAAATCTCGGGGCCGCCGAAGCGGGCGCCGAAAAAATGTCGGTGCCCGGACTTCACTACGCCCTCGTCAAAGCGCCGGCCGGTGTCGTGGTGATGGGCCAGGTCAATGCCCGGCCGCAGTCCGATGAGGGGCCCGCTACCCGCGTAACGCTCACGCAATCGTTCTGGATCGGCGTGACCGAGGTCACCGTCGCCCAATGGAGCTATTTCACGGCGGCCACCGGTTACCTCACCGAGGCCGAGCGCGGTGGGGTGGGGCTTCACGTGTTGAACGACAAGGCCGGTCCGTTGCGTCCCGGGCTCAGTTGGCGCAATCCGGGTTTTTTCCAGGACGACACGCACCCCGTCGTTGGGATTAGTTTTCAGGACGCGCTGCAGTTCTGTCGCTGGCTGACCGAGCGAGAGCAGACGGCCGGCCGGCTCCCGGTCGGTCACAGCTACACGCTGCCGACGGAAGCGCAGTGGGAGCACGCGTGTCGCGCCGGCTCTGATAAAGAACCGGCGAGCATCCAGGACTATTACTGGCCGAAGCCAAACCTGCCGACGCATCCGGTCGCAGGCCGAAAGCCGAACGCCTGGGGCATCTACGACCTGTACGGCTACCCGCTCGAGTGGAATTTTGACTGGTACGCGCGGTATCCTGGCGTCGATGTCACCGACTATGCCGGACCGCCCTCGGCGAATGATCGCAACATCATCCGGCCACATCACGAGATGCGCGGCCAGGAAAGCTCCACCAATCGCTGGAGCACGACAGGCGACACGCAGAACGATTGGGTCGGCCTGCGCCTGGTCCTGGCGGTCCCGCCGAAGCCCACGCCGCCGCCGGCCCCGCCCGCGAGCACGAAGAAATAGATTCAAACGGGGCAAAAAGGCTTCAGCGTTCCCAAGCCTTTCTCCACGTTGCTGCGCTGATCCAAACCAGGGTTCCCGCTCGCTTCGCTCAAGGCGCGGAGGCGCAGAGATCGAGCCCGAAGCGGTGAGATGATTGCCAGGATTAGCTAGGCGAAGGTATTGGACAGGATTGTTGGATTGAAACTCTGCGCCTTTGCGCCTCTGCGCGAGTTATCTGCCTTGGTCCAGGGCAAACTTCCACACGTTGTGCCTTCGCGCGAACGGCTTGGCCTAGTGACGGGTTTGCCTTGGCATTTCCAACGAGAAGATCATCTGTCTTCGAGCCTCATCCCCCGTTTGATCTTTCTCGTCGTGGCGCGGAATTATTCGTTCCCCGCGAAGCGGCTCTTCTCGGTTTTATCCTCATGTCTTCAACTTCGATCCTTTGTCACCGCCGTGTTTCGCCCCTGCTGCCGCTTAGCCTTTTTCGTTCGGCGACCCTGGGCCTGCTGCTCTTGGGTTTCGGCGTGACGGGGCGGGCCGAGCCTCGCGCGCCGGTCACCTACGAGCGCATTCTGCGTTCCGGCAACGAGCCGGGCAATTGGCTGACCTACAGTGGCAACTACGCGGGTCACCGCCACACGGCCTTGGCGCAGATCACTCCGGCAAACGTGGCGAACTTGAAACCGCTCTGGGTCTACCAGCAGACGGATACGAGCAAATGGGAAGTCACGCCGATCGTGGTCAACGGCGTGATCTACATCAGCGAACGCCCGAACATCGTCACCGCCCTCGACGCCCGGACCGGTCGTCCGCTCTGGAATTACAAGCGGCCGTTCCCGGAAGATGTCCCCATCTGCTGCGGCACACCCACCCGCGGGCTCGCTGTGCTCGGGGATTCCGTCTACCTCTGCACCTTCGACGCGCATCTGGTCTGCCTCGATGCCAGCACCGGACTCGAACGGTGGGATCGGGTCGTCATCGACTATCACCTCGGTTACTCGATCACGGGCGCGCCGCTGGCCGTAAAGGACAAGATCGTCCTCGGTGTTTCCGGTGGTGAGTTCGGCATTCGCGGGTTCGTCGAGGCGTTCGACGCCAAGAGCGGCGAGAGTGCCTGGCGGTTTTATACCATCCCGGGCCAGGGCGAACCCGGCAATGAAACCTGGGGCCCGGGCGACAGCTGGAAAACGGGTGGGGCCTCCACGTGGGTGACCGGCACCTTCGATCCCGAGCTTAACTTGGTCTACTGGGGCACCGGCAACCCGGGGCCGGACTACAACGGGGACGATCGTCCCGGAGATAATCTTTACGCCAACTCGGTCGTCGCGGTGGATGCCGATACCGGAAAGTTGAAGTGGCACTTCCAATACACGCCGCACGACGTCCACGACTGGGACTCGAACCAGGTGCCGATGCTCATTGACGCCAAGGTGAACGGCAAGCCGCGCAAGCTGCTGGTGCAGGTCAACCGCAACGCGTTCTTTTACGTGCTGGATCGCACGAACGGGGAGTTCATCACGGGCCGGGCCTTCACGAATCAGACGTGGGCCAAGGGGCTCGACGATCACGGACGCCCGATTGTTATTCCCGGGCTGGAGCCGACCACGGAGGGCAAAGTCGTCTATCCGGGGCTGGGCGGCGGCACCAACTGGATGTCGCCCTCCTACAATCCCGTGACGGGGCTGGTCTACGTCAACGCGCACGACAACTACGGGCAAACGTTCTACAAGCAGCCGCGGTCGTATACGGTGGGCGGGCACTTCGAGAATGGCGGCGGCGTCAACCTGATTGGCTCGGAGCCCTATACCGTGCTCAAGGCGCTCGAGGCGACGACGGGCAAGACGGTCTGGGAACACAAGATGCAGACGCGCGCCTTCTGCCCGGTGCTCTCCACCGTCACGGGGCTCGTCTTCAGCGGCACGATGGAGGGGGATTTCTACGCGCTCGACGGCAAGACGGGCGAGGAACTCTGGCATTTCTCCGGTGGCGTCCGCGTGCAAGGCGGACCGATGAGTTTCCTGGTCGACGGCCAGCAGCGCATCGCGGTGGCGATTGGCGCCGGCCTGTTCGTGTTTGGATTGTAATTACAACGCAGCAACCGCGTCCTCTCATGCAACCCCGCCTGCTCTGTCTCCTGTTCACGCTCGCCCCGATTTCGCTGCTCGCCCAGGACCACACCAACGACGCGACGGCCGCTGCCGCCGCCGCGGCCACCACGCCCGCCCCGAGTGCGGCCCAGGCCAAGCAAGGTCCCGGCCGGGGCAAGGGTGGCGGAGGCGGGGGTGGACGGGGAGGGGACCCCGCTGCCGCCGTCGCGGAAATGCATCGAATCATGGCCGCGCCCGGCGAGTTGTCCAAGGGCCAGAAATTGTTCGAGACCCACTGCTCGACGTGTCACGGGCCCAAGGGCGAGGGCTCGCGCGGACCCACGCTCGCGCAGCCGAGCCTGCCGCGCGCCGGGGACGATCCGAGTTTGGTGCGCATTGTTCAGGGCGGCATCCCCGGCACCGAGATGCCGCGGGTGATGCTGCAGCCGGGGGAGGCGCCGTTCATCGCCGCCTATGTGCGAACGCTGGGGCAGATCCCCCTCGAAAAGGTGCCAGGTGATCCCGCCAAGGGCGCCGAGGTTTTCAGCACCAAGGGCGCGTGCCTCTCGTGCCATACGCGCGACGGCCAGGGCGTCGCGTTTGGTCCCGACCTGACGAATATCGGCCAGCGGCGCAGCGTGGCGTTTTTGCGGCGCAGCCTCGTCGAGCCCGCCGCGGACGTCCCGCAGAGCTTCGAGCCTTATCGCGCCGATGTCAGTCTACCGCTGAATTTCAGCTACATCCGGGCCAAGACCAAAGCCGGCAAGGAATACGCCGGTATCCGCGTCAACGAAGACACGTACTCGATCCAGTTTCGTGACGTCACCGGCGAGATCCATTCGTTTTATAAGAAAGAGCTGGCCGAACTCAAAAAGGACCAGGCCTCCCCGATGCCGGTTTACGGCGCGTTGCTCGCGCCCGCCGAGCTGGACGATGTGCTCGCGTATCTGGTTTCCCTCCGGGGAAAGAAAACGTAGTCGTGTCGTTTTCCGGTTTGTTGCGTCTTGCTGATCGGGTCCGCCTCGGCGTCGGCGGTTCAATACCTTGCTTTCTCGTGTACCGAAAAATAATTCCCCTACTCTGTTTCTTTTCCGGCCTGCCGATGACGTTGGCCGCGGCCACCCCCGCGCCCGTGGAATACTACCGGCTAGCCCAGGGATTTCTGCCGGAGGTAAAGTTGGCCGACGGGAGAGTTGCGCTCCCGGCGTTCGCGACGCCCAACCGGTGGGCACAGGATACGGCCTACTTGATGTCGACCAACGCCAAGGGACACCGCACGTGGCGCATTGAGAATTTTCTCCCCGGACCCGCCTCGTCGCAGGGTTCATCGATGTATCTGCTGGAGGGCTCCCGCCTGGCGTTGTTGATCGACACCGCCCAAAATACGCAGGACGAGGCCGGGAAGAGCGACCTCAAGACACTCGTCCGCCACCTGCTGGCCCACACGAATACGGGCGAGGTGAAGCCCAATCCCGTGGACTTCGTGGTCGCCAATACCCACAGCCACGGCGACCACACGGGCAAGAACAGTGCGATGTCGGATCGCACGCTTTACTATCCGGAACTGGACTGGCCGGCGAACGCGCCCGCGAATTACGTCCCGATCAAAGAGGGTGGCGGTCCCGGCCCGCATGGGGTCGCGGTCGGCAAGATTGATTTGGGCGAACGCCTCATCGAGGCCGTGTCCCTCTATTGTCACACGCCGGGGTCCACCGGGTACCTCGATCGCGAGAATGAAATGATCGCGACGGGCGATGCGATGGGCTCGGCGTTTGTCTGGGCGCATTTCGGGTTTATTTCCCAATACGCTTCGTCAGCGCACCACGTGGTGGACACCGTGGCTCCGTATCAGCACCTCACGGTCTTGCCGGCGCATTTTTTTCAGAACAGTTCGGGCGGGCGCAAGGAACCCCCGATGAATGGCCGGCCGGTCGACAAACAATATCTGACGGATCAGGCCCGGGTCGCCGATGCGATCTTCGATGGCACCCTGGTCGCCGAGCCGTACGGTGTCGGCCGGGGAATCGTCTGGGGTGGGTTCGACTCGGCCCGCGTCTGCTTCTCCTTGGAGCGAATCAGTCCGGAAGGGGCGAAAACTTATCTCGCCGTGCAGATGCCCGGTTCTTCCCCCAGTCGGATCCTTCCGCAGTTGGGGAAGATCAAATCGAACTTCTACCTCATCCGCGGCCTCGCCGAGGAGACGATCTACCTCTTCAAAGGTTCGACGCGGGCGTTGTTGATCGGCACCGGCGCGGGCCGGCCCGGGCTGGGGGAACTGGTCCGCCGGTTGGTCGGCGAGACGCCGCTGGATGTCGTGGTGTTGAGCGACGATGCAGACCAAGTCGGCGGGTTGAATCAGACATCGGCGAAGCGTGTGTTCGTGCCCAAGGGCATGCCGATACCGCCGGCGGCGAAGGGCGAGGTGGTCGCGATTGGGGACGGTGATTCCATCAGCCTGGGGCAGGATCCCGCGGGCCGACCGCTCGTCTTCTCCGTGGCGACTTTGTCGGGTCACTCGAAATTCGGCCTGACACTCGTGGACGAGTCCGATCGGTTGTTGTTTTCCGGGGACGCGTTGGGTCGGCAGACCACGGATGGCGGATTGCTGCTCAATGATACGCTGGAGAATTTTTCCGCCGCCCTGGCGAAATGGCGCGCGAAAACGGATGGCAAGTACGACTTGGTTTACACCGCCAGGAATTCCGAATGGATGACCGCGGCGGAGTTTGTCGATCAGGTGCAGGACGCGGCCAACCGCGGCCTCAAGGAAGGCGACGCGGCCATGTACAATTCAGTTCGACCGGCGGGCATGCGGATGGTGCGGTCGTCCCGGGTCGACGATGTTGCGGCGTCCATTACGTTGGTCGGCACAAAATCCATCCCCGGCGGTGACGCGCCGGCGGTCGGTGGCCGCGGTGGCCGTGGGCCACGGGGTGGAGCGAATTCTCAAAAAAATGACAGCCCAAGAAATAACCCTGCGGATTGAAGAACATTTCGGCTCCGGTTGGAAGAATTCCGGGACCGACGGATTCCAGGCGGGAAAGCCAACCGATCCGGTTACGGGGATCGCGACCGCCTGGACGCCGTCCCTGGACGTTTTGCAACAGGCCGTGAAATCCAAACAGAATTTGGTCATCACGGTGCAATCGCCTTACTGGCCGGGGCAGGGCGGCGGTGGCGGTGGAGGACGGGCTTCGTCTCGCGTCCCGTCCGCGGGGCCGAACGGCGGCCGCGCGGCCAAGGGCGGGGGCCGTGGCGCCGGCCCGTTGCCCGGGCTGAGGGCGGAGAATACCGACCTGTACCAGTTCAAGAAGAAATATATCGAAGACCACGGATTGATCCTCTGGCGCTTCAGCGAGAACTGGCTGTCGCTGCCGACCCAACCCCGCTTGCGCGGCTTGGCTGGCGCTTTGGGTTGGGCGAAACAGCAGGATCTGGCGGCGAGCGAGCGCGTGTCGCTGGTGGGGGCCGGAGTTTACGCCCTGCCGGCGGGACGACTCAGCGGCCTGGCGGCCCAGATCAAGAGTTCGCTCGGGTTGCGCGCGATGCGGGTGCTCGGCGACCCGAACGCGACAGTCTCCCGGGTCGTCGTGCGGCCCGGTTACTTGACGGTGCCCGACGCCCTGCAAATGGTGCGTTCCACGAAGGCCGACGTGGTCGTGTGCGGCGAGTCCTGCGAGTGGGAGGTTTTTCCCTTCTACGAAGATTGGGTCACGGCTGGGTCGGGCAAGGCCTTCATCATGTTGGGCCATGCCGCGTCAGAAAAACCCGGCACCCTGGAGATGGCCGCGTGGATCAAGGCCTTGGTCAGTGAGGTGCCGGTGTCGGCGATACTGTCAGAGGAACCGTTCTCGCTCGGCGTAGCGTAACCACCAGAACGATTTTCCATGAATTCACCGAATCTTACGCGCCGGCGCTTTGTGCAGGGCGCGGCCTTGCTTGGCACCACGACTTTGCTCGGCAGCCGATTGCCCGCCCAGACACCGACCTCCGGCCTCACCGCTCGGCAGCTGGTTGATCTCATCAAGGGCAAGGTCGTGAGCAGCTGGAACGAAGACTCTTACCGGGATACGTTCAAAGCCGGGAATCCGGACACGGTCGTCACCGGCGTCGCCTCGTGCTTCATGTCGACCCTGGACGTAATTCAGCGGGCCCATGCGGCGGGGCTGAATTTTGTCATCTCCCACGAGCCGACCTTTTGGAGCGACCCCGATACCCTCACCGATGCCGTGCTGGATGAGCCGCTCTATCAGCTCAAGAAGGCCTACGTCGAAAAGAACCACATGGTGGTCTGGCGCATCCACGATCACTGGCATCTGTATCGGCCCGAGCCCATGGCGACCGGACTGACCAAGACGCTCGGCTGGGAAAAATACGTCACGGGCCCCGGCGGGCGGACCTATAAGCTGCCGCCGATGACCGTTCGCGATATCGCGAAACACCTGGCGACGAAGCTCGAGTCGAAAAGCATCCGCATCGTCGGCGACCCGAATATCGTGGTGACGACGTTGGGGCGCGGGGCGCACACGCTGGAAGGCAACGCCACGGCGTTTACCGAGAACGTGGAGGCCATCATCACCAGCGAGGCGCGGGAAGTGGATTCCATTGAATATGTCCGTGACTTGACGACATCCGGGCGAAAAGTGGCGATGATTCTCATTGCGCACGAAGTCGGCGAGGAGGCCGGAATGACGGAGTTCACGGATTGGCTTCCCACGGTGGCGCCGGGAATAAAAGTCATAAACATCAAGACCTACGACAAGTTGTGGATTGCGTGAAGGCGGTTTTATTGAGGCGCTCGATGTTAGGAATTTCGCGTGAATCAAAGCCAAGACTCCCAGAAGCAACCTTTCACCACGTTACGTCTTGTCGCCTTGGCTGCCCTGACGGAACTCGGGGTTCAGACGAAATCCGCGCAGGCCGACGGGAGGATTTAATTCTTGCTTTCTGGATCTCTAAGTTGATTTTCCCCACCTGCCTATCCCTAGGACCAGCTTCCTCGTGCACCCTTCCCAAGCGCTGACAGTTTCTTCGTTCCTTCCTGCACGCCTACTACAAAGAGGCTGCATGAAGCGCTGTGTTATGGGTTGGCCCCTTTGGTTGACCGCGACTGGACGCCAATGGGCTATTCGGTCACAGGAAAACCGATAACCTAGAGCAAGACCTGCTCGGTGTCGAAATCGGCGCGGTCCCCCTTTTTTTGTTCCGAACCTAAACACCAGACTGAATCCCACACCTAAGAAGACCTACACCATGAAGCAACCATCCACCAAAATACGATTTGCCGTCGCGGCTGCCTTTATGGGCCTCGGCGTCCAATCGCTATTCGCCCAGACCGCGCCCGCTGCCGCCGCAAGTGCTGGCTCGGATAGCACCGTTAAACTCGACCCGTTCAAGGTCAGTGCTGAATCCGATGTCGGCTTTGTCGCCGCCAATTCCCTCGCCGGTGGTCGCATGACGACCGCGCTGAAGGATACGCCGGTCGCCTATTCCGTCCTGACGTCGGAATTCCTCGAGGCGTTCAACATCAATGATGCGGGCAAGGCGGCGGATTTTTCCGTCAACACGAACCAGTATCAGAATGACGGTCTGCAAGGCACCTCCGGTAACACCACGGTGGTCGTGCGCATCCGCGGGCAGAGCTCCAACACCCCGACGCACAACTTTTTCCCGTATTCAATCGCGGGAGATGCCTACAATATCGATCGCATCGACTTTGCGCGCGGCGCCAATGCCTCGCTCTTCGGCGCCGGCGCCGCTGCCGGCACCCAGAACACGGTCACCAAACAGGCACTGACCAACAAACCGATTCAGGAAATTCGGGCCCAGTACGGAAGCTGGGACCGCTATCGCCTGACCGCCGACGTCAATCAGCCGCTGTCCGACAAGGCCGCCGTACGGGCGAACGTCTTGTGGTCCGACGGCAAGACCTGGCGGCAGCACGAGTGGGAAATGCGGAAAGGTATCTCCCTCGCCGCCACCTCCAATATTTCGCCCAAATTGTCTGTGCGGGCCGACTTCGAGTATCGCACGACGGACAAGAACACCGGAACCAATCGTTCGAAGGACAACACGTCCGGGTGGGACGGAAAGTTCATGCCGTCCGGCCTCGATGCGAACATGTCGGCCGCGGCGATGGCCGCGGCGGGTGTCGTGCGTCAGACCCAGCGTTTCACGGTGGACCCCGATAATCCCCGGGCTGCGTACAACACACAGAACTTTTTCGTGACCAGAGGAGCCGTTCAGAGTTCGGCCACGCCGGGTTTCCTCAATGGCAAGGAAATCAAGAGCGTCGGCGTCAACATCGGCGGCATGAGCATGACCGAGGTCTGGGACGTTCCCGACCGCTTCGCCGCTGTTTACCGTGGCGCCCCCAACTTCATTCTGCCCTACAAGAATTTCACCCCGCTCTGGGATGATGACCGCAAATATCCGAGTGGTAAGGAACGGGGCAAGGATGTCTCCCTTTACGTGACGTATCGTCCGTTCGAGGGGATGTTCATCGAATGGTCGGGTGACGCTAATCAAGTCGATCGTTGGACCGAATACCCGGCCGCGGGCGGCATGTACAACATGCAGGTGGACATCAATCGGACGAAGCCGGACGGTTCGCCGAATCCCTATTTCCTGCAGGCGTACTCGGAAAATTCGCCGTTCTCGTTCGAAAAGGATCCTTATTACAAGAATACCAACCTGCAGGTTGCGTATGTGAAGGACACCAAGTGGGGCAAACTGCAGACCGGCCTGATGGGCGGCATCCAGAACTTGGAATTGAAGAATCGGCAGTATTTCTTCGAACTTCCCCTCTATCAGGGTGTGGCTCCGGGGCAGGATATCCGGGGCTACTTCGAAGCGCCGGACTTGAACCTCCAGTCGGTCTACACGCGGCAATATACCGCGTTGCGTGGAAAACTGGCCAGCCTGCATCCGCTCGATGGCGTCCCCATGACGGTTAATGACTTCCAGCGTGGCACGCGGGCGTCCCTAACCCCGAAGTGGTTCATTCAGCCGAACCGGCCGGGCAGCACGGATAATCTTTCGAAGCACTACAAATTCGTGCAGGCCGTCGCCAACTTTAACATGTTCAAGAACCACTTGGTGTTGATTGGCGCATTCCGCCGGGATGTCACCTTGTTGCATGATCAGCTCTTCACCCAGTCGTATGACAATCCTGCGAATTGGGATGGGGTTTCCCGGACATACCGCCCGACGGCTCCGTCCGAATACTGGAATTTGCAGTACGTGCCGAAGAACGCCGCCGGCGTGGCGACGGCCGGGCTGATTCCCGCGAATCAGCGGCCGCGTAACATCATCAACGGTGTCGCGGTTCCCGCCCCCCAATATGCCGGCGACAAGTTCCAAGACGACTACAGCCCGCCGGACCTCAAGTCCGGAGTCAACACGCGGACCTACGGTGCCGTGGTCAATATCGCCCATGGGTTCGGCATCTACGCCAACAACAGCACGACTTTCGACCTCAACGTCGGAAATCAGGACGTCAACCAGCAGCTGATTCCTCCGTCGTCGTCGCAAAGCTACGACGCGGGCATCCGCTACACCCTGCCCAACGGCCGGATGAATATCTCGCTGGGTTGGTACAAGGCCTTCCAGAAGGGTCAGGCTTACAACACGCCGGGCGGCCTGCGCACGAACGTGAATGATATCTCCGATACGCCCGTGATCGGTGATTTGAGCGAAGGTGGCCGGAATGTTCGCGGCTTGGGCCGGTTCCCGGGCCTGAATGTGTTCTCCACCCTCACGGCCGAAACGAGCGGCTATGAGGCGGAAATGACGGCCAATCTGACCAGCAAGTGGCGCTTGATCGTCAACATCGGCACGAACAAGGCGCTGCAAAAGGATGTCACCCCCGAAGTCCCGGGCTGGATTAAGGATAAAGATCCTTTGCTCCGCCAGATTCTGGCCGACGGCGGTATCCTGATTGATGCCAACCGACAGGCTTTCATCAATCCGGCTCTGAACGATCCGACGAAGGTCAATGTCACCCGCCTGCAGACTTCGATCAATGGTTGGAACTCATGGGTGAATACCACCGTTCCCTCCATCCTGCTCACGGCCTCCACCCCTTCTCGCCAGGCTGGTGCAGGGCAGGGTGGACCCCAGATCAGTGGTAACGTCGCCACCGACTACCGGTTCTCGAGCGGCTTCCTGAACGGTCTGCGTGCCGGCCTCGCGATCAATTATCGGGGACCGCAGATCCTTGGCTCGATGACCGGTGACACGGTCGCCGATCCCAACAATCCGGCCAAGACGATTCCGGCCCCGTATGCCAGTGCCACCTCCTACCTGTGGGCGGGCGGCTATACCAAGGGCACCGCGAATTTCTCGTATACCTATCGGATCAAGGAGGCCAAGAGCCGCTTTGCCCCTCGGACCATCCAGTTCGATCTGGCGATCGACAATCTGTTCAATCTGTCCAAGCCCATCATGGAGAACAGCACGACCAGCAATTCGACCGCCAACAGTCTTGTTCTCGCTCCGCGGAACAACGACATCTCGAATATTGGCGTCATGAGTATCCCTGGCAGCTATAACTTCCAAGTGCCGCGGAATTACATGCTCACGGCGAAGTTTAACTTCTAGTTTCCGCTGTCGGATAAGAATTCGGGCCGCTCCCTCCGCCACGATTGCCCACGGCAATCGTCCACCGGAGGCGAGCGGCCTTTTTTTTTGCCGCAACACTGACGCCCAAGATCGCAAAACGTGTATTACTTCAGAGAGGAAGAAACCGATCCGTTTGTAGTTCCGCCTTTAGGCGGAATCCGACCAGCACAAGACTTCCGCCTAAAGGCGGGACTACAAACCAGGCGCTGTGTCAGAGGAACCGAGGGTTGAGAGCAAAACCAAAGTGCCGGACAGTTTTTCCGTTCTCGCGCTGGATCTCAGGCTCGATTTCTTTCTCGATATTATCCTAGTTTACTTTCGCTCGTTTGTCCCCGCTAGGGCTCTCGCGGCTTTCCACGGCGAGCGCCAACCTCGTATTTTGAGTTTTTCCCCTATGTCTGCATCCTCGACCCGCCTGCATCCCGCCATTTCCCGTCTGGCGTGCTTTAACTTCCTCCGCCCCGCCGCACTCGGCCTGCTGCTTTTGGGTGCTGGGATTGCCGCCCAAGCCCAGACACGGATACAGGTTCCCTACGAGCGAATCCGCAACTCCAGCAATGAGCCGGGCAATTGGCTGACCTATGGCGGCGACTACTCGGCCCAGCGGTACTCGACTTTGGCGCAGATCACGCCGGCGAATGTGGCGAATTTGAAGTCGCTGTGGGTTTATCAGCAGGCGGAGACCGTCAAATGGGAGGTCACCCCGATCGTGGTCGACGGCGTCATGTTCATAACCGAGCGGCCCAATATCGTCACCGCGCTCGACGCCAAGACCGGCCGACCGCTCTGGACCTATCGCCGGCCGGCCCTCGCGGCGGATGTCCCGATTTGCTGCGGCACGAATAACCGGGGCCTCGCCGTCCTGGGCGATGCCGTTTACCTGAACACCTTCGATGCCCACATCGTCTGCATCGACGCCAACACGGGCCTGGAACGATGGGACAAGGTGGTCATCGATTACCATCTGGGCTATTCGATGACCGGCGCGCCACTGGCCTTGAAGGACAAGATCGTCGTGGGCGTGGCCGGGGGCGAATTTGGCATTCGCGGCTTCCTCGATGCGTATGATGCCAAGACGGGTGAGCGGGCTTGGCGATTCTACACCATTCCGGGCAAGGGCGAACCCGGCAACGAAACCTGGGGTGTGGGCGACAGCTGGAAAACCGGCGGCGCTTCCACGTGGGTGACCGGGTCGTTCGACCCCGCTTTAAATACCATCTACTGGGGCACGGGCAATCCCGGTCCGGACTACAACGGCGACGATCGTCCGGGTGACAACCTCTACGCCAACTCCGTCGTCGCGCTCGATGCCGACACCGGCAAGTTGAAGTGGCACTTCCAATTCACGCCCCACGATGTCCACGATTGGGACTCCTGCCAGGTGCCCGTGCTGTTCGAAGCCAACGTCAACGGCAAGCCGCGCAAGATGCTGTCGTTCACCAATCGCAACGGGTTTTATTTCGCGCTCGATCGCGCCAACGGTGAATTCGTCTCCGGCGGCGCCTATGCGAAGCAGACTTGGGCCAAGGGACTCGATGATCACGGCCGGCCGGTCGTCTTGCCGGGCACCGAACCCACGCCCGAGGGCAACCTCGTTTACCCGGGATTGGGCGGGAACTCCAACTGGGCGGCCCCCGCGTTTAATCCTCTGACCGGCATGGTCTACGTCAACACGGGTACCGATTTCGGCCAGACCTACGTCAAGACACCTCGACCCTACGAGGTCGGCGGCCACTTCGAAAATGGCGGCGGTCGGAATGTGCTGGGTGAAGAGCCCGTCGGCATCCTTCGCGCGATGGATGGGAGCACGGGCAAGACCATGTGGGAATTTAAGATGAGGAACAAGTCCGGCGCGAACGTTTTGACCACGGTCACCGGGCTCGTGTTCAGCGGGACGGCGGAGGGTGACTTGTATGCGGTCGAAGCCGCGACCGGCAAACTGCTATGGAACTATCCCGGCGGCAGTCGCATCGGCGGCGGCATCATCACCTTCCTGGTTGAAGGCAAGCAGCGCATCGCGGTGGCGATCGGCGCCGGCCTGTTTGTCTTCGGGTTGTAATTCTTTCCCCAAAAATATTTCGCACCCATGTACGCTTTCAAATCGCCCCGTATCCTTTGCGCCCTGCTCGCTTTTGCAGCTCTCTCGCTGCGAGCCCAGGACCATGCCGACCCCGCCGCCGAAAAGGCCGGGCCCACTCCCAACCAGACCCAAAAGAAAGGGCCGGGTCGTGGCAAAGGGGGCGGGGGCGCTGCCGCGAACGGAGCTGCCGCACCCGCGGCCCAAGGTGGTCGGGGCCCCAGTGCCGCCGAACTGGCGACGGATCTGGAGAAAATCATCGCCAACCCGAGTGAACTGGCCGTTGGCCGGAAAATCTTCGAGACCCAATGTGTGCAATGCCACGGGCCGAAGGGCGAGGGCGACCGTGGGCCCACGCTGGCTCAGCCAGAACTGCCGCGCGCCGGCGACAATGTGAGCTTGATGCAGATTGTTTCCCGCGGACTGCCCGGGACCGAGATGCCAGGCGGGCGATTGAAGCCGGGCGAGGCGCCCTATCTCGCCGCCTACGTGCGTTCCCTCGGGCGGATGCCGATTGAAAAGGTTCCGGGTGATCCCGCCAAGGGCGCCGAACTGTTCAAGACCAGGGGTGTTTGCCTGACGTGCCACACGCTCGACGGCCAGGGCTTGGCCGCCATCGGTCCCGACCTGACCGGAATCGGCGCGCGGCGGAGCCCGGCGTTCCTGCGGCGGGCCCTCGTCGAGCCGGGAGCGGACGTTCCGCAGTCTTATAACCCGACTCGCATCGAGATCAGCATGCCGCTGAATTTCGCTTTCGTTCGCGCCAAGACGAAGGACGGCAAGTCCGTCGCCGGAGTCCGGATCAACGAGAATACTTTTTCGGTCCAGTTGCGCGACATGACTGGCGCCATCTGGTCTTTCCACAAGTCGGAGCTCGCCGAGCTCGTCGTGACCAAGAACGAGTCCCCCATGCCGGTGTACGCGGGTTTATTCTCGCCGGCAGAGTTGGACGACGTGATTGCCTACCTCGTATCGCTCCGCGGAAAAAAGCAATTGGCGACCAGCGAGTAGGAACTCCGGCCGATCCGATGTCGGTGGTGCCGGGGCTTTGGTCCGGCGCTGCGTCGGTCCAGGTCCTCCGATCTTCCCCCTCCAATCTTAATTTTCATCTCCCATGTCTTCCCCTGCGACCCTTTCTCGGCGCGGCGTCCTGCCGCCGCGTTGGCTCAGCCTCCTCCGTCCCTTCTCCCTCGGCCTCCTGGCTGTCGGCCTCGGGACCGTCGCCCTCGCCCAGAATCGAACGCAGCTCAGCTACGAACGAATTCTCAATTCCCGCAATGAACCGGGCAACTGGCTCACCTACGGCGGCGACTACTCGGGGCAGCGCCACAGCACGCTGACGCAGATCACGCCGGCGAACGTGGCGAACCTGAAAACGATGTGGGTTTACCAGTCGGGCGACGCGAGCAAGTGGGAAGTCACGCCGATCGTGGTCGACGGCATCATGTATATCACGGAGCGACCGAATATCGTCACGGCCCTCGACACGCGGACCGGTCGGCCGCTGTGGAACTACCGCCGGCCGGCGATTCCAGAGGACGCGCCGGTTTGCTGTGGCACGAATAATCGCGGCGTCACCGTCTTGGGTGATGCCGTCTACTTTAATACGTTCGACGCGCACCTCGTCTGCATCGACGCGAACACGGGACTGGAACGGTGGGACAAGGTCGTGATCGATTACAAGCTGGGCTATTCGACGACGGGCGCGCCGCTGGCGCTGAAGGACAAGATCATCGTGGGCATCGCCGGCGGTGAATTCGGCATTCGCGGCTTCCTCGATGCCTACGACGCCAAGACTGGCGAGCGCGTCTGGCGGTTTTATACCATCCCCGCCAAGGGCGAACCGGGCAACGAAACCTGGGGAGGAGGCGCCAGTTGGAAAACCGGCAGCGCCGCCACCTGGGTGACCGGGACATTCGATCCCGCTTTGAATACGATTTACTGGGGCACCGGTAATCCGGGGCCGTCCTACAACGGTGACGATCGTCCGGGCGACAATCTCTACGCTAACTCGGTGGTCGCGCTCGATCCCGATACCGGGAAGTTGAAGTGGCACTTCCAATTCACACCGCACGACCTCCACGATTGGGATTCCTGCCAGGTCCCGGTGCTGTTCGAGGCGAATGTCGGCGGCAAG
>CANJNJ010000018.1 GCA_947474995.1 Opitutaceae bacterium | reverse complement strand
TCGGCTGTATCCGCAGTTGCCCACGCAGGATGAAGCGGCGGGCGCGGACGTGGTTTTGGGACGAATTCGTGATCTCGAAGCGGACCTCGCCGTTCCGGAAGCAAGGCGCTTTCAACCTTCACCGAAACTTTGACAGCCCCGGCCGGGCCTGCTTCCTCACTGCGTCCCCATGACCGTCGATCTTCCCCTGCTGCTTTTCGGGCTGCTCCTGCTGTGGTTTCCCCGCCAATGGATGCGCTTGGGCAAAACGATTGGGAGCCGTCGACGCAAGACTCCCTTGATTCCCGGAATCGACGACCCGTCCAATCAGCGCGAGTCCGGTGATCCTCGGATTAGTTTCTCCCGCGAGTTTTCGAAGATTCGAAATTACTTCGACCTGCTGCGGGGTGGCGTGGGTAGCCTGGCGATCATGGGAGGCATGGATATTTTCCCCAGCATTGCCCCGGCTCCGGGGGACAATGCCCTGCCGCTCTGGGGCGTGGAGACCATCAAGCTGGCGATTCTTTTTCTCGGTCTTGCCATCCAGACGACGCGCTACGAACGCCATCACGTCACTTTTTTTGCGCCGATTTTTTACCTCGGCGGCCTCTCGCTGAGCCTGTGCACAACCTGGGGTGCGTTTTTGAGCTTCACGCTGATTTGGGCCCTGAATCCGATGATTAATGGGGCAAAGTCGTTTCTCCTGATGTACGCGATCGTCATGACTTCGTTTGCCCTCTTCTTTCGGGACTGGGATGCCGAGGCCTCGATCAGTGCCTTCATGCTGTGTTTCCTGCCCGTGCTGCTGAGTCTCCTCGCCCGGCGACCGTTGGTGGTGTTCTCGCGCAAGGGCACGCGTTCGGCCAGCGAACGAGCGTGAACCCGACCCGGTGCCAGATCTGGTTCGCCGCGGCGCGACCGCGAACGTTGCCGGCCGCCGTCGCGCCGGTGCTCGTCGGATCGGCGCTGGCGTGGCGGAGTGGGGCGTTTGATCTGGCCGCGGCGACGCTTTGCCTGGGATTCGCCCTCTTGGTCCAAATCGGCACCAATTTTGCGAACGACTATTACGACCACGCGCAGGGCGCCGACACGGCGGCGCGCGTCGGCCCTCGGCGCGCGGTCGCGGCCGGGCTCGTGACGCCGGCGACCATGCGGCGCGCGATGTTCCTGGTGTTTGCCTGCGCGTTCCTGGTCGGCCTCGGCTTGATCCGCTGGGGCGGTCCGTGGCTGCTGGTGATTGGAGTCGCGAGTATCCTGGGTGGAATCGCCTACACCGGCGGACCCTGGCCGCTCGGGTACCACGGATTGGGCGATGTTTTCGTTTTTATTTTTTTCGGCCTGGTGGCGGTCGGCGCCACGTATTTCGTCCAGGTCGGCCGGTTGGGCCTCGACGTCTTCTTGGCCGCCATCCCGGTCGGTTTGCTGGCCGCGAATATTCTGGTCGTGAACAATTATCGCGACGTCGAGACCGACGCCGTGGCCGGCAAACGCACGCTGGTCGTGCGGTTTGGCCGGTCGGCCGCGCGGGCCCAGTTTGTCACCTCGCACGTCATCGCGTTTGTGATCCCGCTGGGTTTCCTCGCCCGCGGTTTCGGCCTGTCGTGCCTGCTGCCGCTGGGTCTATTACCGCTGGCGTGGTCGCATCAGCGGCGTTTGCGCATGGCGGCCACACCGACCGAGCTCATCGCCCTGCTGGGTGATACCGGGAAATTCCTCGCCCTCTACGCCGTGCTTTTGGCGGCGGGCGTGGTGCGGTAGGAGCGCGGCGAAACGGCGTGGCCGTTCGGAAAAGCGGCGACAGGTCGCCGCACGCCAAAGTCTGAATCAGCCGACGTGCGCCGTGATTTTGGCCCGAAGCGCAGCCTTCGGCATCATGCCGACGAGCGTCTCGGCGACCTGGCCGCCCTTGAAGAGAATCATCGTCGGGATCGCCCGCACGCCGTATTCGGCGGCGACGGCTTCGTTGTCGTCGATGTTCACCTTGGCGATCTTCAACTTCCCGTCGAACTCGGTGGCCAGTTCCTCGAGGATCGGCGCAATGGCCTTGCACGGCCCGCACCAAGGGGCCCAGAAGTCGACGAGCACAGGCGTCGTGGCACCGGTGACGGTGGACTTGAAGGTATCAGTGGTGAGTTCGGCGATCTTTTCGGACATGGGAGTTAGCGGTGGTTATGAGAAGAGAATGAGAATTGGGGCAGAAGCAAATGCCGCAGCGGCGGTGACACACTTTGCCCCGCCGGGTGCGGCCTAGCGGGGCCGGGATTTGGCGATGATTTCGCCCAGTTCGGCCGGCGCCACCTGTTCGAGCTCCTTGGAACGGCGCTTTAGCTCCTCAAAAGTTTTCATGACGGTCTCTGTCATGTACTCGTGAGTTTCCTGTGAGCCACCGACGAGGACAAACTTCTCGCCCGTGGTGATGCGCTTGTGCCCATCCTCGTTGTCGAAGCCCATCCCGACGAGGCCGCTGATCTTGCGGCGGCGTTTGCGCGTGGGTTTGGTGGAATCTTTGCTCACGCGGTTACCGTGGAATGGTTTTCCGCAGTTTCAAGCGGGTTTTCGATTATGGCCTCGCATACAATATCCGTGAACGCCTCGTCCTGGCGGACGCGCATTTTGCCCAGCCGCGTTAGCTCCAGCACCGCCAGAAACGCGGCGACGAGCCGGCGCAACGACACCCCCTGGGGGAAAAGCTGCGAAAAAATAAACGAGCGCTCCGTCTTGGTCTTGTCCAGAAGCCATTCCATTTGGTCGGAGACCGTGACCGTTTCGTCGTGAATCTCACCGACGATGAGTTTTTCCGCGAGCCGGCGGAGCACGATGTTGAAGGTGTTCCACAGATCGATGCGATCGACGCCTTTCAGCGGACGTTCCAACAGGCTCGAAGAAAGCGAGGAAACGTGACGCTCCATCAGATTCTGCCGGGTCTCCGCCAGCAGGGCGAGCTGGGCGGCGGCTTCCTTGAATTTTTTGTACTGGAGGAGCTGGTGGACGAGCTCCCAGCGCGGATCCACTTCGTCGTCGGTGGCGTTGGGGTCGATGGCGTGCTGGCCCTTCGGCAGGAGCAGCCGACTCTTAATCTCCATCAACGTCGCCGCCATGACGAAGAATTCCCCGGCCAGATCGAGGTCGAGCTGCTGCATGGTGCGCAGCGCGTCGATGTACTGGCGCGTGACCGACTCGATCGGGATATCGTAGATATCCAGCTCGTTCTTGCGAATGAGGAACAGCAGCAGATCAAGCGGCCCTTCGAAGACCTGGAGCTTGATGCGATAATCAGAATCGGGAACCACGAAGGCGATGGTTGGAGCCGGCCGGGACGCCGCAAGGGGAAAGTGGCGCCGGTCTTCGCCGGGGCGCCGGTCATGGGAGTCGGGAAGCGGTCAGGAACCTTGGAGGGCGGCGACCTGGCGCCGCTTTCCGCCGCCCGCGGGGCGGCAAGCGCGACGAGCCGGACTCTTCGTCAAAAGCGGGGTCAGGTCGCCGCCCTCCCAAAAGAGCAGTGCGGCTGAAGCACCGACCTCCGACACGACCGGTTCGAGCGCGATAGGACCAGCCGGACTCGTGCCGTTGAAAGGTGAGCGGGGAAAGTTGAACGCGGTGAACGCCGGGGCGAAATCGTTCTGTTGGAGCTGGGTTCGAGGCAAACCGATCCGTTTCTCCCCTTTCGCGTTCTACCCCGCCGTTAACTTTTGCCTGCTCTGGCTTTCAACGTTCAACCTTCAACGCTCAACTGAATTTTTCCGGCTTAGCTGGCTTTGCGCCGGAGGGAGGCGACATAAAATCCGTCGGTATTGTGCTGGGCCGGAAGGATAGCCAGGCCGACCGTGCGCGGCGTGCTGTCGAAGGTGCGGGCGAAGGGCGTGGCGGAAAAATCCGGATGCTGCGTGAGAAACTGGGCGACCACGTCCTCGTTTTCCAGCCGGCTCAGCGAGCAGGTCGCGTACACGAGCCGCCCGCCCGGGCGCACGGAACTGGCGAACTGGGCGAGCAGGGTCTGCTGGGTTTCCGCCGCGTGTTTTACGGCCCCGGCACTGGTGCACCATTTGAGATGCGGCGCGCGCCGCCACGTACCGCTGCCGCTGCACGGCGCATCCACCAGCACGCCGTCATAATGGCCGGTCGGCGCCGTCTCCCGCACGGCAATGCCGCCGGGTGTTTTGTCATCTAATAGATGACAAACGGGGTGGCCGGCGCGGGTGGCGCGGGCGGCGAGTTCGCGCAGCGCGCCGGCCCGAATGTCGTGGGCGTCCACGTGTCCGGTCGGACCAAGCAGGCGGATAAGCTGCAGGGTCTTCCCGCCGGCGCCGGCGCAGGCGTCGAGCCATTGTTCGCCGGGCCCGATGCCGATCGTTTCGAGGAGGAGCTGCGAGCCGAGGTCCTGCACTTCGACGTGACCCCGGGCCCAGGATTCGGTCTTGGTCACGTCACCCTCGGCGAGGAGTTCGACGGCGCTGGGCAATATTTCCGATCGCCTCCAGCCCCAGCCTTGTCGCGTAAATTCATCGAGCACGGTTCCGGCATCCGGCGCCTGCAGGCGCAGCCAGAGTGGGGCGCGCGTATGCAAGGCGTCCAAATTCGGCGACCCCACCGCCTCCGGACAATGCCGGCCTGCCCAGTCGGGAAGAAGTGCGGTCGAATCGGCGCCGAGGTGCGTGGCTTTGGCCGCCAGCGACGACGGACAGGTTGGCCAGTCTGCACAAAGGGCGGCCCGAAACGCGTGCGTCGCGGGGATGTCGGCCGCGAGCCAGGCGGTCACCTGCGCCGCGCGCGCCGGATCGTGGTCCAGCAGGAGTTCAATCCACGGCAGGAAGCGCAGGGACGTAAAAATCAATTCGCGATAAAGCTTCCGGTCGCGCGAGCCAAAGGAGCGGTTGGCGGCAAACAGCGCCTGGAGGCGGGCCGGAAGATTGGCGTCGCTCCGCCAGTGGGGGCGGAGGGCGGAAACAAGACGCAGAAAAACCTTTTGTTGGCTGCCGACGAGACTCATGCGTCAGCCTGCACCGTTCGCACGGCGGGCGGCGATGGTTTTATGCGGCATCCGGATTAGAAGCGGACGGTGTTGATTTGGATGTTGAAGCCAAAGGAACTCTCGCGGCTGCGGCCGGCGAACAAACTGACCGTGTAGGAAATTTCCCACGTGTTCGCGAGGTTGTGGACGATGCCGTAGGACTGCTCGTTGAAGCGATGCCGGCGCGCGTCGTAATGCAGCCGCGTCAGCGTTTCAATCGCTTCGTTGAGTCGGACGCGCCCGTCGACGAGGTAGTCCTGGATTTGGTCGCGCAGGAAATTATTGGCGAAGCGTACCGACCAGGCTCTGCCATCCCGGAGCGTAATGCCGGAATTGAACTCACTCAGGGTCCGGGTGCGGGCCGAGAAACTTTCGTAGATGTCCAATTGTACCCACGGGGCCGGGAGGAGGGCCAGTTCGGTGTGGACGTCCGAAACGTCGCGCTGGCCGGGCCGTTGCTTGAAGCGAAAATCTCCGGCCACGTTGAACACGAGCAAGTCGCGACTGCCATGTCCGGGATCGCGGGTCTGAAGGGTATTGTCGAGGGACAGCCGCAGCGTGTTGGTGGCGTGCAGGTCGTCGAGATTGCGGACGTCACCCAACCCGAGCGGGGGCAGGTACGTGGTAAACACCTCACGATCGATCTGGGGAATATAGGCGCGGCCCCTTTCCCCCTCGGGGATGTAGCGGTAGCTGAGCCGTGGGGTGAAGAGGTGGCGCAGTCCATCGATTCTCCAGCGCTCGTTCTTGTATTCGAACACCCCGCTCGATCGCAGCTCGGCGTCCGCGCCCACTTCCCCGAGAACCCGGGTGTAATTTCCCGTGCGAAAGGCGCCCGCGGTGCTGCTGTAATTCGTCACCCGGCCGCCGACCACGGGAGTGAGGCCGAGCCACTCGCGCGGGGCGATCGGGCGCAGCAGCGCGTAATAGGCGTCAAGGCGATCGCTGCGCAAGCGGGGTTTGACCGCCGGAGCCACGCCACCGGCCGGGACGAAGTTCGCCAGCGGATCCTCGCGCAAGACGGCCGCGCTCGCGTTGAATCGCTCGTAAAAGCCGCCGCCGATGGCGGTGGGCAAAAGGTCGAAGCGAATCTCGGGCAGTCGCTCCTGCACTCGTTGAAACGTGTTGGGTTGAAACCGGGCGAACGCCGACAGCACGTAATTGTCGCCAGTATAAACGGCCTCGGCGAACGTGTCCGGCGCCTGGACCGGGAAGAACGCCTGGGGGCGAAAATCCCGCAGCACCTCGGAGTCGCGCCACCAATTCAGCTGCGCCCCGAGCGTGAGCCGCTCGGAAAATTTTTGCGAGTGCTGCCATTCGATATACGCGCGCTCGATGGGGACGGGCCGCCCGAGAAGGTCGGTCTGGCGATTGCCATGGTCGTTGATGTAGCCGCTGCGAAAATAGCCCCGGATTTTTTCGGGGTCGTCCGGATCCGCATAACGGCCGGCCGGCCCGGCCATCACGCCGCGGTTCGTGTAGAAACTGAAGTCCCCGCCGAGGCGCAGCCCCGGCGAGACTGGCAGGTAGAGGTCAACCTCGCCGAAGGCGCCCAGCGACTGGCGAAAGCCGCCGTCGACGGCGACGGCGAAGGAAAGCGGTTGGTCGAGTTCCTGTTGAAACCGGGGGAGGCGCAACGGCTGAATCGAGCCGATGCCGACGAGCGTGTATTCGGCCCGCAGGCGCTGGCCGGTTTCATAAATAATCCGGTCGGCCCGGAAGGACGGTTGCCACGGCCCCGGCTCGCCGTAGTTGCCGACCGCCTGCTCGATGGTGATTTTCTTCGGCGTACCAAAGGCGGCCCGGCCTTCCACAAAGATCGGGTCGCTGCCAAAGCGCACGTTGTCCGTCGTGAAGGAACCGTCGGCTCCGTTATAGGAGAGCCGATCGGTGAGCAGGCGGGCCGTCGGCGGCGTGCTGCGCGGGGAGCGGCCCGCGCCCGGTGAACCCGGGCTCGGCAGGAGTTTGCCGGGTACCAGAGTGAGGGAGATGTTGCCCGTGGCCACCGCCACGCGGGTGAGCACATTGTACCGCACGTCGTCGGCCTGGATGAGCAGGCCGTCGTCGCTGATCCGGGCGTGCCCCTGGAGAATGGTTTCGCCGGTGGAGAGATCGACCGACGTGTCATCACCCGAAATCGCGAACCGCGAGGGCGGCGGCTGGCCCAGGGCAAGCCGCGTGGCGGCGAGCGTGGCGATGAGGAAAAGACGGCGAATCACCCGACAAGCGAAGTCACCGACCGGCGACCAAGCAAGCTCGGTGGCATTCGCGCGAAGGCGCGAATGCGGGCTAGACGCCGGGACCTGCCTCCACCACCTTCGGACAGCCGATTTCTTCGCGTGATTATTTCCAAGACCGATCTTCATGCCTTGTTGCAGGCGAAACACGCCTCGCCTCACTCGGTGCTCGGGATGCATCCGACCACGCACCAGCGCAACAAGGGCGTGGTCACCCGGGCGTTTGTGCACGGCGCGTCGAGTTGCGAAGTCGTCGAACTCGAGGCAAAGCCGGTGCAGTCGTTTCCGATGACGCAGCTTGACCCCGAGGGGATCTTCGAGGGGTTCATCCCCAAGCGCCCGGGCGTATTTCGCTATCAGCTGCGGGCCGGATACCCGAACGGCGAATTTCGCCAGTTTTTTGATCCGTATTGTTTCCTGCCGACGCTCGGGGCGCAGGACCTCTACCTGTTCAACGAGGGCAACGAGCACAAGATCTACGAAAAACTCGGCAGCCACAGGCGCGACCTCGGCGGCGTGCTGGGCGTATCGTTTGCGGTGTGGGCGCCGTCGGCGGCCCGGGTTTCAGTCGTGGGCAATTTCAATCGCTGGGACGGACGCACCCATCCGATGCGCTCGCTCGGCGCTTCGGGCGTGTGGGAGTTGTTCATTCCCGGGTTGGGGGAGGGTGAACTCTACAAGTTCGAGATTCGCGATCCGCGTGGTCTCATCCATCTCAAGACCGATCCCTACGGCACCTATTTCGAAGGCCCGCCCAACAATGCGGCGATCGTTTGCGACACGCGGAAATTCAAGTGGACCGACGACGCCTGGCTGCAGCGCCGGCGCGAGCAGGCGGCGCATCACGATCGACCGATGTCGGTCTACGAGGTTCATCTGGGCTCGTGGCGCCGGAAACCGGAAGACGCCAACCGTCCGCTCACGTACCGCGAGCTCGCGGTGCAGCTCGGCGATTACGCGGTAGAAATGGGTTTCACGCACATCGAAGTGCTGCCGATTGCGGAGCATCCCTTCGACGGCTCGTGGGGTTATCAGGTCACGGGTTTTTACGCGCCGACCCACCGGCACGGCGCGCCGGATGATTTTGCCTGGTTTGTCGATCACCTGCACAGCCGTGGTATCGGCGTCATCCTCGACTGGGTGCCCGCGCATTTTCCCCGCGACAGTTTTGCCCTGGCGGAATTCGACGGCACCCACCTCTACGAACATGCCGACCCGCGGCAGGGGGCGCACATGGATTGGGGGACACTCATCTTCAATTACGGTCGCAACGAGGTGCGCTGCTTTTTGGTCGCCAATGCGCTGGCGTGGTTTGACCGCTACCATCTCGACGGGCTGCGGGTCGATGCCGTGGCGTCGATGCTCTACCTCGATTATTCCCGCAAAGAGGGGCAGTGGATCCCCAATCAATACGGCGGGCGCGAGAATCTCGAGGCGATCACGTTTATCCGCCAGGTCAACGACCTCGTGCACCAGTATCATCCGGGCGGGCGGATGATTGCCGAGGAAAGCACCTCGTTTGCGGGCGTGAGCAAGCCGACGCGCGACGGCGGGCTGGGCTTCGACTACAAGTGGAACATGGGGTGGATGAACGACACCCTCCGCTACTTCGCGAAGGAGCCCATCGTCCGCCGCCATCACCACAACGATCTGACCTTCGGCATGCTCTACCAGTATGCGGAGAACTTCGTGACGGTCTTTTCCCACGACGAGGTCGTGCACGGCAAGGGCTCGATGCTCTTCAAGATGGGGGCCTGGCACATCGCCGAGAAAGCGGCCAATTTGCGCGCGCTCTATGGGCACATGTGGGCGTGGCCGGGGAAGAAACTGCTCTTCATGGGCAGCGAATTCGCGCAATCCCGCGAATGGGCGCACGACACCAGCCTCGACTGGCACCTGTGCCAATACACGGACCACGAAGGCGTGCGGCTGTTGGTGCGCGATCTCAACCGGCTTTATCTGACGGAGCCGGTCCTGAGTGAAAATGATTTCAACGCGCAGGGCTTTCGCTGGCTGACCTGCCACGATGCGGATGCGAACCTGATCGCCTACGTGCGTGGCGACGCTGGGGACAAGACGCTGCTGGCCGCCGTGTGTCACTTCGGCGGGGCCACGCGCGACTATCGCCTCGGCGTGCCGCGGCGCGGCTTTTGGCGCGAAGTGATCAACACGAACAGTGAATATTACGGGGGCACCGGCCTGGGGAACGACGGCGGGCGCACCACCGAGGACATCGAGCGCGACGGCTTCAGCCAGTCGATGGTCGTGACGCTCCCGCCGCTGACGACGACCCTCTTCAAGTGGACGGCCGATGGAGGTTCGGCCGCTGCTCGTTCTGCAAACTAAACGGAGGGGGCGTTAAGGCGGGCCTTGGCTTGCCTCGCGCGCCTCCATCCCGAAATACCCTTGGCGAGGTTCGCCGACACCCACTTCGAGCGGGCGCCGGGGTGGAGCGATTTTTTCAGGGCAGGGCGGGGCCACGGATGGGGCGTGGTCGGCCGGACGCAAATCGCGCGGGTTGGGAAAACGAAAACGCCGTCGGCGGAGCGACGGCGTGGGAAACGATGGGGTGTTTCGGGCTTGGCTGGGCCGGCCCGACGCCGGCCGGAGACCGGCGCTACTTGGCGGGGACGATCGTCACCGTCGTAACCTCGACGCGATCGATTGGCGTGCTTTTTTCTCCGCCGCCGCCGGACTTGGTGGGCACGCTGGCGATGCGCTCGAGGACGTCGTCGCCGGCGATCAGCTGACCGAAGGCCGTGTACTGCTTGTCGAGGAAGCGGGCGTCACCGTGGCAAAGGAAGAACTGGCTGCCCGCCGAATCCGGGGAGGCGGAGCGGGCCATGGAAATCACGCCGCGCACGTGGGCCTTGGCGTTGAACTCGGCCTTGACCTTGTAACCCGGGTCACCGGTGCCGGGCATGCCGCTGCCGCCGGCCTTGGTGTTCGGGCAGCCGCCCTGAATCATGAAGCCGCTGATGATGCGGTGAAAGGCGGTGCCATCGTAAAATCCCGCCCGGGCGAGTTTCTTAAAGTTCTCGACGGTTTTGGGCGCGACGTCCGGCCAGAAGGCCAGCGTCATTTCGCCGTAGCTCGTCTTGATGATCGCGTTTTCGTTGGCGGGTGCGGGAGTGCTCATAGGAAGGGAACAGCGAACCCGCCTCTGGCGTTCCCGCAAGAACCGATTTGCGGGTGGCACAATTCCTGATGTGCTCCGGCCCATGCGCATTCGACTTCTGCCGGCATTGTTTTCGATGATGTGGTCCGTCGGGGCCGGCACGACGACCGAGGTGCTGAAGCCGAAGGTCGTGGTCGTGACGATGTTCGAGATTGGCAACGACACAGGCGACACGCCCGGCGAACTGCAGTATTGGGTGGAACGGGAGAAACTCGATCGCGTCATTCCGCTGCCGCAGGCCTATCATGCGGTGCGAGCCAACGCGGATGGTTCTGTCATCGCCATCCTCACGGGTGTCGGGAACACCCGGGCCGCCGCGACGATCATGGCGCTTGGGCTCGATCCGCGTTTTGATTTTACCCAGAGCTACTGGCTCGTCGCAGGTATCGCCGGCGTCGACCCCGCCGACGCCTCGCTCGCGTCGGCGGCGTGGGCGGAGTGGATCGTCAATGGCGACCTCGGGCACGAAATTGATCCGCGGGAGATGCCGAAGGACTGGCCTACGGGCTATGTGCCTTTGCGCCGGAACAAGCCCTACGAACAACCGCGCGTGACGGACGACTCGAGCCAAGTGTTTCGACTCGAACCTGGGCTGGTGAATTGGGCGTACGAACTGACCAAGGAGGTGAAGCTCCTCGATCCTGAAGGCATGGCGAAGCGTCGGGCGGAATACACCGCCACGCCCAACGCCCAGCGCGCTCCGTTCGTGCTCAAGGGTGACACGTTGTCGTCGGAAACGTTCTGGCACGGGCAATTGCTGAACCAATGGGCCAACGAATGGGTAAAGTACCACACGGGTGGCGCGGGGAATTATGTGACGACGGGGATGGAGGACACCGGAACGCTGCAGGCGCTGACCTGGCTCGCCCGCGCCGGACGGGTCGATGTGCGACGCGCGCTCGTCCTGCGCACGGCGAGTAATTTTGATGGCCCGAAGCCGGGGCAGACGGCGGCCGAAAGCCTCTTCGGCGAAAAACTCGCCAGCTATTCGGCGTTCATCCCGTCACTCGAATCGGCGTATCGCGTCGGCAGCGTCGTGGTGCACGAGTTGGTGGCCAACTGGTCAAAGTTCGAAAAGGAGACTCCCCGGCGTTAGTTGCCCGTCGGACGGGCCCTACTGGACGGCGACCCGCGCGCCACCCTCGAGAGTAAAGAGGGCCTGGAATTTTCGAAGATGAAGGCGAATCGCCGCGAGTTCAGTCGGGGTCGGTTGGTCGGGATTGACCGAGCGCGGTGACGCGCCAAAGAGGTCGAGGCCGTGGGCCAGAACCCGCCCGGCATGTTCTGCGGGGAGTTTGCCGGCATCGATAAAGAGATCATCGGGCGTGGGGGCCACGGCTCCCTGCGGTGCGAGTTTGGCGACAACCACTCCGGTCAGCGCGGCCCGGCGCAGACCGCGCTCGCCGCCGGAGCGAAGCATGCCATCACGATCGCCGACTGCCACCAAACCGGCGGCGGAAGTCTTGCGCTGGACTTGCGCGGCGCGGAGCAGGACAAGAAATTCACCGGCCCCGTCGCGTGTGGCGTCGCCGGGCGCCCATTCGGCAGTTCGCACCACGGCGACGCTGCTCGCGTCGGGAGCCGCCGAAACTCCGACGGCGATGACGCTCAGGAGCGCAAACGCCCGCCAAACCGACGAGACAAGGAGGGGAGAAGGCACGTCTCACTCGAGCAGGCGGCGTGCCTTGAAGGGTGGGAAGGGAAGAGATGAAGAGAATTCGTTCGAGACCCCGCAGACGTGAACGGAATTGGAGCCACGAGGCTTCGTGACCGAGAGCCGGTCGTGAACTTTCTCCTCGTGCGCCGCTGCTGGTCACCCGACGCCGGTCTCCGACCGACGTCAGCTGATGCCGCGGACCACGTTCGAGGTATGCGACATCCAAAGTGCCGGCTTTAGCTCGCTGGCTTGGCGGGCGCCGCGCTGTTGACCACGGCCCGGAGCACACCGCGGACATCCTCGGGCTGGCGGTCCAACTGGGCCTGGCAAATTTCCAGGACGCGCGGGTGTTCCGCGGCGTGGCGAGCGAGCGTGGCCAGCGCCGTCGAAGTCAGCGCGGGTTCGTCGAGCCCGACGGCGTCGAGGATGCTGAGAATGTAGCGGTCGCTGCCGCTCGCGAGAAAGGCGCCCCAGTGCAGATTCAGGGACGAGACGGAGCGGATGGCGGTTTCCTCCACCGGTAGGACCGGCGTGTTGGCGATTTTTTCAATTTCCGTGCGGAGACCGGAGGACTGGCCCAGCCGGCGCAAGAGTTCGGAACCAAGCGGATGGCCGGCCTGCCACAGCGCCGAGGCGATCAGGCGGTTGGCTTTGCTGTCCAGGCCATGGAGCTGAAGCAGCCACCCGTCGACCCGGTCGGCATTTTGCACGAAGACGGTGCTCATAAATCCAATGGACACGGCGATGTGGCCCGGGCCATCGAAGTAGCCGTCGTGACTTAGCTGGCGGATGGCTTGCGGCAGTTCGTCCGGCTTCGGATTGAGATAATACGTTTCGAGCCAGCCTTCCGCGGAGATTTCGGCGCGCAGCGTGGCGGCAAAGGGGAAGGCGAGAGCAACGAGTAGGGAGCGGAGGAGGAGTTTCATCGGGGTTCGGGGGTGTTGGCGGACAGTGAGCCCTCGGCAAAAGAGTTTCTACTGTCGCGTCGACCAACAACGCTGGCCGGTAATACGACGCCGTAAAGCGTGAGGTAAATGAAACGTTTTCATCGCGGGAACCGGCTCGATTCGTCGGCTGCGACAACGCCGGAACGTGCTTCGATCGAGGCGAGCTTCCTGTCCTCTGCCCTCGACAGACTGTATGCCCGTTTCGAGGTCGAGAATTGGACGCGGTCCGCAGTTTCGCCCGACGCCAGTCAGAGACTGACGCTACGTAGCGCCGGTCTCCGACCGGCGTCGGCTGGACCTACAGTGGCGCACGACTAGAAAATCAGCGCGCCGCTAAGTGCGCGGGCCGAGGAAAACCTCGCCGTCCATGTGAAAGAGCGAAACAACGTAACCGTTGTCGTAGGTTTCCTCGACGTGAAAAACGCCGGCGACCATGACGGGGATGTCCTGATCAGCCTTCGCTCCTTCGCCCTTCATGGAAACGATCACGTAATCATTCATGTTCGGCGTAGCGCCGTAGCAGCACGTGGTGACGTCGCGCATCAGGATGAATTTCTTCGCCCGGCCGTTTTCCATCTGGAGGGGCAGCAAATAACCGGTGAGCACGACGCGGCGCCCATTATACGTCTGGAGCCAGGGGGGGATTTGACCACGTTTTCTGGCCTCGTCGATTTGCGCCGGGGTGGCGCCCGTGCCGGCGTCGATGATGATGTAAGGAAAGGCGGACAAGCGATCGAAGCCCAACTCGGGCAGCTTCTCGCCGCGGACGGAAGTGGTGCGTTCCCTGGCGGGCTCGGGCGGTGAGCCGGGAAGGGTGGAGGACAGCACCACGCCGCAGAGCAGGAGGAACGTTGACCGCGAGGCGCGGCGAATGGAGGTGAGCGGTCGAGGTCCGGGTAATTTCATGTTGGCGTGGAGACGGAGCGAAAGATTCCTCGCCGCGGAGTTGACGCGGCCGTTTTTTCGTTGCGGTGGCGGAGCCGGAACTTGATTCGTGACAGCCCGGGTGGGTTCGTGGTGGCGGTTGAAGTCAGACGATTGGCGTTGTCGGACAAGCAAACGAGGTGCCACGGACCGCCCGGGTCTCACGTTATGAATTGATTTTGTGTGAGCAGCGGTGGGCACGAACCGTCGTCATGCGATTTTCGCCCGCGCTCCTCGACAGGGGGATTTTCGAGCGCCAGCGATCGCGCCGGGTGGGCCAAAGTCGATCGACTCCAGGTGGCGAGAAGGCGCCGAAAAAAGTCGTGGCATGTTTCCAGCTTTCGCGGCGCGACGCCAATCAATCGGTCCGCGCGGCACGTCCGCGTCGGATTTAATCAACTACGCCTGTCATGAATGTTGTTCGCCCTTCGCGCGCCGCCGCCCTGGCGGTCGCGCTGTCCGCCTTCGCGGTCACCCTGACCGCTGTCCCGACCAAACCGGATCATCATCTGCGTTCGATTCCCGCGAACATGGTTTCCGGATATTTCTCCGCCGACACTCCGCCCGTGCTGCGGGTGAAGTCCGGCGAGACGGTCGCGATCGATACGATCAGTGGAGGCGGTTTCACCGCCAGCAGCGAAGACCCGGAAAAGTTCTTCCTCGATAACGGCATCCCGCTCGAGTTGGAGGTCGTGAAGGACATCCTCGCGATTCGAAAGGAAGTTAAGCCGTCCGGAATCCGGGGCCATATGATGACGGGACCGATCTTCGTCGAGGACGCCATGCCGGGGGACACGCTGGAAATTCGCATCCTCGACGTGAAATCACGGGCGCCCTATGGCATAAATTCCGGCCGGCCGGGTTCCGGCGGAATTCCCGACTTGGTGCCGCGGCCTTATTCCAAGGTCATCAAGTTCGATCTGGAACGGCAGGTCGCAAAGTTTTCCGACAAGATCGAAATTCCCCTGCGGCAATTCCAAGGCACGATGGGGATCGCCCCGGCGGCCGCGCGCGGCCGGCTGACGTCGATGCCGCCGTACAGCGACATTGGCGGAAACTTCGACAACAAATACCTGGGCAAAGGGGCCACGCTCTACCTTCCGGTTCAGGTCGAAGGCGCGCTCTTCCAGACCGGCGATCCGCACGCGGCCCAGGGCAACGGGGAAATCAGCATCACGGCGATTGAAAGCAGTAACACGGTCACCGTGCAGTTCATCGTGCGAAAGGATATGCCGATCAAAATCGCCCGGGCGGAAACGCCGACCCACTACATCTGCATGGGGCTCGACGTGGAGCTGAACCTCGCGATGCGCATGGCCATCACGCAGACGATAGAGTTTTTGAAGGAAAAGAAGGGCCTCGAGTTCTTTGATGCGCTCGCGCTCGGCAGCGTCGGCGTGGATTTCGAAGTCACCCAGGTGGTCGACTCGACGAAGGGAATCCACGCGATGATTCCGAAATCCATTTTCAAAGACGAACCCATGACCAGCTACTGGTCTCAACCGGAGGGCACGAGCTATGCGCTGGTACGCTAATCTTTTTTTCGGCGTCTTCGGTCTGGTGGCGGCGACGACCGCTGCGGCGCTGGAGGTGCCCTACGATTATCACGTCTCCTTCAATCCCGAGACGGCCATCCTCGGGCATTTCTCCGCCACGAAGAAACCGGTGCTGACGGTAAAGTCCGGCGCGACCGTGCGGATCGACTGCGGCGGCGGCGCGCGCTGGCGCGATGACGATCCCAACAGGTGGCTGAAGGAAAATGGTATCCCGGCGACGCTGGAGTCGTGTCCGGCGCTCGCGGAAACGGTTCGCGTGCTGAAGGAGACCACCAACCGGCTGCCGCCGGCAGAAAATCCCGCCGTGGCCGCGGCCGGCACCGCGCCGACGGCGGCTGCGGCCGGAGGAGCCGGTGGCCACGTCCTGGTCGGGCCGATTTACATCGAGGACGCCGAACCGGGCGACACGCTCGAGGTGCGCATCCTCGACGTCACGCCGCGCATTCCCTACGGGACCGTCGGGGCGAATCCCGGCGGCGGAGCCTTGCCGGATCTGGTGCCAAGGCCGTTTCTCAAAGTCGTGCTGCTGGACTTGAAGCGTAACGCCGGCATCTACGACGAAAACGTGGAGGTGCCGCTCGGGCCTTTCAATGGCGTGATGGCCACGTGCCCTGACGACAGCGAAGGTCCCAACCGCCGGTCCGGTCCGCCGGGCGTGTTTGGCGGCAACCTCGATTGCAAGGAGCTGGTCGCCGGCGCGACGTTATATCTCCCGGTGTTTCAAAAAGGCGCGCTGTACTACACGGGCGACTGCCACGCGGCGCAGGGCGACGGCGAAATCACGGTGAACGCGATCGAAACGGCGAACACGAGCACCTTGCAGTTCATCCTACACAAAGGGAAAAAACTGAGCGCGCCGCGCGCGGAAAACGCCACGCACTACATCACGTTTGGCCTCGATCCCGATTTGGACAAAGCCATGCGCATGGCGATGCTCCAGACGCTCACCTTTCTCGAGGAAAAGTAGGGCTACGATTTTTTCCACGCCTACACGCTGGCGAGCATCGCGGTGGATTTCCGGGTGACCCAGGTCGTCGATAAGACGTTGGGGATTCACGGGATGATTCCAAAGAAGCTCTTCGTGAAGGACGGCAATCCGTACTGGTTTCGCCCGCGCTGAGGACAAACGAGAGAAATCCACCATCTGCAAACCGGACTCGATGGGCAGTCGCCCGCGAGCCGGAGAGCTCAAAAAACTTAACAACTCATGAATTCACTCCAATTGCTGGTTTCACCCAAAAATTCACCGTCGGTCCGAAGCGCCGGCCGTCTGGCCATTGTGCGCCTGGCCCTGGCCGCGGCGGGCGGCCTGCTGGCCCTGCGGGCGATGGGACTCGAAGTGCCCTATGACTATGTCGTGCCGTGCACGCCGGAGAACGCGATTTTCGGACATTTCTCTGCGACCAAAAAGCCGGTCCTGACCGTCAAGTCAGGTGCCACCGTGAAAATTGAAGGCGGTGGCGGCAGCACCGGTGCCGGTGGCCGCGGGGGTGAGTCGGTGGATCGCAACAAATGGTACAAGGAAAATAATATCCCACTGACCGAAGAAGATCCCGTGGTGAAAGAGATCGCGAAGGCGATGAAGGAGTCGCCGAACAAACTGCCGCCGCCTCCCGGCGCGCCGACCGGCACCGGCTTCGGCGGACATTTTCTCATCGGTCCGATCTTTATCGAAGAAGCGGAACCCGGTGATTCGCTCGAGGTGAGGATTCTCGATGTCACGCCGCGCTTGCCCTATGGCTCCAACAGCGCGCGCCCGGGCGGTGGCGGATTGCCCGACCTGATGCCGCGGCCGTTTACCAAGGTTTACCTGCTCGACCTCAAGCGGAACGCGGCGATCTACGACAAGAAGGTCGAGATTCCACTCGGGCCGTTCAACGGCGTGAACGGAGTTTGCCCGCCTGATTCCGAGGGGCCGAACCGGCGCTCCGGACCTCCGGGGATGTTTGGCGGAAACCTGGACAGCAAGGACCTCGTGGCGGGCAGCACGCTCTACCTGCCGATTTTCCAGAAGGGCGCGCTGTTTTACACCGGAGACTGCCACGCGGCGCAGGGCGACGGGGAAATCGCCGGTGACGCCATCGGCACGGCGAATAGCTGCACGTACCAATTCATCCTGCACAAAGGGAAGGCGCTGGCCGGTCCGCGGGCGGAGACCGCGACGCATTACATCATCTACGGACTTGATCCCGATTTGGACACGGCGATGCACAATGCCATGGTAGCGACCCTCGACTTCCTCAAGGAGAAGGAAGGGTATGACATGATGCAGGCCTACACGCTCTGCAGCGCGGCGGTGGATTTTCGCGTGACCCAGGTGGTCGACAAGACGCAGGGCGTGCACGCGATGATTCCCAAAAAACTTTTTGTGAACGACGCGAATACCTACTGGTATCGGCCGCGCTCCTGAGCGCACTGAAGCAACTCGCAAAATGCCGCGCGGCCGTTCGGCCGCGCTTTTTTGTGGCCGCGCGGACCGGTGAAAAGCGAGCCTGATGATTCATAGCAATGGCCGTTAGGAATTAGATGCTTGAATCGGTAGGGACGGCTCTCCGAGCCGTCCGCGGACGCCTGCGGAGAGGCGTCCCTACCTGTGGCTGAGCGAAAGTCCAACTGCGACAGCGATCGGGATCCGTGCGACCGCCGCGGGGGGATGACCGGCCTTTCTGACCGCCGAGGGTCACACGAAATCAATTAATCCGAAGGGGAGAAACGGGTTCGTGGCACCTCGGATGCTAAATGGTCGGTGCCAATCGTACGAATTCAAACTGCAACCACGAACTGACTGGGACTATGCCTATCATACCTCGCTTCATCATCGCCGCCGCACTCGTTGCCGCCGCCGGGTCCAGTTGGGCCCAGACTGCGCTCAAGGAAAAACCGACCGACGAAAATATCGTCGTCATGGAAAAATTCGTCGCGGAGGACGGCAATGATCCGAAGGGCATCATTCCCCGAAACTCGGATTCCCTCATGGGCTACGCCAAGCCCGTGCTCGAGACGCCCCGATCGGTCAGCATCATCGGCTCGGAGATGATCGACAAGTTCAACATCAACGAACTGGTCGATCTCGGCCGCTTCGCCCCCAGCACCTACACCGCGTTTTCCTTTGGCATCCAGGGAGCGGTCGATGTGCGCGGGGACGGCGCGGACGTCTATTACCGGGGGGTGAAGCGCATCACGAACGGTTCCAATATGCCGACGATAATCGGCGCGAGCGACGGAGTGAGCATTGTGCGCGGACCGCCCTCGGCGGTGAACGGCGCGGGCCGCGTCGGCGGGTACATGGACTATTTGCCGAAGTCCGCCCGAGCGAGCACCGGCCGCTACCTCGACCATCAGACCGGAAAATTAACCAGCACCCTTGGCAGTTATGGCAAGAAACAGATTAGCGCCGAGGTCGGCGGGCCGACGACGATCCTGGGCAAACGCGCCGGCTACTATATCTACGGCCAGGATGAGGATTCGAAGAGCTTCTATATCGGCTCATGGACCCGCCAGCAGATCGTGCAGGCGACGCTGACGGTGGACCTGACGAGCGCCCTGCGCTTGGAAACCGGACTCAACTACCAGAATTTCAACGGCACCGGGCTGGCGGGTTGGAATCGCATCACCCAGGATTTGATCGACAACCGCAACTATATCACGGGTTCGCCGTCGCGGGATATCGATGCCAACAAGGACGGGCTAATCAGCCGGCCGGAAATTTTGGCGGTTGGTGATCTCAATAAGAACATCAACTTCACGGGGGCCCGGCCATCGCTCGGGACGGCCTTCGCGCTGGATTCGAAAACCGTCGGTGTCACCAAGCTGAATCCGCGGCAGATTCTGATCGAGCGCGATGGCTTTGGCCGCGACTACATCGCGTTTGCCGACCTCGTGAACGACCAGAATCCGTCGCTGATTTTTCGCAGCAAGTCATTCGTCGAAAAGCAATCTCACCATAAACTGTCCGACATCGCCTACTTTCGGGCTCACGAGGCCTTTCTCGCCGAGCAGAAACTGACGGTCGAGTGGACGCCGAATGGGTTGCCGGACTGGCTGAAGGTGGCGGGGGTCGGCGCGCTCAATGCCCGCTATCTCGACACGTTCAATATCACCACTTCCGACCAGCAGATTTTTTCCCGGTGGGATCTCACGAGGTACACCGACGCTCGCTATGGCATCATGAATGGTTGGGATGGGCCCAACGACGCGGGAATTCAGAGCTCGACCAAGAGTGTGCACACCGAGAGCGGCGGCGCGGTGATGCTCGATATCACCCTCCACGAGAAAACGAATATCACCGTCGGCGTCCGGTCCGATGCCATCAAAGCGCACGTGACGGCTCCTTCGACGAATATCCGGCCGGCCTTCGACCAGGCCTACGGCGCCGACCATGGCGTCTCGCTTTCGTCGGTCAGCGTGTCGCACGAGGTCTTCAAGGGGATCCGCCCCTACGTGACCTACGCGGAACCACGGACGATCATTCCGGGCAGTTCCGGTGGATTGACGACGACGATTCTGCGGGCGCGGGAAATATTGCAGCCGTCGAACCTCAAAGAGGCGGGCATCAAGGCCAATCTCTTCAACAACCGCCTGTTCCTCTCCGTTTCGAGCTTCAAGCAATTCCGCTCGAGCTATAACGTGGCCTTGGACCTTTATCAGAGCACCACCAGTGATGGCACGGATGTGGAAGTGCGCTGGGTGCCGAACGCCAAGTTCAACCTTTCCGCCGCCGCGGACTGGAAGCGTTCGATGACAGATCCGGTCACGGCGGTGGCCAGCACGCAGGTGACTCCGCTGTGGGCCGGCTATGACCCGATGGCCGCCTATGGCGGTCGCATCACGGTGACGCTGCCGGCGGATCCGCTCTATGCCCGGCGCTATTCTCCGGACAAGGTGTTCAGCCTCTTCGGGAATTTCGTCATCGGCCAACACTGGGACGTGTCGCTCGGTTCGAACTACCAGGCGGGATTCCCACTGTCGGTCCTGCGGGATATCTCGCTGCCGTCGGCGCTGACCTTCTCGGGCTCGTTCGGCTACACGACGCCGAACTGGGATATCCGGGTGTCGGGACGCAATCTCACGGACCGGCTGTATTTTCAACCGAGCGGCTTTGGCAGCACCATCGCGATTCCCGCGGTGGGCCGGACCTTCGATGTGAAATTCGCCCGGAAATTCTAAGGGGCGTCGGGCAACCCCGTTTTTGGCCGGCCGCGGCGCCTCGGGCGTCGCGGCCTTTTTTGCACGAGGCTGGAGGAACTTTCTCGTCGTGAGCCGCGGCGGGGCCGCCCGACGCCGGTCGGAGACCGGCGCTACGTTTAATCAAATTTTGCGTCAATGAGCTCGCAGAAATGATGGATTAAAAACAGGTGGGCCTCTTGGGCCGCCGCGCCGCTCGCGCCCGGGATCACCAGTTCGCACGTGGCGAGGCCCCTGGCTTTGCCGCCACCGCGGCCGAGAAAGGCGAGGCTTTCGAGCCCTAGTTTCTTGGCTTCCTGGAGCGCGACAACGATGTTGGCGGAGTTGCCGCTAGACGTAAGCACTACCACCAGATCGCCGGGCTTGGCGAGCCCGGCAATTTGCCGAGCAAAAACGTGTTCGTAACCGTAATCGTTGCCGACACAGGTAAGGAGCGAGCCGTCGGAGGAGAGGGCGACGGCCGGCAGCGAGCGCCGATTTTTCGCGTAGCGGCCCACGAGTTCAGTGGCGAAGTGGGCGGCTTCGGCGGCGCTGCCGCCATTGCCCGCGAGGAGCAATTTGCCGCCGCGTTCGAGCGTTCCGATGATTAGCCGGCCCGCCTGATCAATCGCCGGGCGGAGGGTGGCGAGCGCTTGGAACGTACGCAGGGTTTCGGCCAGGGAAGCATCGAAAGTCATGGCAGGAGGACGAGAGTAGTGGCCAGCGCGGGGAGGGTGGCAAGACCGCAGGCGTCAGGACACCGGTTGCGGCAGCAAAGTATGCTCGCTACCCGGGATTCGCACCGCACTACTTTCCCTGTCCATGCGTCTGCGCAAACTTTCCCTGCGACACTTTCGTAACGTCGGCTTTGCCGCGTTCGAATTCTCGGGTCGGCAGCAATTCCTGGTTGGCGCCAACGGCCAGGGGAAGACGAATTTGCTCGAGGCGGCGGGATTTCTGACGGCGCTGCGTTCATTTCGTACGACGGAAAACAAGCTGCTCGTCGGGCACGGGCACCACACGGCGGCCGTGGTGTTCGTGGTTGAACACGAGCGGATGGGTGAGACGCACGTGACGATCAAGCTGCGGCATGACGGCAAGGAACTGTGGAGCGATCAGGCCCGGGTCACGCGGCTGGCCGACCACGTGGGTAAGTTTCCGACGGTGGTTTTTTCGTCGCTGGACCTGCAGTTGGTCCGGGGTTCGCCGGCGGTGCGGCGCCGCTGGCTCGATTTGACCCTGGCGGCGATGGACGTCGGTTATCTCCGCACCTTGCAGATCTACTCTCGGGCGCTCGCCGCGCGCAATGCCCTCTTGAAAGCCGGGCGCCCGGTGGAGGCGGAACTGACGGCGTTTGAGGAAATTCTCGCGCCCGCGGGAGCCGAGCTCATCGCGCGGCGAATGGAAGGTCTGCGGGGACTCAGCCGCTCCATGACTCACGCTTACTCCCAATTGTGCGCGGAATCAGAACCAGCCGGACTCACGTATGAGCCCAATTTTTCCGAACCGTCCGCGGAATCGCTCCGGGCGCGGCTCGAATCGGGCCGGGCGCGGGATTTGCAGTTTCGCACGACGCTGGTCGGTCCGCACCGCGACGACGTTCATCTTTCCGTCAAGCACACGGACGCCAAGGACTTTGCGTCCGAGGGGCAGCAACGCTCCCTCGTGCTGGCGCTGCGGCTCGCCCAAGCGGCGTGGTTTCATGAGAAGAGCGGGATCCGTCCGGTGCTGCTGGCCGACGACGTGCTGGGCGAACTCGACCCGGAGCGGCGGCGGCGGTTTTGGACGACGCTGGATCCGGCGTCGCAGGTCATCGCGACGGGAACGCATCTGCCGGATGCGGAGCTTGGGACCTGGCAAATCTTCGACGTCGTGGGCGGCGCGGTGGAAGAAAAGACGGCCAAAGTGGAGGCGACCGCGTGACGCTGGCCCCTTGGGAATGGGCGATCGCCATCTCGGCCGCCGTCTTGATTGGCATCGCGAAAACCGGTTTCGGCGGACTCGGCATGCTTTCGGTGCTCCTGTTTGCGCAACTCATGCCCGCGAAGCAGGCGACCGGGATCGTGCTGCCGCTGCTGTGTTTCGGCGACATCATCGCGGCGTTTTACTATCGGCAGCACGCCAAGTGGGTTCATCTGTGGCGGCTGTTTCCCTGGACGGCGGCGGGCGTGGTCGTGGGCTATTTTACGCTCGGACGAATCACAGATCAGCAGGCTCGCCAGATGATCGGGGCCATCGTGCTGGCGCTGGTTACGCTCCACTTGATTCGTCGGCGCGGGGCGGCGGGGCGCGAGGGCGAGCATGGTTGGTGGTTCGCGCCGACGATTGGGATCCTGGCGGGATTCACGACGTTGATTGCGAATGCGGCGGGCCCACTCATGGCGATTTATCTGCTCGCGATGCGGCTGCCGAAAATGGATTACGTCGGCACGGGGGCGGTTTTCTTCCTGCTGATGAATTTGTTCAAGGTCCCCTTCATGGTGAACCTCGGCTTGATCACGTGGTCGAGTTTCCAGCTTAACCTCATGCTCGCGTTGCCCGTGGTCGCCGGAACCATGGTCGGGCGACGCATTCTGACGCGCGTCGATCAGCGGATGTTCGAGAACATCGTGCTGTTTGTCAGCGCGGGCGCCGGGGTGAAGCTGTTGTTTTAAACGGGAGGTGGCCGTGCGCGAGCGGCAACGCAGGTTTCAATCCGCGGATTAATGCAGAAGGCAAGAAGCAGCCCGTGGCTTCCGGACTTTAGCATGATTCAGCGAAGACTTTTTATGGCGCTTCGGGCAAAGGCGGCTACCAATGGAACGCATGGCACGAATGACCGTACGGCAGATGTGGGCGGCCAAGCTGGCGGGGAAACCCCTGCCGGCCGGATCGGCGCCGCCGCGCACGATGGCCTCTGAGCAGGCGGCGCTGGTGCTCCGGCCGCGTACGGCTTTTGTCGGACTGGTCCTCGGCATTGACCCTTCGCTGCGCGGCACCGGTTTGGTGCTCGTTGACTTTGCCGCAGGACGCCAGCCGGTGTTGCTGCGCTGCCAGACGGTGCGGATGGCCGCGAAGGTGCCCATGGCGGTCGCGCTGGGCGAAATTCACCGAGCGGTGGCGGCGTTTCTCGACGGGGCCGAGGTGCGGCATGTGGCGCTGGAGCAGACGATCTTTGTGCAGAATTTTCAGACGGCGCAAATTCTGGGAGCGGCGCGAGGCGCGGCGATTTCTGCGGCGGCGCTGCGCGGGCGGCCGGTCTTCGAATATGCCCCGCTGCGCGTGAAGCAGGCCGTGGTCGGCGCGGGCCGGGCGAGCAAGGAACAGATGGCGCGCACGGTGATGGCCCTGCTCGGGCACGGTCGGACGCTGGCGCCGGACGAAGCGGATGCCGCGGGCGTGGCGCTGTGCCACGCCTTCACATGGCGGGGTTAGAGCCGAAGCGGTTTATGCGGACGAGCCGTGGCCGGCTGCGAAGCGTCACTTGCGTGCGGGCCTTCTGTCCGCCAGTGTCACTGCGATGAGTGTGGTGGCCGAGTCCTATCTTTCGTTTCGTCCCAAGCTGCTCGAATGCCTTCGGACCTATACGCGGGCTAAGTTTTGGGCGGATGTGCTGGCCGGACTCACGGTCGGCATCGTGGCGCTGCCGCTTGCCATCGGCTTTGGCCTCGCCTCGGGGGTGTCGCCCGGTGCTGGCATCTACACGGCGATCATCGGGGGCTTTCTGGTATCCGCATTGGGTGGCTCGCGTGTGCAGATCGGCGGCCCGGCGGGCGCGTTCGTGGGCCTCGTTTACGCGATCGTGGTCCAATACGGCCTGCCCAATCTGCTCGTGTGCACCGCACTCGCGGGCCTGCTGCTTTTCGTGATCGGGGCCGCGCGGCTTGGCACGCTAATCAAATTCATCCCGCATCCCGTCACGACCGGTTTTACCTGCGGAATCGCGATCACCATCATCACGACGCAGGTGAAGGATTTTTTGGGCCTGCAGATGGACAGGGTGCCGGCGGACTTTCCGGAAAAAATGCTGGCATTTTACCGGGCGTTGCCGTCGACAAGTTGGCCCACGCTCGCGGTGGGCCTGGGTGCACTCGCGATCGTCGGATTCTGGCCGGCGTCGTGGCGGCGTCGGGTCCCGGGTTCCATCGTCGCCGTGGTCTTGGGGGCCTTCGTGGTCTGGTGGCTCAAGTTGCCGGTCGAGACGATTCGCAGCCGGTTTGGCGAAGACGCGTTTCCGCATGGGCTGCCCACGTTCAAGCTGCTCATTGTTGATTGGGCGAACCTGGGTAATCTGGTGCGGCCGGCGGTCGCCATCGCGTTGCTCGGTTCGATCGAGTCCTTGCTGTCGGCGGTGGTTGCAGACGGCATGATCGACGATCGGCACGATTCCAATCAGGAGCTGATGGCGCAGGGCATTGCCAACATGACGGTGCCGTTTTTCGGTGGAATTCCGGTGACTGGGGTGATTGCCCGCACGGCGACGAATGTGCGGAACGGCGCCGGCTCGCCTGTCGCCGGCATCGTCCATGCGCTTGCCCTGCTGGTGATCGTGTTGGTGGCCGCTCCGATGGCGAAATTCATTCCCCTGACCGTGCTCGGCGCAGTGCTCGTCGTCGTCGCCTTCCGCATGGGCGAATGGGACGAATTTATACTCTTAAGGCGGCAGGCCCGGAGCGACGCGGCGGTTTTTCTCGTGACCTTTGTTCTGACGGTGGTCTTCGACCTGACGGTGGCCGTGGAGATGGGAATGATTCTCGCCGCAGGCCTTTTTATCAAACGCGTGCACGACACCACCCACGTGGCGGCGATCGACGACAACGGCGTCCCGGGGCAGGGCCACGAGGCCGTCAAGGACCTGCCGCCCGGCGTGCTCGTCTACCGGGTTTTCGGCGCGCTGCTCTTTGGGGCGGCCGACAAGGTCGACAACGTACTCCGCCGCGGGGCCGCCGATGCCCGGGTCGTGGTTCTGCATATGGCGGCGGTGACGGCGCTCGATGGCACCGCGCTGAATGCACTCGAGAATTTGCACGAAAAACTCCTCCACCACAAAAAGCATCTCATCCTCAGTGGGCCGCATACCCAACCGTACTTCCTGATGGAGAAGGCGGGGTTCCTCGAGAAGGTGGGCGCGGCAAACGTCGTGGGTGACCTCGAAGCCGCCGTGGCGCGCGCCCGGACCTTGGTCGCGACGAAAAGCCCGCCGACCCGCGCGCCGTTCGCCTAGGAGCCAGCCGGCACGTTGCGGTGCGGCGGTCCGGCCAACGGAGCCGACCGCCTCTGCGCGCGGGCCGCCAGCTTACCCGAGCACCGCTTTCAGCACCTTGCCCAGGTCCGTGACGCGATAGGGTTTGGTCAGGTAGCCGCAAAAGCCCTTGGCGAGGAATTGCTGCGCCATTTCGTCGTTGTCGTAGCCGCTGGCCACGATGGCGCGAACCTCGGGGTCGAGTTTCTGCAACTCGCCAAAACACGCTTCGCCCCCCATGCCTCCGACCACGGTGAGGTCCATGATGACGGCGTCGTAGGGCCGGCCAATATTCTGGTACCGCTTGTAGAGCGCGATGGCTTCTTCGCCGTTCCTGGCCAGGTCGTATTTGTAATCAAGGCTCTGCAGCATCGTCGCGGTGAGCGCGGAGATCTTCGGGTCGTCGTCCATGAACAGGACGCGCCCGGTGCCGAAGCGCAGCGAGGCCGCCCGCCTGGCCTGCACTTCCACCGGTTGGTCGGCCTTCGGCAGATAAACGGTGAACGCGGTGCCAACGCCCACCTGCGTGTCGAGGGCAATTTGTCCACCGTGCTTGCGGGCGATCGAGAGCACGGTGGCGAGGCCGAGGCCGGTGCCGTGTTTCTTGGTGGTGAAGAAGGGGTCGAAGATTTTCGCGACGTGCTCCGCTTTGATGCCACTGCCGTTGTCGCGGACTTCAAACTCGACGTAGTCCCCGGGCGCCAGCGCGGGCACCTGATTCTCGGCGAGGGTGATCGTCCCGGCGCGAATCTGCAGGATGGGCTTGTGCGGCGGCGGCGGCATGGCCTGCAGTGCGTTGACGATGAGGTTTTGGAAAACCTGCAGTATTTGCGCGCGGTCGACGAGCACCGGTTCCGTGCCGTCGGGGACGTCGAGGGTGATTTCGGCCGTGGTGGCGGCCGCCGCGATTTTGATCGAGTCGTGCAGAATTTCCTTGGCCGCACAGACCGCTTCCGAGCCCGCACCGCCTTTGGCAAACGAGAGGAGCTGCTTGGTCAGACCCTTCGCCGTCATGCAGGCCTGTTCCGCGTCCCCGAGCGCGGTATAGTCGCGATTGTCCTTCGCGAGCGAAACCGCCCCGAGGATCGTGGTAAGCAGATTGTTGAAATCGTGCGCAATGCCGCCCGCGAGCAAGCCCAGCGACTCAAACCGGTTCGCCTTCACGAGCTCTTCCGGTGTGAGCGTCATTTCCTCGGGATCGCGGAAGATGACGACCACGCCGCGCGCCTTGCCGTCCGGTCCAAACGCGGCGCGCGCCGTCCAGACCACCGGCGTGGGTGCGGCGCCTTCCGTGGCGGGCGCCAGGGCGTCGGCGCTAATCAACGGAAGCGGCTGGTCCGCCGATAAGGCGCGTTCCACTGGATCGTCGCCGGGGCGATTGCTCTGGCGGTTGACGAGATGAAACACGTCGCCGACGGATTGACCCCGCGTCTTGTCGGGATCCACCCGGAGCAGCCGGCCGGCGCTCGGGTTCATGAAAATGATTTTGCCCCGCGGGTCCGCGACCAGGACCGCCTCGGCGAGCGCGCCGAACGCCTCACGGGCGAGCAAGGCTGGGGGCGCGCCGTCCAGCGCGGCGACATCCGCGGGCAGGCTGCAGGCAAAGCCGACGACCCTTAGGAGTTCGCGTTTGCGCGTGATCGAACGATGCGCGCCGAAGAGCACGGGCACGGACTTGCCGTCCTTCGCCCGCAGGCGGACGGGCTCCAGGAAACTGTTTTGCCCCGGCGCCCGCCCCAGCAACCAGGCTTCGACCCCGGCGGCCGCCTCTTCGGCTGGCAGCGCGGCCGCGAACGAACCGACTTCCGCCGCCAATTCGCCCTCCTTGTAACCGAGCAGGGCTTCCCACGCGGGGGAAAACCAGAAGGCGCTGTTGGCAAAATCCAATTCAAAGGCCGCGAGCGGACCGCCGCCGCTCAAGTCCTGCAGGCGCGCATCGTTCGCCACCAACGCCTCCTCGAGTTCCTTGCGCTCGGCAATGTCGAGTTGCAGGCCGACCACGCGCTCGAGTTCGCCCGCTGGGCTCAGTTGTTGTACGCCGATGCATTGAACCCAGGTCCAGTGTCCGCGCTGGTGCTTCATCCGGAACTCGACGTTGAAGGCGCGCGACGGACCGGTCACCTTTTTGCCGATCCGGTGCGGCGCGGCCGCGGAATCGTCGGGATGAATCAGTTGCTGCCACGTCTCAAGGGTGTCGGGCAGTTCATTCGGGGTATAGCCGAGGAGTTTTTTCCAGGCGGGAGAAAAACGAAACTGAGCGCCCTTGAGGTTGAGATCGAAAAAACCCGCCGGACCCTGCTCCGTAAGAATCGGCCCGGCATCGGACGACCCTTCGCTGCCGGCTGGGCCAAGGGCGGCGGCAGCCGGTGGCGTTTGCACGGTGGCAAAATACCCGCCGCCGGGTCCGCCGGATTTTTCGAGGCGGACCTGCCTCGGACTTGGCTCCCCCTCGCGTGGCTGAATGCTGACGAGTGTGAGACGATCCAGGGCGGTGATGAGCAGGCCATCCCATTGGGCCTGCAGGAACTCCGGATCGCTCGAAACCACCTCGAACGCGAAGAGGGAGGCAAAGGCTTCTCCGACGAGGGTGTCTTGGCCGGTGCGCCAGAGTTGCTGGGCGGTTTGGTTGGCGGCCGTGATCAGGCCGGCGGGATCCAGCAGGAATACGGCACAAGCGCCCGCTGGTCCGGGGTGGCCGGCCGAACCGGAACTAGTGTGGGACCTTGAATCCGAGTCGTTCACGGGGAGTTTGTCAGCCGGGGTTTACCAGTCTGGCATTATTCTGGCCCAAGACCCGCCGAGAGGAAGGCTTTCCCCGACAAACTCCCCAGTGAGTGGCGACGCGGCGGAAATTTGGCGGTTGGAACCTGAATCGGCAGCCGTGCAGCGCTGCATAGGCAGCCTGGCGGGAGAAAGGGCTGCGAGTGCGCCAGGGATTTGGTTCACTCGCTTCATGTTCATCGCGATGCAGGCAGGCTGCCTGCGGAAGCAAGCCAGCGTTCGGTGCGTTTGGCGAGAAAATCGATGAACACCGGATGGTCGTTCAGGCAGGGTATCTGGGTGAAGGATTCCCCGCCCGCCTCGAGAAAGGTGTCGCGGCCCTGTTGCTGGATTTCCTCCAGCGTCTCAAGGCAATCGGTCGTAAAGGCGGCGCAGATGACGAGCAGGCGCTTCACGCCCGCCTTGGGGAGTTGCGCCAGTTCGACGTCGGTGAAGGGCTTCAGCCAGGGCTCACCGACGAGCCGGGACTGGAAGGAGACCGAGTGCTTTTCCGCCGGGATGCCCGCGGCCGCGGTGAGCGCGCGCGTGGTGGCGAGACACTGCGCCTTGTAGCAGGTCGCGTGGGCCGGGACGCAGGTCGTGCAGCAGTCTGGCACGAGGGTGCAGTGGGCGCGCGACGAATCGGCCTTGCGCATGTGGCGCTCCGGCAGCCCGTGATAGGAGAAGAGGACGTGGTCGTGGGGCTGCGCGAGGAACGGGGCGCAGACGGTGCGCAACGCCTCGATGTAATCGGCATCGCCAAAAAAGGGCTGCACGGTGGTCACGCGAAGTCGGGGCACCTGCCGGGCCACCTCTTCCTTCACCCGGACCACGACGGTCTCGTACGACGACATCGCATAGTGCGGGTATTGGGGAAAGAGGAGGATTTCATCGATGCCATCGGCCGCGATTTGCCCGACCACGGAAGCAATGGAGGGCGAGCCATAGCGCATCGCGAGGTAAACGGGCGTGGTCGCGCCGAGCGTGGCGGCGAGCTTCTCGCGCACCCGCCGCGAGGTCACGACCAAGGGCGAACCTTCCTTGGTCCAAATCTGCTCATAGGCGTGGGCTGATTTTTTGGGTCGCGTGCGGAGGATGATGCCCTCGAGGAGCGCCCAGCGCAGGGGCGCGGCCAGGTCGAGGACGCGCTCATCACCGAGGAATTCGCGCAAATACTTCCGCACATCAGGGACAGAGGTGGAATCGGGAGAGCCGAGGTTGACGAGAAGGACCGCGTGTTTGGGCATGAGTTCTTGCTCCGCAAGAACTCCAATAAGCTTTCCGCCGCAAGGCGGAAAGCGGCGGACAAGTCAGGTGAGCCCCCGGCAGAACCGGATTTGGGCGATCAACCGGTGGACGTTCTCGGGTGCAATCCGGTCGGTGATCACTGAGCGCGGATAGTTTGGTTCCACGTCGAGATGGACCCCCTCCTCGGTGCCGGGGCGGACGAAATCCTCGACGAAATCCATTCCGCCCCGGGCACGCATCCAGCGCCAATAGAGGTCGGGTTCCGTGGACTCGATCACGACTTCGTCCCGGAGAAAAATATGGCAGTAGAGCGTCAGGTCGCGGAACGAGGTGAACCACGTTGGCGGATTGACCAATTGATCTCGAATGATGAGGGGCATCGTTCGGGGGGCTTAAGGGTTACTGTCAGATACGACTCAGGTTTCAAGTATTTGAGGAAAAACGGAAGGCGCGGGGACATGGCCGGGCCAGTGCGCGGATTACGTTTCAGCACGGCCTGTGCCATGGCTCGCCAACGGCGAAAGATGCCTGAACCGCCGCGAATTCAGCCGCCCGGTGGGCGGTATCCCGATTTCTTGCCGAGTTCCCCGGCACCCATTGATTGTAGTCCCGTCCCGCGCTGCGGGGCGGAACGACCAAGACCGGCCACGGTAGGAAACCGGGATGCGTTCCGAACCAGCGGCCGCCACGGTTCGCTTGCGCATCACCGGCCGCACCCACATAAGCCTGTGATGGACCGCCGCCATTTCCTCACCGGCAGTTTCGGAGCCACGCTCCTCGCGTCGCTTCCCGCGGACCTCTTGGCCGCCTCGGGTAGTCCGCCGGATCAGACGCCGTGGGATCCCGGGCGCGTCACCCACCTTTTGCCGACCGTCAGCGCCACCTCGATTCTCATTAAGGCGTCGTTCTCACCTCCGCTCGACGCGGCGCCAACGTTGCGGATCGGCGCGCGCGCGTTCCCGGGCCGGCGCAACGACACCGCGGGCCAGTTCTGGCAGTTCCGGGCGGAGGGACTCGAGTCGGGCCGGGCGCATTCGCTGGCGTTGGTGGCCGCAAACGGCACCGCGCTCTGCCAGCCTTGGGACCTCGCCACGTTTCCTGCCGCCGAGGCCCGGCCGGATCATTTTCGCGTGTTGTTTTTCAGCTGCGCCGGTGGCCATGAAAAACTTCCGCGCCAGTTCCTGCCGACGGCGGTGCGCAACCGGCTGCTGCGCCGGGCGCTGTCGTTCGCCCCGCAGGCGGTCGTGGCCAATGGCGACCACGTGTATTGGGATCTACTGGCGCCCCGGGGCAGCCTCACGCTCGGCGCCTCGCCCGACGGCGTGCGGCTCGCCGGCAAGTTCGACCGCTCCGCCCTCGTCTTTGGCGAAACCAACGAGACCGTGCTCAAGCTCGCCGCGGGCCCGCAGATTGTGCCGGTGTATGGAACTGACTTCCGTTCGACGCCGGTTTTCTTCCTGCAGGACGATCACGACTATTTCGACAACGACGAGGCCACCGACGAGGTCGTCACGTTTCCCCCGTCGGCGTTCATGCTGCGACTGGCCCGCGCCACGCAGCGGCTCTACTATCCGGAATTTCTGCCCGACGGGGCCCGGCCCGCGGGACTTCCGTGGTCCACTGGCGGCGCGGAGGGCTTGTCCGAGAGCTTCGGGACCATCCGGTATGGGCGCCTCGCCGAGATCAACCTCTACGATGTCCGGCGCACTCAGACCCTGGCGGGACCGAGCGCGGTGTTCGTCGATCCGCAGGTCGAGAAATGGCTGGTCGCCCGCGCCGCGTCGACCGACGTCGCCCATTTGGTCCACGCTCCGTCGAATCCTCCCGGCTGGAGCGCGGGCAAATGGGGGGAGTGGTATCCGGATCTGCTCGGAGCCGACGGCAAGCTGACCACGGCGATCGCGAAACCCTACTGGCAGGCCGGCTGGCTGCGACAGCACGATCGGCTGATGCAGTCGCTCGCGGCCATGAAGCGGCGGAGCCCGCTCATCGTGAGCGGTGACCTCCACGCGATTGGCCTCGGCCAGATGCTGCGCGCGGGGACCCATGATTTCGCGGCCAAACCGATCACGACCGTCCTCGCCGGCCCCATCGGCACGAACCTGAGCGGCTGGCCTTCGGCTGTCCGCGGCATCGGCGCGACTCCGCCGACGCATCTGGATCTGCGGGAAGAGATCAAACCGATCGAGCAGCACGGGTTCACCATCGCGGACTTTCACCTGGACCGGATCGGACTGCGCTTTTTCAAGTGGGATTTGAAGTCCCAGTCGCCCGAGGACATCGATCAACTCAGCCCGTTTCACACCGCTGAACTGCCGCGGCCGGCGTGAGCGACGGGAGCGTTGGAGCGGTCGGTGGCGCCGCCGAGAGAAAACACCTTCGGAACATTGCGAACATTCCATGATTTTTATCCTTTCGAGTCTGGCCTGTCCCGAGGGGCGTATCGGCCGGTTGGCGGTGATCTGGAATCTCATCCCGCTTCTCTCGAAGCGGGCTACAAGAAGGCGCTCGAGCTTTGTAGCCCGCCTCGGGAGAGGCGGGACCGAGCAACCCGAGATGGAGCCGTCCGCGGCGGCCGCCCGACCAAACTGACCCCAATTTCGCGGCATCCGACCCGGTGAAATAGATTTTTGAAGCATCCCAATAAAACATGAAAATCCTGAAACTCCTCATCACCCTTTTCCTCCTGACCGTCGTGGAGGCCCGCGCCATCGGGCCCGAAGATATTTACGGCACGTGGCGGCTGGTCAGTTACACTTGGACGGAGGCAGCCACGGGGAAGAAGGAGGAACCCCTGGGCGCGAAACCGAGCGGCGTGCTTGGTTACAGTCGGGATGGGCGGGTGTATGCCGTCATCGTCGGGGAGACACGGCCCAAGCCGGCGGACTTGGCCAAGGTGACCGACCAGGAACGGGTCGACCTTTTCAAGACCATGGTCGCCTATGCCGGCACCTTTACCTTCGACGGCAAGGTCGCGGTTCATCACGTGGACATTTCCTGGAATGGAACCCGCACCGGGACCGATCTGATTCGCAATCTCACGCTCGAAGGTCGGCGGCTCGCGATTACGAGCAATATTCAGCCCAATCAGAACGACGGCCGGCCGGGAGTTGTGAGTCTGATTTGGGAGAGAATACCGTAGCGGAAAAAATTCAGTTGAGCGTTGCGGGTTGAAAGTTGAGCGACCGGACCGATCGGATTTTCAGCGTGAAGCCGCTTCCCGCAGGAATTGCACGAGGAGCCGGCTGACCTCCGCGGGCTGTTCCTGCTGCACCCAGTGGCCGGCGCCGTCGACCAGGTGCAGGCCGAGGGGGCGGGGGCAAAGCGTCTGCTGCAGCCGCTCGATCGCGCCGGGGTTCTGATAGACGCCCCAGTCGCTCCGTCCGCCGATAAAAAGCGACGGCTGGTCGATGGTGCGGCCGGAAAACAGCGTGAGTTCCGCGTTCAACGCGGCCTCAAAGGCGACGCGATAGCCTTGCAGGCCGCCCTGAAATCCGGTCCGCGCATACTCCGCGCTATAGACTTTGAGCGCCTCGTCCGGCAGCCACTTACAGGCGGCGATCTCGGCGGGAGATGGCATCTCCGGTGCGACGGTCTGGGCCATGCCGCGGTCGAGATCCATGATGTAATAGCGCGGCAGCTTCGCCCACTCCCGCGCGGTGCGGGCCGCGAGTGGTGTTGGCGCATTCTGTTTCCAGTCGGCGCTCTTCATGTGGTAGTAGGCCCGGAGGAACGCGTGGACTCCCTGCGGCGGGTGCCACAGGTTCTCGTTGGCTTCGCGGGTCGAGTAGTACCGCTGGTAGTGTTTGCGCGGCGGCGTCAGGGCCGCCAGTTCCTCGTCGATGCGATCGGCGGGTCCCATGGTGACCGGCGCCGACGGCGCGACGTCGGCGGTTTTGAAAGGTAGCGCCGGTGGGCCGCCAAACGGGGAACTCATCATCACGACGGAGCGAAAGACGTCCGGCCGCGCCAGCGCACACCAGCCGGCGATCGGCGAACCCTGATCGTGGCCGATCACCGCCGCCACTGAGCGATAGCCGAAAGCGGCAACAAGACCGAGCGCGTCCCGGACTTGGTTGTGCGCGCCGAACGGCGCGATGTCATCGTCAAAGCCCACCGCAAGGCCGGTTGTGCGGCCATAACCGCGGCGGTCAGGCGCGATGACATGAAACCCGGCTGAGGCAAGTGGGACCATCACGTGCCGCCAACTGTACGCGAGTTCCGGAAATCCGTGGAGGAGCAGCACGGCCGGCCGATTGGGCGTCTCGAACCCTGCCTCGAGAACGTGCATTCTCAGTCCGTTGACGTTGGCGACGAACCGCGAGCGGATGCCGCGGGGAAGCAGCGCGGGTTCGTACGCTCCGGTTTTATTCAGCGCTGCTGTCGGCTCGCCGGCAGGAGCTTCCGTGGACAACACCGCGGGGGCCAGTGTCGCGACGATACCTTGGATTAGCTGACGGCGGGTTATTTCGTCCACGTATGCGAAAACGTTCCTAGTTGCCCGGCGGCTTGGCGGGCTCGCTGGCCCGGGAGAGGAGGTAGGCTTGGATCGCGGTCGCCTGCTCGGCTTGCAAAAGATCTTTGAACGAAGGCATGCCCAGCGGGGCCCGCGCTCCTTCGAGCACGATGTTGATGAACTGCTCGTGCACCTCCTTCGTGGCGTAGCGGAGATCGGGCAGCGGGCCGGCCACCGCGTCCATACCGTGACAGTATTGGCAGTTGGTGCTGTAAAGAATACTTCCCTCCTTCACCGTTTGCGGCGTCGCGTTCAGGGTGATGGCGGGCTTGGGCGGCTCCGAGTGTCCAAACGGGGGCGGAGTGAGTTTGGCCTTCGCCCCGAGCGCGAACGTGAGAATTCTCCCGTGGCCCGGCCTGACTTTGCCGAGATCCGGTGCGTTGAAGAGACCGTCCGGTCCGCCCCATCCGGCCATGACCGTCACGAACTGTACACCGTCGACGAGGTAGGTGACAGGTGGCGCCATGATTCCGGTGCCGGCGTCGAATTCCCACAATACTTTGCCGTCCGAGGCGCGATACGCCGCCAGCACGCCGTCGGCCCGGCCCTGCACCACGAGGTTTCCGGCGGTGGTGAGGACCCCGGCGCCCTCGACGACCGGGTAGGGCGCCCGCCACGCAGCGCGTTGCTGCACCGGATCCCACGCGAGCAACTCGCCGGTGGGGGCGGGCAACTTTTTCAGCGTGTCATTGAGCGGACCGTCATAGCGTTCGTCGAAACCGACATTGTCGCGCTTGGGATTGTATTTCCAATTCGGGTCGGGCGCGTGCAGGGATTGCGTGGCAACCTTCGCTGGCAGATAGACGAGTCCAGTGGTCGGATTGAAGGCCATCGGATTCCAGTTGTGCGCGCCACCGGGGGCCGGTGAGACGATCACCGGTTGGGCGCCCGCATACGCACTGGGCGATTCGATGGGGCGGCCCGTCTTCGGGTCGATGCCGGTGGCCCAACTGATGCCCTTCACGAACGGACCGGCCGAAATGAACTCCCCCGTCGCGCGATCGAGGACGTAGAAAAATCCGTTCTTCGAGGCTTGCATGATGACCTTGCGCGGTCGTCCGCCAATGGTGAGGTCGGCCTGCAGCAAGGGCTGCGTGGCATCGTAGTCCCAGTTGTCGCCGGGTGTGATTTGGAAGTGCCAGGCCACTTCGCCGGTGCTGGCGTGCACGGCGAGGATGGACGCGACATATAGGTTGTCGCCTTCGGGGCCGCGGAGGGCGCGATACCAGGCGGTGGCGTTGCCCGTCCCAAAGTAGACGAGGTCGAGCGCGGGATCGTAGACGATTCCTTCCCACACCGTGCCGCCGCCACCCACGGTCCACCACTCGCCATGCCACGTCTGCGCAGCCTGCTCCATGGCCTTCGACTCGAAGCCGGCCGCAGGATCGCCGGGAACGGTGTAGGTGCGCCACGCGAGTTTTCCGGTTTCCGCATCGTAGGCGGATACATATCCCCGGACACCGAACTCCGCGCCGGCGTTGCCGATGAGCACGAGCCCCTTGGCGACGCGCGGATAACCGGTGATGGCGTAGGGCCTGGTTTTTTCTACCGTGTCCACGCTCCAGACCGGTTTTCCCGTGCGCATGTCGAGGGCGATCAGGCGCCCGTCGAGCGTGCCAAAATAAACTTTGCCCTGGTAGAGTGCGACCCCGCGGTTGACGACGTCGCAGCAAATGAAGAAGGCGCGGGAGCGGGGAACGCTGGGATCATAGGTCCAGCGGACCACGCCGGTCTTCGCATCGATCGCGTGCACGACACTCCAGGCACTCGTGAGGTAGAGCACGCCGTCCTCCACGAGAGGCGTGCCCTCCAAACCCCGGGTGGTGCCGAGTTCCCGGCTCCAGACCAGGCCGAGCTTCCCGATCGTTTGTTCGTTGATCTGGTTCAAGGGACTGAACCGCTGATCATCGTAGGTCCTTCCGTACATGAGCCAGTTTCCGGCATCGCGGTCGGCGGACTTGAGCCGGTCGTCGTCGATGGGTCGGGTACGACTGCAGGCAACGAGGCCAAGAACCGTGAGCAGACATGCCAGGGCAGAGGGAACGATTATCGAGGTGCGCATAAGAATATTCTCCACGAATTGAGAGACTGGAGTCCGGCCGGGGGTAAGGGGCGGTTGCTGGCTCACGAGGGGAAACGACCGGGCGCTCAGCGTGCGAAGCAGCAAAGCCGACTCGGAACGGCAACACAAACTCCGATTCGCTGGCGTGAATAGTTGTGGCCTTGCGGCTGAATTCCCCAAGGTTTTTGCGCAGCAAAAACCTTCCATGACCAATCCGCGCAAGCCCGTTCTCCTCGTGATCCGTGATGGCTGGGGCAAGAACCCCGATCCCGCCCAGAATCCGACCAACGCCGTCTTCCTCGCCAAGAAGCCGTGTGACGACCAACTGCACGCGAAATATCCGTTCACGTTGATCAAGGCCTCGGGACTCGATGTCGGCTTGCCCGACGGCGTCATGGGCAACAGCGAAGTCGGCCACGAGAACATCGGCGCCGGCCGGATCGTCGACCAGGAACTCGTCCGGCTGAACAAGCTCTTTTCGGAGAAACGACTCGTCACGAATCCGGTGTGGCGCGCGATCGTCAACCGGGTGAAGACCCGGCCCGGGGCGAAGCTGCACCTGATGGGCATCGTCAGCGACGCGGGAGTCCATGGGATGTTGGAGCACCTTTATGGCATCCTGCGCGTGGCGAAGGACGAAGGTCTCGGTGCCGGACAGGTGTTTATCCATGCCTTCACCGATGGTCGCGATACGCCGCCGGCGAGCGGGATTCGCTACGTTCGGGAAGTTGATGAGCAGTGTCGGAAGATCGGTCTCGGCCAGATCGCGTCCGTGTGCGGACGTTTTTGGGCGATGGACCGGGACAATCGCTGGGAGCGCGTGCAGCAGGCCTATGACATGCTCACGGGTCGGAAAGCGATGGCGACCGCGCCGAACGCCGTCGCCGCGGTGCAGTTTTATTACGACAAGCCGCTAAGTGAAACGCAGAAGGGTGACGAGTTTGTCGCCGCCACCGCGATCGTTGGCGCCGATGGCAAGGCGCTCGCCACCATCCAGGACGGCGACGCCGTGCTGTTCTATAATTATCGCGGCGATCGGCCGCGGGAGATCACCAGGGCGTTCGTGATGGACGATTTCAAGGGCTTCGACCGTGGAGCGAAAATCGATCTCTATTACGCGACGATGACGGAATACGAAGCCGGCCTGCCGGTGAACGTCATCTCCCCCAAGCCGGCGTCGTTGAAAAATATCCTCGGCCAGGTGGTTGCGGACGCGGGCCTCGCCCAGTTCCGCTGTGCGGAGACGGAAAAGAATCCGCACGTGACCTTCTTCTTCAATAATTACCGCGCGACGCCTTTTCCCGGCGAGGAACGCGCCTGCCCGCCGAGCCCCAAGGTGCCGACGTATGATATGCAGCCGGAAATGTCCGCGGTCGAAGTGACCGCGGCGGCCAAGGCCGCGATCCTCTCGGGCAAGTACGGTCTCATCGTGGTGAATTTTGCGAACCCGGACATGGTCGGCCACACCGGTTCGCTGCCGGCGGCCGTCAAAGCAGTCGAGGCCACGGACCGCGGGCTGGGCGAGTTGCTTGGCGCCTTGGAGCAGGTTGGCGGCCGGGCCGTCATTCTCGCGGACCACGGTAACTGTGAACAGATGTGGGACGCCGAAAATAATTCGCCGCACACCTCGCACACGCTCAATCGCGTGGAGACCTTTGTGGTCGGTGAAGGTTTTGCCGCAGGCAAAACCCACTTGCGGGACGGCGGCCGGCTGGCGGACGTGGCGCCGACGGTGCTGGCGCTGATGGGCCTGCCGACGCCGGCGGAGATGACGGGGGAGAGTTTGATCGGGTGATGGCCGAAGCTCCGAATTGACAGGACACACTGCCCGGTCGATTTTTCTCCTATGACTGCCGTCCAAGTCATCAAGCAAATCAAGGCTCTGCCGCCGCGTGAGCGCGCCAAGGTTAATCGCTACGTCTATTTGAACCACGTCCCTAACGCGACCACGCGAAAAGTGCTTGCGGCAGCAGAGACGGGCCGGGGATTGGTGCGTTGCAGGAATCTGGATGAGATGATGTCCAGCTTAAGGTCCTGAAGGGCGGTGAAGACGCCGGTCTACACGACCCGTTTCAAGCGTGAAATCGCGCTGATGATTCGACGTGGGAAGAATGAAGCAAAGTTCGTGGCGTTGGCGGCGAAGCTGCTCAACGAGGACGTGCTGGAACCGAAATATCGCGACCATCCACTGAAAGGGAGTGTGATCGGCTGGCGCGATTGCCATGTCGAACCGGATTGGATTTTGATCTATAAATTGACTGCGACGGAAGTAGTTTTCAGCCGCACCGGTACGCACAGCGATCTATTTTAACGGGCGGTCTCTGGCCTCTGTGCAATGTCGCTTTGAGGTGGAGCACGATGGCTCGATGCAGACAGGATGCAGGAATGGGATTGAGTCACTCCGCCTTGGTCCAATCCGCTCCGGCATCGAGCCACGTGCCAGCCGCGGTCTCTCGCCCAGCCCAAGACGACGCCGGGCAGCGTTTGCTGGTGGCACGAGATGCACTTGGAGTTGCGGACGAATCCGTTGTCGAGAAAAGCGGTTGAACCGTGCTGCAACAGAGCGAGTGAGCGCTGGACGCGATCGCGCACCTAGACCTCGCGCGCCGCGGGCGAGGCCGGGACGTTGTTGGCCGCGATGACCTTGGGCCGCGCGACGACGGGGGCCTTCGCCGCTTTCTTCCGGAGGAAACTGACGAGCGGGCTGGCGGGACCATTCTTCAACGCGAAGGACAGGGCGGTTTCGCCGTCGCGATGTGTCGGAACGCGCGCCGATCTCCTATTTTACTACCCGGGCCCGGCGGCGGCGCCAACCCGTAAACACCAGCGCCGCTGCACCAGCCAGCGCGGCCGCGGAGTGGGCTTCCGGGATCGCGAGGCCATACTGCAGATGATCCACTTCCAACTACCCGCGATGATGGAAATTTTTGAGATGCCGCCTACGTTGATTACCCCAAAAAAGCGGTCCTCGCCGGTCGTGCCCGAGAAGGAGCCGTCCGCGCTCGTTCCGACGAGCGTCCACCCAGCGAATTTCCGAGGGCATCAAACGCTTCGTAGGTGGGATGGGGTCCGTCCGTCCAGACGAGGCCGGCATGCGTCGGCAGAGCTCCGAGCGTGGCGGCGCTGAAGGTAAAAATAACCGGAGACGAGCCGAAAACCCAAGTGTGTCCCGTGAGGCCCGAGCCATCGATCACCCCGTCGTCGGCATCGACCGAATCCGTCAATCCGCCCGGGCCCAGCACCGAACCCGTATTGGCGCTTACTCCCGGCGTATTCAGCAGTCCGTCCTCAAACGTCTCCAAGTAAAAATAGGTAAAGCCGCCACTCGTTTGGAGCGCGTTGAAAGGACTGTCGACGAACGACAGATAAGGCGTAGGGCCGAGGAGCGTTTGGGACCGCAGATTCAGCCCCAGCGCAACGATCGTGATCGCGGCGCCGACGATCGGCCTAAGCGTGGTCCGGCGCACGGGGGGACCGCTCACACCGCCGTAACCAACGGACCGCCCAGGGTGGGAACCTCGAACCCTTTGCGATACTCGCGCGTGAGATGCTGATTCAGGCTGTGGTCCTTGAATCGTTCCGTGGCGGGATCGAATTCCAGCGAGCGGCCGACCCGATAGGCGGTGTTGGCGAGATGGCAATGGGCGCACGAGACGTGGGCGTCGAGGACCGACACGGGGAGGTCTGCCGTTTTCCGCGAGCGGACCGCGGCGAAGAAGCGCTTGAACGCGCTGCCTTGATCCAGGAGCGGCGCATCGGCCGGAATCGGAATCGCCTCGCGTTCGCTCATCCGGCCCTGCTTGTAGGTGAAGAAGCCCTTGTTCACGACGTAGAAACCCTTCGTCCCAAAAAAGCTGTTACTGCAGTCGCCGCCGTCAAATTCCTGGTAGGAGCCGAGATTGCGGACCTCGAACGTCAGGATGGAATCGTCGGCATACGCGAACGTCGTGGCCTGCGTATTCGGCGTCTGGCCGGCGTCATCCATGCCGAACCGGCCGCCGGCGCTGTGCACGCGAACGGGCAAACCGCGATTGTGGCCCCAGCACGCGATGTCCATCTGGTGGACGCCCTGGTTGCCGATCTCGCCGTTGCCGTATTCCCAGAAATAGTGCCAGTCATAGTGCACGTGGAGGCCCGGCTTGTTGCGGCTCGTGTTCACCTGAAAGGGCTGCTCCGGCGCCGGGCCCTGCCACAGGGACCAATCGAGATAATTCGGCACGGGGCCGGGCTGGCCGCGGCCAATGGGCGTGCGGTTGCCGTTCTTGTAGACCCAGCCACGCGACTCGACGATTTTGCCGATGAAGCCGGAGTGAATCAGTTTCATGTCGCGCGTCAGTTTGGCGTCGGCGCGGGTCTGGGTGCCGTGTTGCACGATCCGGCCGTATTTTTGCGCGGCGATGACTACTTGGCGGCCCTCGTTGATGTCATGGGACATCGGTTTCTCCACATAGACGTCCTTGCCGGCCTGGCAGCCCCAAATCGTCGCCAAGGTGTGCCAGTGGTTGGGGGTCGCGATGGTCACGGCATCGATTTCCTTGTCGGCGAAGACCTCGCGCATGTCCTTGTAGAGCTTGGGCGCGGTTCCCTGCGCGGCCGCGACGGTCTTGGCGCCGCGGGCCAGCACATTGGCATCGACGTCGCAGAGGGCGGCGTACTCCACGTCGCCTTTCAGCGCGAGAATCTCTTTGAGGTGATCAGCGCCGCGGCCGTTGAAGCCGATGGTGCCAACGCGGACGCGGTTGTTCGCGCCGAATACTTTTCCCTGGGCCTTCATGCCGGCCACGATGACGGCGGCGGAACTGGCGCCGATGAACTGTCTGCGGGTGAATTTCATGTTGGATTCTCGATGGAGTGGGGCGGAGCGAATCGAACCGCCCAACGGGGCGGCGGGATGGTGTTATCGTGTGAAGCAACGACCCGCTGGCAAGGTCGCCGTGCGGTGCAATATCGAGCCGGGCGCAGCTCAATTTCCGCCAATCCGCGCTCCCGGTCAAACCACGCGGTCCGGCTCGGGTGCCAATTCGATGTCACGGCCGTGACATGAAATTGGTCGTGCCTACGGGCCCGGGGTCATTCGGGGTGCCGATTCCATGTCGCGGCCGTGACATGGAATTGGTCGTGCAGGAAAGGGGCGGATCTCGCGTGACCAGGGTGGGGCGCACACTTTCCCGCAGCAGGGCGTGCTCCCGGCCACGGCGCCCGATAAAAGCGAGAAGCGTCAAAGCGGGCCGCGCGCCCCATGTGAGCGACCCGCAATCAGAACGGTTTCGGTTTTGGCCTTTGCGTTCGAACTTTCGTGTCCCACCGTCGAGGTCTTCTGCCATGAGCCTGCCCAACAAGATTGAAGCCAATGCACTCCTCGAAAAGCACGTGCAGGATCCCTACCAACGCTATCATGCCCTGATGGTCGCCACGGCGATGGACGGCTACGCGAATGTCTTTCAAGGCGACCCACTGCTCTGGCACTTGGCCGGCCTGCTGCACGATCTCGATTTCGAGCAACACCCGGATACGCATCCGCGCGAATCATTGCGGTGGTTCAAGGACTGGAATTATCCCGAGGAATTTATTCACGCCGTCGAGGCGCACGCCTACGGCTACCATGGCTACGCGACACTGCCCCAAACGAAACTTGCGGCGGCGCTGCTGGCTTGTGACGAGATCAGCGGGATTTTTTACGCCTACCGGAAACTGAACCCAGTTCGCTACGGCGAGATGAAGGCGAGTTCGATTAAGAAGAAGGTGAAGGAACCCGCCTTCGCCGCGAAAGTGGATCGCAACACCATCGATGTCGGCTGCGAACACCTCGGGGTCACGCTCGACGCGCACGTCGACAACCTGATTAAGTTTTTCGCGGCGTTGCCGTAGGTGTGACGTGTGGCGTGTGACAGGCGCGGCCGGTAAACTGGTGCGAGGCAGTTCGGCCATTGTCACACTTCACAAGTCACACGTCACATCGCACTCAGTCGGATTTCTCAATCCCCGCAGTCCTATTTCGGCCCTTCCAGTTTTCTGTTCGCCACCTCGGCCAGCAGATCGTGCCACTGGCTGGCGTCGATTTTTTCCAAGGTGCCGCCAAAATGGAGGAGTTGTTTGAGGGGGGTGTAGCCGCCCTTGTCATTTTGGGCGGCGAGCAATCCGGTGGGCGCCACCAGCGCGACGAACGCGTTGCGCACGTTGAACTGTAAATCCAGACTGAGGGGCCGCGCGGCCACGGGGAGATCCTTGGCGTACGTAATCTCGCCGGTGCCGGTCAACTTCGCGTTCGCGGCGGTCAGGGCGATGTTGGCCAGACGAAGATTGCGATCGGCGCCGCGCGTCGCCGTCACTTCCAGATTCGTGTACGCGATTTCCGCAAGACCGTAGGAGACGTTCAGGGCCGCCTCGGCGCTCGGGCTGACGATGCTCGGGCTGAGATCGATGGTGTCGCGCTTGACCTTCAGCAGCGCGCCCAAGGCCGAGCCCAAGGCCCCGAGCGTGTCCTTCACCTTCGAGACGTTCTGGGGGACCGATTCCGCGACGGAGGTCTTCAGTAACCGGACGATTCCGGCGCTGCTCGTGAATGTGAAATCCGTCTGCTGGCTATCCAGTAGTTCCCGGAGCGTTCTGCCCGCGCCGAACACCGACGCCGCCACCGCGAATTTGCCCTCGACCACGTGGGGCGGTTTGGCGGTGAACAGCGTCTTGGCGTCAAGACCCGCGAGACTCGCGTTGCCCTTGAGCGTATAGGGTCGCGCGCCATCGGCCTGGAAGCGAATTTCTCCGGCGAACTTGGTCGTATTGTAGGGCGGCAAAGTGCCGTGGCCGCCTTCGAGACGGAAGAAGCCGGGAGCGACGAAAAATGTTCCGCCGACGTCTTGGTACGCTTTCTCCTCCGCACGAAGTTTGGTGAAGGCCAGGGTTAACCGTCCCGTCGAGTCACCCCAAAACGGCAATGCATCTGGCCCCGGTCCCGGATTTTGATTCGCGGCCAAAGGCGCGACCAGGAGTTGGAGATGTTCCAACGCCACATTTTCACCCTTAAGGTCGACATAAAGCTGCGCAGTGGCGCCGCGCCCGGTTCGTTTGCCTTCGATCGAAAAGTCGGAGACGTTCGCCCCGAAGGAAATTTTCAGGGGAACGAGAAAGGACAGCCGGCCGCCGCTGTCGACGTCCGCACTCAAACTGGCTGTGAGCGCGTGACCGGGTTCGAGGCCGATCGCGTCTACTTTGCCTTTCAGTTCGAACCACGATCCAGCGTGAGCGGAAAATTCCCCCTTGGCCGAGCGTCCCTTGATCCAGTCGACGGAGCGAAAGGCCGGCTGCAGGGCCAGAGCCTCCAGATCGCTCTCCCACGTTCCGGCGAGCGCGACGCCCTTGTCGAAGCCGGATGGGGTTGTCGCCGAGCCCTCGATTTTCGCCAGTGGGCGGCCTGCGCTGCTGATGAGCAAGGGAGTCCAGCGCACGTCCCATCTCCGGCCGGTCGAGTCGGCCTCCACCATGACCGAAATGTCGAGGTCCTCCGCGAGTGGGCCGCGGGCATTGGCGAGCGCAACCTTCGCGGCGGTTAGCGGTGTCTTCGAGCGCACGGAAATCTCGCCCTTGGTGCTTCGGAGGATGAATTCACCGCTCGCGTCGCTTCCCGTCACGGTGAGCCCGGACGAAAGTCCGGAGAGCCACGCGAGGGGCAGTCCGCGCAATTCGCCTTCCATCCAGTTGCCGGCCGGAGCGGAAAGGGCCAGGGCGCCAGTCTTTTCGTCGACGTCGAACGGTTGCAGCGAGCGCACGGCGCCAATCGGTTTCGAGCCGTCGACGGTGACATCGAGTCGGGAAAAGCGCAGCATTTTCCCGCGATGGGCGACCGCAAATGCCGCGGCCAGCGTGATGGGTCCGGTGTGTGCCAAAGGCTTTGCGCCCAGGCCCAAATTGCTGGCGACGGCTTGCAGGTGGCCGACGGCCTGGACCCCACCGAGCGCGGCTTCGATTTCAAATTCGCCTTCCCCGGAAACGGCCAAGGGGTCGAGGCTTCGGTCCGAGGAAAGTCGGGCCAGTTCGGATTCGCGAAAATCGATCTTCCAGGTGCCGGCAAATTTTTGCTCGGTGGGTACGAAACGGGCCCGCAGGGTCGCGAGCGAGCGGTCACCGCGGCTCAACTCCAGCGTGCCCGCTTCGTCATCGGCCACGCGGGCGCGCGCGAGATTGGCCGCAAACGTGAGGTCGGGCGGAAGCGTGCCCTCGGTGGCATGGCCCTCGATGCGCAGGTGGTCGATCTGGCGCGGCGAATCCATGGTGACGAGCAGGCGGCCGCTGGCGGCGGCGGCGTTCTTTGGCGGACGGGAAAAGGGCTGGGCGATCGCGGCGTCGTAGGTGAACGTGGCTTCGCGCCCCGCGGTCAGGCCGCCGCCTTTGATCGCCACGTGCAGTCGGGGCGGAGGTTCGCCCGCGGGCGCGGCGAGAATAATTTCACCGTCCAAGTCGACGCCATCGAGCGAGACGTCACACGGAAAAGCCCAACCTTTGGAGAGCGAGTGAAAAAGCAGCACGGCTTGCTGCGCGGCGATTACGCCGGCGGAGGGTGCGGCGCTTCCCTGGTCGTCCGCTTTCGGCGGCACGGCGGTCCGCGGCCCGGGGGCGGGGGGCGCATGGGCGCTGCTTAAGTCCAGGGTCCAGCCTTTGGCCACGAGGTTGCGGATGAGAAAATTTTGGTGCCAGACGGCGTCCTTGACCGGAAGTCCGACCTGGAGGGAAGGCAACTTGAGCAGGGCGCCGTCGACCTCCAGGTGCACGTCGGTGAATTCGACCTGGTTCAATCCGGCAGAAACCGAGCCCAGGTTGCCGCGCACCCCGGGCTGTCGCTCGAGCATCGCTTGCGCGATCAACGTCTGCACCCGCGAATCCAAGGTCGCCAGGCCGAGCAATGCGACCAGCGCGACCGCCACCGCCAGACAAATCAAGAGTAGTCGAATCGCTTTCAAAGGTTGGACGCGGCCAGTCAGACCGCGCGCTGTCAACAAGGTGCCGACGAAGCGGAGGCGCAAGTCTCCGCGAGGCCGCACCAGCCGCGGCACGACGCGATTTTAGGACCGGGACCGTGGTGCCCGCGCGGTGGGTGTCTTCCGGCTAGGGCGCCGGCCAAGGAATTCGTAAGTTCAGGATGGCCACGGAGGGGGCCGGGACCACTAGACTGTTCTCACTCATGAAAATAGTTGTTCTTGATGGCTACGCGTTGAACCCCGGCGACAATCCGTGGGAAGAGGTGTCGAAGCTCGGCGAATTTGTCTGCCACGACCGCACGGCACCCGACCAGATCCTGGAGCGGTCGCGTGATGCCGAGGTTCTGCTGACCAACAAGACGCCGCTCACGGCCGAGACCATGGCCAAGCTGCCAAAGCTGAAGTTCGTCGGCGTCCTCGCCACGGGCTACAACGTCGTCGACGTCAAGGCGGCGCGAGCGAAGGGCATCGCGGTCTCCAATGTGCCCATCTATGGCACGGACGCCGTGGCGGAATACGTTTTTGCCCTGCTGCTGAATCATTTTCGCCAACCCCAGCTGCACAGCGATCTCGTGCACCAGGGCGAGTGGACCCGGGTGAACGAATGGAGTTTCTGGCGCCGGCCGCTGGCCGAACTGGCCGGGAAAACGATCGGCATCGTCGGATTCGGCCGCATTGGTCGAAGGGTGGGTGAGTTGGCGGCGGCCTTCAAAATGAACGTGCTCGCCAATGACGTTTACCAGGGGAATCCGCCGACCTATCCCTTCGCCTGGCGCGGGATTCCTGAACTGTTCGCCGAGGCGGACGTGGTTACCCTGCATTGCAATCTGACGCCGGAAAACACCGGAATGGTCCGGAACGAACTGCTTCGCTCGATGAAGAAGAGCGCCTATCTGATCAACACGTCCCGTGGTCCGCTCGTGCGGGATGCGGACATCGCCGAGGCGCTCCAGGCCGGATGGATTGCGGGCGCCGCGCTCGACGTGGTGACAGTGGAACCGCTCCCCGCCGACAGCGCGCTGTTGAAGGCCCCGAATCTCACGCTCACGCCGCACATCGCGTGGGCGGCGGTCGAGGCGCGGCGGCGGTTGACGAAAGTAACCGCCGAAAACGTCGCGGCGTTTCAGGCGGGGAAACCGATCAATCTGGTCAACTAACCCGGCCGAGAGGGCAGGGCTGATGGCGTTGGCATTTTTTTCGGTCCCGCCTCGCGCGAGGCGGGTTACGAAGGAACCTTTGGCGCCGGCTTCCGCGGGGTGAAATGTCCGCGCTCCAGCGTCGGATGGACGACGATCTGCGCGGCCAAAGCGATCGGCTGAGCTACCCCGCCAAGTACGGCTACGTGACCAATCGCGACGGCCTGTTTGCCGGGAGGAATGATTTCAACGCCCAAGTATTCTGCGGCAAGGTGCAGGGTAAATTTTAGCGACTAGCCGGCGCGATGGCGTGCGGCCGGCTTGACGCCGCGTTTGTCGATCGGTTCTGGCGCAGCGCGTTTTTCGTGCGAAGCGGAAAACGGCGCCAGGTCGCCGGACTCCAAAGTGGCTGAAATTCCCCGGGGAAAATTTGGCCCCTACCGTGGAATCGGCAGTCGGCGCTCGGGCTTTCGCGTTCCGTATTTTTCGTCCAGCATCTTTTCCCCGAAAGCCTTTTCGTCGTCCGTGAGCGGCCGAGAGATGAACGGTCCGTATTTGCTCTCGGGGACATATGCGGCGCTCCAGCCTTCGGCCTGCGGGGCGAAAAAAATGAAGCAGTCCACCTTTGGATCCCAGCGCGCGATCCACTTGGTCACGGCGCTGACCTCGGTGGGAAACACGACGGTCCGTTTGGTGCTCCGGGTGGTGATTGCGATCGTCAAGGGGTACGCCACGCCGGGTCCGTCACTTTTTTCCGTCGCCGTCACGCGCGCCACGTACTCGCCGGACCGCGATTCCTGTTCGATGGGCTCCGCGGCGCGGAGGGCCGAAGGGAGGAGGAACAGCCCGATGAGACCGAACGCGGCGAGGGTTGGCACGGGAGTCAGACGGGGCATGCGGGGGCGGAGCGGAGCCTTTCATGACGGCAAACGTCCCCACGGCTGGCGAGGTGAAAGCGCGGCGGATGGACCGTCGCAGTAAAGATTGGCAGCTATTTGTCTTCGCCTCAGCCTGACGGGATGAATGTCACCGCCTGCCTGAGCACGGTTCTTTTCGGTGGCTGGGCCGTCCTGAGTTTCGGGGCCACGCCGCCGAAGCACGAGTTCGTTGCGATTGATGAGGGCCTCGGCAACCTGCTGCATATCGACGAGAACAATCCGGCGAATAACTGGATCGTCCCCGCGGGTCAGCCGGTGCCCCGCGATCTGCAGCTTATCGGCGGCGGGAGGATTCTGGTCGGCCACGATACCGGCTACTCGGAATTTGAGCTGACGACCGGGAAACTCCTGAAAGAAGTCGCCCGTTACAAGGGCGTGACATCCGCCCGGCGGTTGGCGAACGGGCACACCCTCCTCGTGGGCGTGAACCTCGATAAGGCGAAAGGGGTGGTGCTGTTGGAACTCGGTGATTCCGGCGTGGTGCACAAGACGGTTTTGCCGGGCAACTACGTGCGGCTGGCGCGCGAGACCAGTGCGGGAACGTTCCTGCTGATGAACGACACCATGATCCGCGAAGTGACGCGCGAGGGCGCGGCCGTGCACGAGTGGACCGTGCCCGACTTTCGCCACGCCTGGAAGGCCGTCCGGCTGCCCGACGGGCACACGCTCGCTTCGGCTGGCTACACCCCGTTCCTGGTGGAACTCGACGACCGCGGTGGCATCGTGCGCAAAATCGGCGCGAAGTCCGCGGCCCTGGCCTTCGCGAATCCGAACTTCTACGCGATGTTCCAGCTCCTGGCGAACGGCGATATTGTCGTCGCCAACTGGCAGGGGCATGGCCCGGGGCACGGGGAGTCGGGCGTGCAGTTGTTGGAATTCGATCGCGCGGGTGCGGTCGTCTGGCAGTGGAGCGAGGCCAAACTCATTTCGTCGCTGCAAGGCGTGCTCGTGTTGGACGGACTGGATGTCTCCGTCCTGCACGACGAACGCAACGGCGTGATGGCCCCGCTGCGCTAGCGGCGGTTTAAAGTTGTCCGTCATTCTTCGCTGCGCTGCTGATGACGCCTCGGAATAAGTCATTTAAAAACCCGCCGAAGGCGTACCGGGTGGGCCGTGCACTCCGTGGCGGCCATCGAAGCTGCGATCGAACCCAACGCTGACCGCGCGCGGAGCGCACGGTCCACCTTTCAGCGCCTTCGTGACCTGTCACAGAATGACAAGCCATGGGAGCTTTGCGGAAGTCACGCGGGCCCTTGACCGTGGATTGACGTTTACTCCGCTTTCACTCCGAACCGAATCGTGTGGCTGACATCGCGCTCCAGGTTGACGGCGGTGGAGTCCGCCCGGGGTAGCAGCTTATCGCCCTGCCAAACCTGCCAGGGCTCCAGTTGTCCATCCGCCCGGATCCGCAATTGCGTGTAGACGGTTTCCGGCGGGCCGGAGCGGAACGCGTGGCCGTCATTGCTGGGCGTGTAGAACAATTCCATCCCGGGCCGAATCCCGCTCGGTTGCGCCATGGTGACCGTGACGGTGAGGCGCTCCGGCATCACGTGGCCCAATTCCACGCTCAGCACGTAGCGGCAATCCGGAGTCATCTGATCCATCGTCCGCACCGGTTCGCCATCGGGGCGCGTCAAGGCAAAGCGCCGGATCCGGCCGTGGGAAAGATTGAGATAGGGTTTCACCGCGGTGAAGGCCGAACCCGCATAATTTCCGTCCTGCAACCACAGCGGGGAAATCAGCAGATTGACGAGGTTGGCGGCTCCCGGGCGATCGTTCTCCTTCTTCAACTCAATCGGGCTGACCACGATGGTTTCGGTCAGCGTCAGATTGGTGGTGCCGGCTTGAAGCAGGACTTTGTTCTGGGCCCGAATGGTGTGGAGCGGCTCTTCTTCTTTTTCGCCCGCGGCCGCCGGCCCCGTCAGCGTGGCCCACAGAAACATGCTCGCGACGGTGGCGGTTCGCTGGCGGCTGGAATAGAAATTCACGATGGGAAAAGGGCTCGGGGTCCGGGGTTTTTCAAAGCAGAGTGACAAGTGGGCCGGAAGTTCGTGGCGCGCAAGTCGGGAGGGGCGCTTCAAAACTCGCCTGTCTCCGCCCGGCCTCAGACCCAGCGCAAGAGGATCAACCCTCGACCGCGGAGAGGAATTTCCTCGCGACCGATTCGAATTTACCAATGCATGCCGGCGTCCGGCCGACCAACCCCCGACCGCCGACGCAAAAGAAACCCAACATG
>CANJNJ010000017.1 GCA_947474995.1 Opitutaceae bacterium | reverse complement strand
CGTTGGGCTGCATTCCCGCACTTAGGCATTGCGAGGGCCAAGTCGGAAACCCCGTTTCCCCCAATATTGGGGTCTGGCTCCCGGGGATTTTCTGTTTCAATGTCTTGCGAAATCGCTTTTCCTCCCGGCACCCCCAATCCGCCATGCTATTCCGCCCGGCAAAGGACAAACTCAGTTGGTCCCAATAACACTGTTAGCCAAAGCAGAGGCACCGCGCATCGAATGAAAGAATTCAACTGGGCTCGTATTCTGGTTTGCGGGCTGGTCGCTGGCGGCATTTGGACCGTACTTTCTGTGACCCTGCTTGCGTTCATCGGAGATGAATTTCTCGCGACGGTGCGCGAGGGGCGAAGCGTTCGCGGCAGTGGTTCCCCGCTGGTCCTCATCATCGCGAATCTCGGAGCGGGTATCTGGGCGACTTGGCTCTACGTGGCACTTCGACCGCGCTATGGCGCGGGCCGGAAGAGCGCGCTTGCGGCTTCGCTCGCGTGGTGGTTGATGTCCAGTATGCAATCAGCCAAGTGGGTGGTGCTACTCGAGATCACCCCAACGACTGTCATCACACTTTTTATCGCGATGCTGCCAGCAATCGTCATGGCTACTCTAGGTGGTGCTTGGTTGTACGAGAAGTAAGGCGCTTGAATGCAAAACCGGGCTAACAAGGCGCCAGAGCCAACGACCTTCGCCGTCACGTCTCGTGCTACCGTACGATTTGCCGAAATGATGCAGTGGAATCCAAAAAGCAAAGTAGCACGAGCCGCGCCGGCGAAGGTCGTGGCTCATCTTTGACGTTCGGCAAAAGTAAATTCAAAGAGAGAGATTGCGAAGTCCAAGTTTTGCCAGCGGTCAAAAAAGAGTTCCAAGTGATTTCGAAGACTCAGCATCGATGCCACGCTTCCAAACAAAAGTTCTGCCTCTTTGGCGATGCCCAGCCTTCGAGGAAAAAAAGGCCGAACCAGGCGCCAGAGCCAACGGATGGGGCTAGCACGCCTCGTGCTTTCTTATCCAAAGCGAAAAGTTCAAATCGAATTGCTCTTTCGAACCCCGCACGAGTCGCGCCAGCCCCATCCGTGGCTCATCTTTGACGTTAGCCAAGAAAATGTCTTCGCTCACTCATGGTCTCTGCGGCTCGGCGGGCGAATACTACGTGGCAGCCGAACTCTCGCATCGCGGATTCCTCGCGACTGTCACGACGCGGAATGCGGAGAGCGTAGATGTTCTCGCCGCGCGCCCAAATTCCGGTCGCGCACTGAAGCTCCAAGTGAAGTCCTCACAGGGTTCGAAGGTTCATTGGATTCTTCGTCAGAAAGATGAAGAGGACCGAGGTGTCGGTTACTTCTACGTTTTCGTGAGCCTCCATGGACCGGGAGTGCGCCCAGATTATTTCATCGTGCCCGGTCGAGTTGTTGCCGAAATCGTGAAGAGTGGCCATGCCATGTGGCTGACCGGAACGAAAAAAAACGGTCAAGCAAGGAAGGACACTGCCATGAGAGGGTTTGGTGCAGAGGCCATGCCTTACAAGGAAGCGTGGCATCTCCTCGAACAAGAGGCTAACCAGGCGCCAGAGCCAACGAGCACGTCGGTCACGCCTCGTGCTCCTTACCACCGACAGCCGATGGCAGCGGGTGGTTAGAAGTCTTTGCGATCCACGCCCGCAATCTAAATGAATTCTTTGCCGAAGGCGAAGGCGACGACACCTACATGAAGCCACATCATTTTGTAGAGTGGACCTACTCCTATGTTTTTGACGGCCGGCTAGCCGGTCGGGCGAGCGGCCAAGTTGCGCACCTCACCTATAGCCGTGATCATGGCGCGGCCTTGCACCGTCACGAGATAGCGATGGGTGCGGGTGACTTTCCGAATGACGCCGTGGGCGCGGAGCAGCGCGAGCGCGCGGGTGACACAGCCGGTCCGGCGCTGGCGCTCGGCGCGGTCGGCGGTGGGGCCCAGCAGCGCGGCCCGTATATCCCGGTTTCTAAAACCGTTGAGCGTCCATTCGCCGCGGGCGACCACTTGCACCAGCGCGGCGTCAGCGGGGGCCCAGGGATTGAGCGCGCGGTAGCGGCGGCCGTTTTTGACCACGCGCTGGCAGAGTGACTTTACCGTATCACCAGCGGCGGCGTCAGGCGGCGCCGCGGCAAGGGCGTTGAGATCGCGGTCGTTGGCCGCGGCGCACACTTGGGCGCGGCGCTGGACGTCGGCCACGCTCTTGCGCAGCGGCATCCAGCGCTTCTTACCCTTGGGCCGGTCCTCGGGCGTACGGTAGACGCGGAAGTCCTGCGGGTGCGTGAGGGTGGTTTCGACCCGCAGCACCTGGCCGTGCTTGTCGTAGATTTTGATCGAGTTGCCGTTGCCGTAGTGTTTGAGCCGCATGCCTTCGGGCCGGTGCGTGAGCCCGGTTTCCACTTCGCTCTGATAAAGCCGGTGCACGCGCCCGTGCGCGGGCACGGTGCGGCCCTGGAAACGCAGCACTTCTGGCGTGCCGAAGTGCCGGATCCCGTGATGGATGGACCAGCGCGGGGTAAAGCGCGGCGAGCGCCGCCGGAGTCTGGAACATCAGGTCGGTCGCCTACTCGGATTGATCGATGCTCCAATAGTAGCTCTGCGCCAGCGGCTGGCAGATTTCACGAGCGAGCGGATGGCACTCGGTGAGCAGTGCCTGCAGCTTCGTCGGCCAGTGCACGCGCAGTTGGGCCTGCGCCAGCGCCTGGGCACGCCGCAGATTCTCCAGCCACACAAAGCTGTTGTCCCGTTGTACGTAACCGACGCCCGCCCGGTCGAGCTGGCGGCCTAGCCAGAGGCGGCCGTTGACGCAGACCATGACCTGAAAGGGGAACCACGTCTGGAGCCGCACATGCATCAGCCCGAACTCGGGATGCTGGAAGTAGAAGTAGTGATGGAGGCATTTCCCGGATTCGAGTTTGAGCTCGAGTCGATGGGCTTGGCGGTCCCCGCGGACGAAATACGTCAGGCAAGGCTCCACACAGTCAAACACCCCGATGAGCCCGTCGCGGATCCGGTTGCGCTCGGCGAGCTGGCGGGCGAGCGACTCCTTGCTCTTGGCGCTCGAGTAAAGATAACGCACCGGGCGGCCGCAGCGCCGCGCGAAGCCATGCGCGGCGTCGCGGACGCGCTCGCTCAACGCGGTGGCGTAGGCGCCGAAGTTCTTCAGCAAAACGCCCGCCTCGCAGAGGTGACGGAACATGAACGTCGGCTGATAAAAGTAGCGGAGGCTCCCTCGCAGCCGCAGTCGATCGAAGCCGCTGATTACGCCCGTGACATCCGCCCCGTGGTGCGCCAAAAAATGCTCCACGCCGCGGCCGTAGTGTGTGGTCGTTGGTTTTTTCACACCCCGATGATACCACTGCGTCCGCGGCTCCTTCACTTTCGGTTGCGGCGCCAGCCGCGCTAGGACGTTCGGCAAAGGCCCCTTGACCGAATGAGCGCGCTCGGTAATTTCGACATCATGACCGCTACCGCATTCCTCGAACTTAAGCAGCGGGCATCAAAGCTTCCCGAGAAAAAGCGGCAGAGTTTGTCTGCTTTCCTGATCCGATTGGGCCAAGAACGCGCGGGCTGGAAGCAAGAGACGGCCCGGCGCTTGAATGAAATGGCCGCAGGAAAGAAGGTAAGTGTCGCCGATTTACGAAAGCAGCTAGGTCATGCCTGAGCGCGGCGTCTACGAAAGCCACCTTTCGCTCGAAGCGGTGGCATTCGTCGTGGCGTTGCCGAAACGAAAGCAGCGGGTGGTGCTCGACCTCGCTGATCAGATTGCGAGACATCCGTTTCAGATCCGGGACGCACAGACCGCCGATTCGGTCGGCCGAATGGTCGAGAGCGTTTTGCTCGAAGGCTATCTTTTTTCATTTTGGGTGGATCACGCCAGCCGTGAAGTGCGGATCAGCGAGATCATTCGGGTGTGAAAAAAAGGCCGAACCTGCAGCTGGCCGACTTCCTCGGCCAAAGTGACAATGCGGTGCAGTGGCAGGTGTGGATGGCGCTGCTGGTCTATGTGCTCCTGCGTTTCCAGGCTTGGGCCAGCCAGTGGGCCCACAGCTTCTCGCGCCTGCTCACCGTCCTGCGCGCCACGCTCTGGCAGCGGCACGACCTCGCTCAATTGCTTCGGCGCTATGGGACAGCCGCGGGGCATTTTGTCTACATCGACCCGCCGCACCAGAGGTGGCTGCCCGGTTTTTCGGCCTAACTCATGGGACAGCACTTGAGCGTTCCGCCCGCACGCCCCGCCCCGACCAACTAAAATCCTGCATCGCCAGCGCCTGAGCACGACGGCGCCCTCACTCGACGCATCAACCTAATCGATGCGTTCCGATCGCGCTATGAAGTGGACGGCTGTGGTCAGAGACCGGCGCTACTTCGGACCATTCGCTCACGATCGAACAAGAGGGAAAGAATGCCTGCGGGGTTGCCGGCGGGGGTTGGCCCTGCCTAGTTCATCGGATGATGGAGCAGGCCAGCGTCAAAATCGAAATCGCCGCGTTGATCGCGCGGAAGGACCACGTCGCGCTCAAGAAATACCTCGAGCCGTGGCTGCCGGCGGACCTGGCGCCGGTCATCGCGGATCTTTCCGTGGAGGAACTGGCCTCCCTGTTTCGCGTCGGCTCGCGCGAACTCGCGGCCGCGGTGTTCACCTACATGCCGCTGGCTGCCCAGCGCAAACTGCTGAAGGCGCTCAACCAGGAGCAGGCCGCGGCGCTGCTGAACGCGCTGCCCCCCGACGATCGGACGATCTTTCTCAATGAATTGCCGCTCGATGTCGCGATGCAGTTGCTCGCGATGCTCACGCCGGACGAGCGTCAGGTGGCGCAGGCGCTGCTCGCGTACCCGGAGCACAGTGTCGGCCGGATGATGACTCTGGACTTCGTGGCGGTGCGCCCGGAGTGGACCGTGCGCGAGGCGCTCGAATATATCCGGACGCACGGCTATGACCGCGAGACCCTCAACATGGTCTATGTGATCGATGCCGAGGGCCGGCTGATCGACGACGTGCGCGTGCGGCGGTTTCTGCTTTCGGCGTTGGAGCGGCCGGTGCGCGAACTGCTCGACGGGAATTTCACGATGCTGGCGCCGACGGACGATCGCGAGAAGGCGCTGGCGTTGTTCAAGCAGTTCGATCGCGTCGCGCTGCCGGTCGTGGACGAAAACAAGAAGCTCATCGGCATCGTGACGGTCGACGACATGCTCGACGTCGCGGAAGAGGAGGCGACGGAGGACATCCAGAAGCTCGGCGGTACCGAGGCGCTGGATGAACCCTATACGACGATCGCGCTGTCCCGGATGGTAAAGAAGCGCGCGAGCTGGCTGGTCGTACTCTTCTTGGGCGAGATGCTCACCGCCTCGGCGATGAGCTATTTCGAGGACGAAATTGCGCGGGCGGTCGTGCTGGCGCTGTTCGTGCCGCTGGTCATCAGCTCGGGCGGCAATGCGGGCTCACAGGCGGCGACCCTCGTCATCCGGGCGCTCGCGTTGGGAGAATTCAAGCTGCGGGATTGGTGGCGGGTGATGCGGCGGGAATTCGCCGCGGGCGCGATGCTGGGCCTGATCCTGGGCGCGATCGGTTACCTGCGGATCGCGATTTGGTCCCAGTTCTCGAACATTTACGGTCCGCACTGGCCGCTCGTGGCCGCGACCGTGGCGGTGTCACTGGTGGGCATTGTACTGTGGGGCTCGCTGGTGGGTTCGATGCTGCCGCTGGTTCTGAAACGGCTGGGTTTCGATCCGGCGACGTCGAGTGCGCCCTTCGTTGCGACGCTGGTCGATGTGACGGGACTCATCATCTACTTCAGCGTCGCCTACCTGATCCTGCACGGGACGTTGCTCTAGGCCGGCGGATGGGTCTTTTTCGCGTGCATGCTTGCGGCGATGGCTGAAAGTGCCTGCCGCCCGCGAAGATTTCCTTCGATTTAGCATGCGTAGACTTCTCCTCCCATTGGCCACAAATTACACCCATGGGCACAAATGGAATGCCGCGGCGTTTTGTCCGCGGCGTTGGCTCGGCATCTGTGCCCATCGGTGAAATCTGTGGCAAAAAAATCAGCCCGGGGGATTCGGTTGCGGCTCAGGTCGCAACAAGCCACGGCAGGCGGTAAGTTCAGAAGCCAGAAAACCAGGATTGGGTTCCTGGCTTCCGAATCAATCCGTCGCCAACCTTTCGGGCGAAAATCGGCGCGCGATTAATTCGGGTTTGCGTGACCCGCCGCGTCACTTGACGCCCCGCGGGCGCGTCCTATTAGTTGGATCCTGAATCATGTCCGCCCCGACCGTGTCGCTATTCCGCTGCGCCGTCGCCAGCCTCGCACTGGTGGTGGCGGGGCGTGCGCCGGCGCAGCTGGCGGCCAGTTCCCCGTTCATGCCGCCGCAGGCGAGCGGAGCCGGCGCACCCACGGCCGGGGCGCCGCTGGAGTATCGCGGGTTCATTGAAACCCCCGCCGGAATGCAATATCGGGTCTACGATCCGGTGCGGAAAGCGGGTGAGTGGATCAAGATCAACGAACCCAATTCGGTGCTCAACGTCGTCGCGAAGCAGTATGACGAAGCGCGCAACACGCTGGTCGTAGAATATCAAGGCCGGGCCTATACCCTTGCCGCGCGGGAAGCGAAAGTCGTCTCCGCCGGCAATGCCGCGCAGGCGATGCCGCCGCCGCCGGCGCCGATGCCCGCGACGGCGGGGATGGCGCCCGCCGTCACGCAATCCGTGGTGGTAAACCCATCGCCCGCCGACGAACAGCGCCGGCTCGAGGCGGTCGCCTCCGAGGTCGCCCGCCGGCGGGCCTTGCGCGAGCAGGCCGCGCAGCAAATGGGGCCGGGCGCCGTGCCACCAACGGCGGTCCCGCAGGCGCAGCCGACCCGAAACTTTCCGCCGAACCAAATCCAACCGGGGCCAAATCAGCAGGAAAATCAGCGGGCCCGCGGTCCGAATGCGAATCGGCAGCCGCGCTGAGGAGTGTTTGGTTGGTCGTTCCGCCTAAAGGCGGAATCTGGGCCTCCCCTCTTTCCGCCTGAAGGCGGAACTACGCACGCCGGCGGCGCGGACGCGAAAATAAATTTCGTGCGCCTGGCGCCCAAGTGCCTAGCTTGATCCTTTCATGTCTGTTCCGCCGTCATTGCCGACTGCTGCCGGACCGTCGAACGGGGTGTTGGTTCGACGGCTCTTCGGCTTGGCCTGGCGCTACCGGCTGCATTGCCTGCAGGTGCTGGCGATTCAGCTCGTCCTGCTCACGCTGGGCATCGGAGGGCTGAGCCTGACCGGGGTGGGCATCGATTATATTCGCCACAAGATGGATGGCACGCCGCTCGACGCGAACAAGCTCCACCTCAATTTGCCCGTGGCCTGGGAGTATTGGCAGGTGCTGGGCCTGCTCGCCGGGATTATCCTGCTGCTCGCGTTTTGCCGCGCGTTTCTCAACTACGCCTACGCGGTCTCGGTCAACCGGCTGGTGCAGCAGCGGCTCGTGGTGGATCTGCGCAGCGAGATTTACGACAAGTTGCAGCGGCTCAGCTTTCGCTTTTTCGACGCCAACAACACCAGCTCCATCATCACCCGGGTGACGAGCGACGCCCAGAGCGTCCGGATGTTCGTCGATCAGGTGCTGATCCAAAGCGTGATCATGGTGATTTCGCTCACGGTCTACTTGATCTACATGGTCAACCTGAGCCCGTCGCTGACGCTGGGCTGCCTCGCGACGACGCCGCTGCTCTGGCTGCTGTCGGCCTGGCACACGCGCCGCACCCAGCCGGAATATGCGCAGAACCGCCTCCTGGTGGAGCGGATGCTCCAGGTCTTTGTGGAAGGCATCCAGGGCATGTCCGTGACCAAGGCCTTCGGGCGCGAGGCGGAGGAGCGGGCGAAATTCGAGGCGGCGAACAACGCCTGCCTCACCCAGCAGCACGTGATTTTTTGGCGCGTGAGCCTGTTCTCGCCGGCCATCGGTTTCCTGACGCGGATCAACATGATGGTGCTGCTCGGCTACGGTGGCTGGCTCGTGATGCAGGGCCGCCTGCCGCTGGGCACCGGCCTCGTGGTCTTTGCCGGTTTGCTCGAGCAATTTTCCGGGCAGGTGAACAACATCGCGACGATCATCAACTCGGTGCAGCAATCGCTCATCGGGTCGCGGCGCGTGTTCGAGATTCTCGACGCGCCGATCGAGGTGCGCAGCGCGCCGGACGCCATCCGCCGGCCGCGGCTGACCGGCGACGTGAGTTTCGAAAATGTCTCATTCTCCTTTGGCGGCGCCGAGGCGGCGGTGCGCGAAATCACCCTCACGGTGCCCGCGGGCCAATGCGTCGCGATCCTGGGTGCCACCGGCTCGGGGAAGAGCGCGCTGATGAGTCTGGTCCCGCGGTTCTTCGATCCCACCGCGGGTCGCGTGCTCATCGACGGGATCGATGCGCGCCGGCTGAACCTCGATGATCTGCGCCGCAATATCGGGCTCGTCTTCCAGGAGAGCTTTTTGTTTTCCAACACCGTGGCGGCCAATATTGCCTTCGGGCATCCCGAAGCCACGCCGGCGCAAATCGAGCGGGCCGCCCGGACGGCCGCGGCCCACGACTTCATCATGGCCCTGCCGAAGGGCTACGACACGCTGCTGGGCGAAAGCGGCAACAGCCTCTCGGGCGGCCAGCGCCAGCGGCTCGCCATCGCGCGCGCGGTGTTGCTCGAACCGGCGATTCTGCTGCTCGACGATCCGACCGCGGCCATCGACAGCGAGACGGAGCACGAAATTTTCGAGGCCCTCGACCGGGCGATCGCCGGCCGCACGACCTTGATCGTGGCGCATCGGCTGAGCACGCTGCGCCGCGCGGATTTCATCATTGTACTGGAGGACGGCCGGATCGTGCAGCGCGGCACGCATGCCCAGCTCATGCGCGAACCCGGGCCGTACCTGCACGTCGCCAACCTGCAACTCGTGGACAGTCGCGCGCTGCTGCCGGTGGGAACCGGGGGAGGGGCCGCGTGAGCGGGCAGCCGCCCATTCGCGATCTCGGGCTCGTCCGCCGCGTGCGGGACGAGGAGGACGACGAGGAGCTGCAGAAGCCACTGGAGTGGTCGCTGATTCGCCGGCTGTTCACCTATGCCACGCCGGTGCAAGGCAAGCTGAACGCGCTCGTGGTGATGAGTGTGATCCGCTCCGCGCAACTCCCGGCGTTCCTGTGGATCACGTCCCTCATCATCCGGGGGCCGATTTCGTCGGGCGATGTCACGGGCCTGGCTCTGGGCGTCCTAGGTTATGCGGTGCTGGCCGTGACGACGGACGGGCTGTTTCACTTCCGCCAGCGCTACGCGCTCGAAATCGGCGAGACCGTGGTGAACCGGTTGCGGGCGGACATTTTTGCCAAGGTGCAGAGCCAGCCGGTGAGTTTCTTTCACCGCGTGAAATTGGGCCGGATTATCGGGCGCATCACCAGCGACGTCGAAGCACTGCGGGTGGGCATCCAGGACGTGATGTTCGTCAGCATGATTCAATTTGGCCAGATGCTGTTCTCGGCCGTGGTCATGGCCTGGTCGGACTGGGAACTGTTTCTCGTGGTGCTCGGGATGGCGCCGGTGCTGTGGGTGATCAACCGGCGGTTTCGCGTGCGGCTCAGCCACTACTCGCGCGCGGCGAGCGATAGCTTCAGCCGCGTGACGGCGACCCTGGCGGAATCGGTGAACGGGATTCGCGTGACCCAGGGATTTGTGCGGCAGGAGACCAATGCCGGGTTGTTCCGGAACCTGCTCGCGGATCATTCGCGCTTCAACATCGCGCTGGCCCGCACGTCGGCGATTCTCACGCCGCTGTTGGAACTCAACAGCCAGTTTTTCGTGGCGATCCTGCTCCTGTTCGGCGGCTGGCGCGTGTTTCACCACCAGATGGGGGTGGGTGATTTGATCACGTTTTTCCTGCTGGCGAATCAGTTCTTTTCGCCCATCGCGGTCATCGGCAACCAGTACAACCAGGCGCTCGTGGCCATGGCCGGCGCCGAGCGGGTGTTCAAGCTCATCGATCATCCGCGCGACTGGCAGGACGAGCCCGACGCGGTGCCGCTGGCGGATCCGAGAGACAAGTGGCAAGGCGGAATGGGAAAGCCCGCCGCGGCTGGTCACTCGGCACCCTCCGGCGGTGGTATGCGGGTCGAATTTCGGAATGTTTCCTTCGGCTACGACCCGGCGCGACTCGTGTTGCACGACATCAATTTCACCGCCGAGCCGGGCGAGACGATTGCACTCGTCGGCCATACCGGCAGCGGCAAGAGCTCCATCATCAACCTCGCGGCCAAATTTCACCTACCCACGCGGGGGGAGGTGCGGTTCGACGGCCACGACGCGTTCAAGGTCACCAGTCATTCCCTCCATCGCCAGATGGGGATGGTGCAGCAACAGAACTTTCTCTTCAGCGGCACGGTGCTCGACAATCTCCGGTTCGCCCGGCCCGAGGCGACCGAGGAGGAGGTGCGGGCGGCGACCGAGCAGCTCGACTGTCGCGACATTCTCGAGGATTTGCCGCGCGGCCTGCACACCGAGGTGGGCGAGCGCGGCGCGGCCCTGTCGATCGGCCAGCGCCAGCTGGTGTGTTTCACCCGCGCCCTGCTGGCGGACCCGCGCCTCGTGATCCTCGATGAGGCGACCAGCTCGATCGACGCGCTAACGGAGGCGCGGTTGCAGGCGGCGCTGGTGAGGTTGCTGCGCGGCCGCACGAGCTTCGTCGTGGCGCATCGGCTGAGTACGATTCGGCACGCGAATCTCGTTTTGGTACTCGACGACGGGCGGATTATCGAGCGCGGTACCCACGCGGAACTGGTGGCCCGGGGCGGTCATTACGCGGCGTTATACCGGCAGTTTGTACAGGTGGATGAGCGGACCTAGGCGGATTTCGTTCAAAAATCAGCGGCGAAAATTTTCCTTCCGGCGGGATTTTACCTCTAGAAAGTTGAAGATTTTCCTAGGCAAGTGCCCTGTTTTCCCTCTAGAACGACGACGTTTCAGAGGGAAGTATTCCAAAAATCAATAAATATTATGGCTAAAAAAGCAGCACGTAAACCAAACGCAGCGTTCATGAAACCGGTCCAGCCTGATGCCGCTCTCAGTGCGGTCGTTGGCGCAAACCCGCTCCCCCGTACGGAGCTCACCAAGAAGCTCTGGGCTTACATCAAGAAGAATGGCCTACAGGACAAGAAGGTCCGCACCCAGATCAATGCCGACGACAAGTTGAAGGTCGTATTTGGCGGCAAAAAGTCGGTCTCGATGTTCGAGATGACGAAGCTGGTTTCGGGTCACGTTTCCTAATTCCACCCGCAGTTTTTCCAAACCGCCGCGATTTTTATCGCGGCGGTTTTTTTGTGCCGGTGTCGCAATGAGCGCCGGCACGGGGCCCGGCGACCCCGGCTGCCACCCACGGGCCGCGGCCACCTTCTAGATTGCAGGGTCGGAGGCGGCGCAGTTGTCTCCCTGACGCGGTGGGCCGCCCTTCATGTCGCAGCATCGTCTCAGAAGACTGAAACCGACTGCTGTCTGGATCGTAATCCTGCTCGCGGGCCTGGCCGCCGGGTGGTTGGGATCCCGCACGCGACGCGCCGAGATTCTGACCCGGCTGATCGAGGACGCGCGGCGTTCGGCGGTCGCGATCAATGCCGTCGAGTTGCGCGCGCTCGCCGGCACGCGCGCCGATCGCGAGACGCCGGCCTACGCCGCGCTCAAGGACCGGTTGCAGCAGTTGGCGGCCGTCGATCAGCGGGTGCGCTTTGTCTATGTCTTTCGATTGGTGCCGGAAACCGGCAAGGTGATCTACCTGGCGGACTCCGCCAAGGCCGGCGCCAAAGACGAGTCGCTCCCCGGGGATGATTACCCGCAGGCCCAGAGTTCGCCGGGGTTGCAGGAAATTATCCGGACGGGCCAGCCCACCACGGAGGGTCCGCTGGCGGATGACTTCGGGACGTGGGTGACGGGCTATGTGCGGATCGCCGAGGTCCCTTCGGCCGACCCCGCCAAACCCCTCAAGGAAATTCTCGGGCTCGATCTCGCTGCGGCCAACTGGCGGCGGGAGCTGGGGTGGGCCGGTCTGCAGAGTGCGTTTTACGTCTGGATTGTACTCGGCCTGCCCGCGATGGCGCTCGGGGTTAAGCGCCGCCAGGGCGAGCAGCGCGAGGTGATTCGCAATTTGTCCGAGGCGATGGAGCAGAGCCATTCCGCCATCATGATCACGGATTTGCACAGCCAGATCGAATATGCGAACCGCGGACTCTGTCGGCAGATCGGCTATTCGCGCCGTGAACTCATTGGCCGGAACTGGCGGGAATTTCGCGACCAGCAGGCCAGCGCCGCGGCCGTCGGGGAATTGGTCGCCACGGTTCGCGCCGGCCGGACGTGGGAGGGCGAGTGGACCAACCAACGGAAGGACGGCACCGTCTATCCCGTGCGCGGCGTCGTGACCCCGGTCAAACATCGCGACGGATCGATCGCGTGCTTTGTCTCGGTGTTCGACGATATCACCGAGGTGAAACGCAAGGAGGCGGAGCTGCGCGACGCCCGCGACCTGGCCCAGGCCGGGGACCGGGCCAAGGGCCAGTTTCTCGCCACGATGAGCCACGAGGTCCGCACGCCGTTGAACGGGATTGTGGGATTCACCAGCCTGTTGCTCGACACGAAGCTTTCGACGGAGCAGCGCGAATACGTGCAGACCATTCGGACGAGCGGGGAGGCGCTGATTCAGTTGACGGGTGATATCCTCGATTACGCGCGCATTGAATCGGGAAAACTGAAACTCGATCCCGTGGCGTGCGATCCGCGCGAATGCATCGAGGATGCGCTGGATCTGTTTTCCAGTCGGGCCGGGGAAAAGGGCCTCGAGTTGCTGCATCGCTGCGCCGACGATGTGCCGGCCGCGATCGTGGCCGACGGCGGCCGGCTGCGGCAGGTGCTGGCCAACCTCGTCGGCAATGCGATCAAGTTCACCGAGCAAGGAGAAGTGGAGGTCACGGTGCGGCGTGCGGCGCCGACCGCCATCTCCGCTCCCGGTCAGGCCGGGGTGGAACCCGCGACGGGCGCCGGCCCCGAGGAAGCCTGCCTGCTGGAGTTCTCGATTCGGGACACGGGCATTGGCATCCCGGCCGAGCATCACGGGAAATTGTTCAAGCCCTTCAGCCAGGTGGACGACTCAGCCACACGGCGGTACGGCGGTACTGGGCTGGGACTCGCCATTTGCCGCAACCTGGTGGAACTGATGGGAGGCGAGATCTCCGTGGCGAGCGTGCCGGGGCAGGGCTCGACCTTCACGTTCAGTGTGCAGGTCCAGGTGGCGACGCCGCGGGCCCCGGTGCGGGATCTGGCCGGGTTGAAAGTCGGCCTGGTGCTGCGTCCCGGAGCCCTGCGCCGGGAACTGGCGCAACTGTTGACGAGCTGGCGGGCGCAGTTGGTGGAGGCGGACACGCCGGCCGCGCTCGATCCGGCTTCCTTTGAGGTTGCCCTGGTGCTGTTGGACGAGGGGAAGGCGCGCGAGCTGGCCGAGCAGGCCGAACCGTGGCCCGGGCTTTCGGCGAAGCAACTCGTGGGCATCGTGCCGATTACCCTGTCGAGCGAATGGCGCGCGGCCCTGCGGTCACACTTCCGCCTGCTCGTGAACAAGCCGCTGCATCACGGGGCCTTGTTTGCCCTGTTGTCGGGCGCGCGTTCGACCGCCCCCTTTGCGACGGTGCCGGTGCCGAAATTTGGCTTTAACATCCTCGTGGTGGAGGATCACCCGATGAATCAGCGGCTGCTGCAGCGCGTGCTGGCCAATTTGGGCTGCCGCTTCTGCGTCGCGGAAAATGGCCGGCGCGCGATCGATGAACTGACCGCGCGCGGCGCGGACTATGATCTGGTTTTACTCGATCTGCACATGCCGGAAATGGACGGACTCGCGGCCTTGCGGGAGATTCGCGGCGGCCGGGCCGGTGAGGCCGTAAAATCCATCTGGATCATCGCGCTGACCGCCGATGCGCGGGAAGAAGAGCGGGCGCACGGGATGGAAGCGGGCTTGAACGACTACCTGACCAAGCCGCTGCAGCTGCCGGAATTGGAGGCGGCGCTCCGGCGCTTCCGCCGGGAGCGCGGGCGAAAAAAGTAGCGGGCGGTAGGGACGCCTCTCCGAGGCGTCCGCTGAGGCCTTTCGAAAATTGGCCGCGATGTGTTCGGACGGCTCGGAGAGCCGTCCCTACCGCCAAACCGCGGATCACTTTTCCTCGAGGGCGGCGGCGATTTGCTCGCAGGAAGTCTTCAGGATTTCGAGCCGGGCGAAGCGCTTGTTGTCGGCGGCGATCAGGTGCCAGGGGGCGGCCCGCGAACGGGTGAGAACCAGCATGTCCCCGACGGCGGCCTCATACGCCCGCCACTGCCGGCGATTGCGCCAGTCCTCCGCGTTGATCTTGTGCTGCTTGTAATCGGTCTCCTCCCGGTGGCGGAACCGCCGCAGTTGCTCCGCCTTGGAAATCTGCAGCCAGAATTTCAGCACGATGATGCCATGTTCCGTCAGCTGCTCTTCGAAATCCCGGAGTTCGGCGTAGGCGCGCCGCCACGCCTCCTCGTGGCAGAAGCCCTCGATGCGTTCGACGAGCACGCGCCCGTACCACGAGCGATCGTAGATGGTGACGCGGCCCGCCCGGGGCACGTGCCGCCAAAAGCGCCAGAGATAGTGGTGCGATTTTTCCTCGTCGGTCGGTCGGGCCACGGGGATCACGCGGCAGTCCCGGGCGTCGATGGCGCTGGTGAGCCGGCGGATCGCGCCGCCCTTGCCGGCGGCATCCCAGCCTTCGAAGACCCACACGATGGACCGGCCGCGTTCCGCCGCGTCACGCACCGCGCGGTTGAGCCGGCCGAGCCATTTGTCGCGCTTTGCTTCGTAATCGGTTTCCGCGAGGCGCTGGTTCAGCGGCAAGGCCTGCAGCCGCCGCCGCCCGGCCGGGCGCAAGGCGACGACCCGCCGCGGCCGCGAAATGGGGGCGGGCGGGGCGTGGAGCCGCAGGTGGGCGCGAAAGCGCGCCAGCAGAATTTCGCCCACCGCTAGGTTCCGCGCGCGGGAGTCGGCTGCTTCGATCACGTGCCACGGGACCCCGGGTCGATGCGTGGCGCGCCGCATCCGCTGGGCGAGTCGCGTGATGCGGTCGTAGTCGCGGTGGCTGCGCCAGTCGTCCGGCGAAACCCGCCAGGCGGTGTCGGGATCTGCTTCCAGTTCGCGCAGCCGGGCGCCTTGCGCGTCTTGGGACAGGCGCAGCCAGATCTTCACGATCAGCACGCTGGCGTGGGCCAGCAGGCCTTCGAAGTGGGCGAGGCGGCGCAACGTGTGATCAAAGTCCGCGAGTTCGCGGCGACTCCGTGGATCTTCGGCGAGGGCTTCGCCGTGCCAGCCGCCCGAATAGATTGCCAGCCGTCCACGTGGGGGGAGACTGCGCCAGTATCGCCACATCGGCGGCCGTTCGCGTTCCTCATCCGTCAACTCATGGAAGGCGGTGGTCTCCACGCCGCGGGGATCGAGCCAGCCGTTGAGAATATTGACGACGTCGCCTTTGCCGGCCGCTTCGTCGCCGGCGATCACCAGCAGGACGGAGAATGGCGCGGGTTGCAGCGCGACCTGCATCTGGACGAGGTCGGCGCGCAACTGCGGCACGCGTGCCTCATACACGCGCTTGGGCATCCGTGGCACGCCAGTCGCTTTCGCCATGCGGAAGAGGAGTGGCGGGGACCGGAACGAAAGTCGAGCCGGCGAGAAGTTGGGTTGTGGCATCGTTCCGGTTCAGTCACCCCAAAGCTGGGTTCGCGGCGGCGCCACGCGAACGGCGTCGCGTTCGATCCGCGCGACCCGGTGGCCGAAGTAAGCGGCGTGGGCCGGCCGGGGAATTCTGGTGGCGCGGCAGGCTGGGGCCCGGCACGCTCTCCCTTCCGCTTTTACCGATCTCATGACTGCTCCCTCCTTCCCTGTGCGCACGCGTGCGCTGCTGTTTCTGGTGCTCACCAATTTCTTCTGGGGATTGAGTTTTCCCCTGGGCAAGGGACTCATGCTGCTGCACACGCGGCTGCTGCCGGACGCCGGCGAGTGGTTTCCGGTCATGTATGCGATGGCGCCACGCTTCCTGTTGGCGGCGGGCCTCATTCTGGCGCTCCGGCCTTGGGCGGCGTGGCGGATGACGCGGCGTGAGCTGCAGCAGGGTCTCCTTTTGGGGATGTTCACGACGCTGGGCATGCTGCTGCAAATCGACGGACTGCGTTTCACCTCGGCCAGTACGTCGGCGTTCCTGACGCAGTTCTCGGCCATCCTGATCCCGGTTTGGCTGGCGTGGCGCGGACGGCGCAGCCCCGGCGCCCGCGTGTGGGTGTGCTGTCTCATGGTGCTCGCGGGCGTGGCGATCCTCGGCCGCTTTGACTGGAGCAGCTGGGAGTTTGGGCGCGGGGAGTGGGAAACCTTGCTGAGCTCGCTGTTCTTCACGGGACAGATCCTGTCGCTCGATCGCGAGGAGTTCGCCGGCAACCGGCCCGAGAAGATCACCTTGGTGATGTTTGCGACCGTCGGTCTCGCGTGCGGCGGGTTGGCGGTGGTGACGGCGCCGAACGGGCAGGCGTTTCTCCTGCCGTGGTCATCACCGGCCTGGCTGGGCGCCACGGCCCTGCTCACCCTTTTTTGCACGTATGGCGCGTTTTCGTTGATGACCGCGTGGCAGCCGAAAATCACGGCGACCGAGGCGGGCCTGATTTATTGTATCGAGCCGGTGTTCGCGTCGGCGCTGGCCCTCTTCCTGCCCGCCTGGCTGGCCCGCTGGGCGCAGGTGGACTACGCCAACGAGAAGGCGACTTGGACGCTGCTTGTGGGCGGCGGATTGATCACGCTCGCGAATGGGCTGCTGCAACTGCGGCCGCCGGCGAAGCCGTAGCCGTATCCCTGCAGTCGGAGTGGGTTCTCGCTCCGAGAACGAATCCCTTGAACGGTGGAACCCGATGTCCTCATCGGGTTTTGAACGGCGCACGCTCCAGTCAGCCCGTTGGGGACAACGGGCGGCACCTTCTCTGGCATCGTTACGGCCAGGGCCGGCCGCGGCGGCGCTCGGCCCTCCCCGTTGGTTGCGGGATCGGGTCGGCGATCGACGCGAGCCCGGGAGATTGTCTCGGCCGCCTTCCAACTCGCCGCTTGACGGAGATTGGGCCTGAAGTTTGGTTCGCCCGTGCCGGTACCCCAACCAGCGTCAAACCTTCTGGTCTAACCACGGCTCATCCGATTTATGTGGCAGAAACTTTATCTCCTGATCCTGGCGAGCACCCTCTCGCTGGTGCCTCTGCTGGCCCAACACAGCTATACGCCGGCCGACGTCGAGGACGGTGGCCGGCTCTTCCGGAACACCTGCACCCTCTGTCACGGGCCGGACGGAAATTTTATCCCCGGCGTGGACTTGGGCCACGGGATTTTCAAACGGGTCGTGACGGATGCCGATATCGTCAATGTCATCCGGACCGGCATCCCGGGCACCCCGATGCCGCCGAATAACTTCAATGAATTCCAGGCCTCGATCATCGTGGCCTACCTGCGGTCGATGGCGGCGGACAAAGTTCGACCCGGAGCGCTGGTGGGCGACGGCGCCCGGGGCAAGGCGTGGTATCAAACCAAGAGCGACTGCGCCACGTGCCATCGGGTGAAAGGGGTTGGATCGCGGCAGGCTCCCGACCTCACCGAAATCGGTGCCATCCGTCGCGCGACGGAGCTGGAACGTTCGCTGTTGGATCCGGATGCGGAAGTGCTGGCGGGCAGTCGGCCGTTCCAAGCCACGACCCGGGCCGGAGTCACCGTCACGGGGACGCTGCTGAATCAGGATGCCTTCAGCGTGCAGCTCCTCGATGCCGATGGTCGCCTCGCATCGTTCCCGAAGTCCGACCTTCGGGCGTACGGATTCGTCGCCAAGTCCCCGATGCCATCGTATCGGGAAAAGCTGAAGCCCCAGGAACTGGCCGATCTCGTCAGCTATCTCTCTTCCTTGAAAGGACTCGACGCCCCATGATGACCCGCTCCCTGTTATTCCTCCTGCTTGGTTCCGGCGCGTTCGCGGCGGACGTAACCTTCGACCGGATTCTTCGCGCCCAGCAGGAACCGCAAAACTGGCTGACGTACTCGGGTTCCACGCTCAGTCACCGGTACAGCCCGCTCAGTCAGGTTGCGCCGGACAACGTGAAAAATCTGGAACAGCAGTGGGCCTTCCAGGCGCGGTCGCTCGAGAAGTTCGAGGCCACGCCGCTGGTGGTCGACGGAATCATGTACACCGTCCAGGCGCCGAACGACGTCGTGGCCCTCGACGCCGTGACGGGGCGGATTTTTTGGATCTATGCCTATCGCCCGTCGCCCTCGGCCCGACCCTGCTGCGGGCGGGTGAACCGGGGCCTCGCGATTCTCGGCGACACGCTGTTCATGGCGACCATCGACGCGCATCTGATCGCCATCGATACGAAAAGCGGCGGACTCAAGTGGAACGTGGAAGTCGCGAAACCGGAGTCCGGCTACGCCATGACCGTGGCGCCGCTCATCGTGAAGGATAAGGTTATCATCGGCACCGCGGGCGGCGAATACGGGATCCGCGGTTTCATCGCCGCCCTTGACGTCAACACGGGCAAGGAAGCCTGGCGCTTTTATACGATTCCCGGCCCGGGTGAGCCCGGCCACGAAACCTGGCCGGCTGGCAGCGATGCCTGGAAACATGGGGGCGCGTCGATCTGGGTGACCGGTTCCTATGATCCGGAAACCAACCTGACCTTTTGGGGCATCGGCAATCCGGGGCCGGATTGGAACAGCGACCAGCGCACGGGCGATAATCTCTACAGCGACTGCGTGGTGGCGCTCGACGCGGACACGGGCCAAATCAAATGGCACTACCAATTCACGCCGCACGACGATTGGGACTACGACTCCACGCAGGTTCCTGTCCTCGCCGACATCCTGTGGCAGGGCAAGCCGCGGAAGGTCATGATGTGGGGTAACCGCAATGGATTTTTCTACGTGCTCGATCGCACCACGGGCCAATTTCTTCTCGGCAAGCCCTTCGTCGAAGTGACCTGGGCGAGCGGGATCGACGAGACGGGCCGGCCGGTCAAAGTCGCGGGCAAGGAACCGACCCGCGAAGGCGTGAATGTTTTCCCCGGCGTCCAGGGCGGTACCAACTGGTATTCGCCGTCGTATAGTCCGCGCACCGGGCTGTTCTACGTTTCGAGCTGGGCCAAGTATTCCACGACGTTCGTCAAACTGCCGGTGAACTACGAGGAAGGCCGCTCCTTCACCGGGGGCGCGCCGCGTTCGGAAGTGCCCTCGTTGCGCTTTCCCCAGGTGAACACTCGCAACGAGGCCGACGGGCATGGCGCGGTGCGGGCGATTGATCCGCTGACGGGCGAACGGAAATGGGAATTCAAGATGGCGGATGTGACGGATGCAGGGATTCTCACGACCGGTTCCGACCTGCTGTTCAGCGGCGGACGCGAAGGCTATTTCTTTGCCCTCGACGCGCGCACGGGCGCCTTGCTTTGGAAAACCAACGTCGGCGGCGGTGTCGCGGCGGGTCCGATCAGTTACTCAGTCGGCGGCCGGCAATACATCGCGATCGCGGCGGGCAGCACGCTCTTTGCGTACGCGCTGCGGCAGTGAGCTAAGCTGAGTTGAGAGTTGGGAGTCGAAGTCCGATCCCAATAATGGAGGGCCGAGCTCCGTCGAGGCCGGCCTAACGCGAATTCACCTCTGCCGGACCTTTCCTGGTCGTTGTCCGTCTTGCCTGAAACCCAACCCGCACCCAAAAAATTTCTGCTTCCATGCATCACATCTGCTCTTCGAACTGTGAACACCAACGCCCCGGCATGTCGCGGCGTGATTTTCTCACCGTCGCCTCGCTAGCCGCCGTGGCCGCGACGGTTCCGTCGCTCCACGCGCAGGACGCCGCGCCGGCGCTGAAAAAAGGTGGCCGGGCTCCTGGCGCAACCAATGGCGGCGGTCCGACGCATCCGTTGATCGACATTCACGTCCATCAGGGGTCTGACGCCATGCGCGCGGCCGGGGCGGGCAAGAAAGGCTTCGGAGGACGAACCGAAGCGCAGTTTCTCGCCCACCAAAAGGCGGTCAACGCCATCGGCGGCGTCATCCTGGGCGGCAACGACTACGAGTACGAATTCATGAAGCAGGAGCCGGGGCGTTATGTGCGCTTTGCGTCCGCCATGGCGCCGGCCGGCGATCGCGCGGCGGCGGTCGAGAAGTCGCTGAAGAACGGCGCGCGCGGGATCGGCGAGCACCGTTGGGAGGGCGATATCCCCTTCTCGTGGTCGATCCTCGACATGGCCCGCGATTACAAGGTGCCGATCCTGTTTCATTTCGAGCAGTCGGCCTTCCCGAAGGGCGTCTACGGCGACTTCTACAAAGTCATCGAAAAATATCCGACGGTGACGTTCATCGGCCACGCCATCGATTGGTGGGGCTCCATCGACAAGAATTACGACCCCACGAAGGGCAATTACCCGCGCGGTCGGGTCACGCCGGGTGGGCTTACGGACCTCTGGCTTGGGCGTTATCCGAATCTTCATTGCGATCTTTCGGCCCAGTCCGGCAACACGGCGCTGATGCGCGATCCGGATTTCGCGAAGGATTTTGTCACCCGCCACCAGGACAAGATTATGTTTGGTTCGGATTGCACCTGCTCGCAGGGCGGCATGCCGACCTGCTGGTTGGCGATCAAACTCGTGGCGCTCAATTTTCTCCAATTGAGCCCGGAGGTGCAGCAGAAGATTTACCTGACCAACGCGGCGAAGATGTTTAACCTAAAGATCGCCTGATCTTCCCGCACCGGGCGCGGGCGAAAGCGTTACCAACCGGGAGGCAGCGGATCGAGTAGCTGCACAATGGGACGGGGGCTCGCCCCGTTGGGCAACTGGTGCACCACGTTGGCGAATTCCCGATCCGGAAAGCCGATGGCTGCGCGCCAATAGGTCTCGGCGATTTCGTTATACGAAAGGGAAAGGATCTGCTCTCCGGGCCACGGCTTCTTCCCCAGCACGTAGGGGGCGTTATATTCCAGTGAGAGCCGGATACTGCGGCCCTCGGTGCTGCGAAAAGCAAAGAGATCAACGCCGAGATGCCGGCCGAGGCGGGCCACGTAAACGAGCGCCCGGTTGTTGAAATCGCTGTAGTGCAACGAACGCGTCCGAATCAGTTCCTGCGGCTGGCGCCCATCCATGAAAACTTGGGCGTAAATGCGGGCGGGCATCTTTTCGAGGTGGGCCCGGGCGCGCTCTGGATTGCCGCTGTAGAGGGAAAAGAGGATGACCTGGGCGTTGGACCAGGTGCCGTGGTTGTTGGGCGCCATCGCCTCTTCGCAACCCTCCGGACTTTCCACCAGCCACGTCGAGAAATTCCCAAACCAGCGGCGCAGACCCTCGGCATCCTTCGCGGTCCATCCAGGATAAGATTCGAGCAAGATCGCGCAGTCTACGAGCCAGAGCAGATGCGATGATTCGATGATGCCGGCGTTGCTGTTGTAGTCGTGGCCCCGGCGCTTCTGCCCGTAACGGAAGTTGGGGTTCATCCGCGTTGCGGGTTCGATAAACCAGGTGCGCAGGCGTTGCACGGCATTCTCGGCGTACCGCCCATCGCCGGCAAAATACCAGGCCGGCACCTCGGCGGTGACGGCTTCGATCATGGCGTCGAAACGGGTGATATCGGATTTCTTGCGGTCGGGGTTTTCCTGTCCGTCCTTCCAGATATAGGGCAGGCCGTCCGGTTTGGCCGGATCCGGCCACCAGTACGGACTCAGGCTGTAATAGTCGTGGACGTCGCCACCGGGTGGCAGGTCGCCTTCGACTACACTGCCAATCGGTTTCTTGAGGGCGGCCTCAGAGATTACTTTCAACTTGTCCAAGGCGTTGACCAACGCCGGGCGGCCCGCCGCGAGAACGACTTTAACCCGGGCGAGTTGATCGCCTTGCCCGAGCAAAAGGGCGGGCGCGGCGGATGGTTGGCCGGCGGCGTCCAACCTCCCGGTTGCTCCCGCCAAGAGCAAAGCGACCGAAAGAAGAACCGGACGGAGGTTCGGGACTTGGAATACCCGACTCATGATAAGTTTCATCGGTGGAATCCTACCTAGGTGGAGTTCAGATCATCCGGTGGCAGAAGTTCCGCCGCCGCGAACCGCGCATTTCAGGATCTCCTTAATGCGCAAGGCCCGGCACATGGCAAACGGCATTTGCCGCGGACCAAACCGGGAGAGAAGGCCTCGGATCTTTATCGTCTGAGGCGGCGGAGGAAGGGAAGAGTCCTATGACAACGAACCTTGCAGTTGACGTTCCGGCTAAATCCACGGAATTTCGCGACCGATTACACCCTTTTCCCCTCTTAGACGTCCTGTTCCCGTAGCGTTCTACATCCCATGAAAGTCCCTGTTTCCCTCATGCCTTCCGCCCGTGCCGCCTTGTTCGCGTCGGCCGTCACGCTCTTGGTCTCGATGCCGACCCGTATCGTCGCGGCCCTCGACCCCGCGTTGTCGGACTTTACCGACCGCTATTGCTCCACCTGCCACAATGATGTGGACCGTGAGGGTGGGCTTGATCTCACCTCGCTGACCTACGACCCGACGGACTCGGCGAGCTTCTCCTCGTGGGTCAAGGTGCATGACCGGGTTAAGGCCGGGGAAATGCCGCCAAAGGAAAAAAAGCGGCCGGCCGCCACGGACCTGAATGCGTTCGTCAAGGGCCTGAGTACGACGCTGGTCGCTTCGGAACAGAAGATCGCCTCCACCAACGGCCGGGTCACCCGCCGTCGGCTGAATCGCGCCGAGTATGAGAATTCCCTGCGCGATATCCTGCAGACCCCGTGGATTCAGGTGCAGGCGCAGTTGCCCGAGGACGGCGAAGCGTTTCGGTTCAATAAAGTGAGCTCCGCGCTCGATGTCTCTTATGTCCACATGGCCCGCTACATGGGCGCCGCCGAGTACGCCATGCGCCAGGCGATCAGCGTGAAGTTGACGCACCCGCCCACCACCACGAAGCGCTACTACGCCCGCGAGGATGGGGGCCTGACGAATTTCACGCCGACCATTTTTAACGGTGGTCCCGATCGCCTGAAGTTTCCGGTCCTGGATAATCAGGCCCAGCCGGAAGTCCGGAGCCGCGCGCAGCCGGCCACCGTGGGCGAGAGCGATCCGGCAACGCGCGAGCACGAGGCCGTGGGCTGGATTTCGAGCAACTATGTGACGGGTTTTGGTTCGCGTTGGGGCAGCTTCCGCGCGCCGGTCGCCGGTCGCTATCGCCTGCGTTTCAGCGGCTACACCCTGTGGGTGGGTGGCGGCGGTCATGGCCAAGTCTACGCCAACGGCCAGGACAAGGCGGGCAAGCCGGGCGTCGATTACTGGTTCCGCCCGAACTTCGAGGACATCTCGGCGGGCCGGCGTTATGAACCCATCACGGTCTACGCCCAAGGCGGCGCCTCCAATCGCCTGCTGGGCGGCTTCGATATCGAGCCCGAACCGGCCGTTCGCGAAGTGAACGATGTCTGGCTGCTGGGTAATGAGTTCATCGTCACCGACTCCTCCCGTTTCTACCGTTCGCGACCCACTGGTTTCAAAGGCGGGTTCACTAATCCGCTCGCGCAGAAAGACGGCATGCCGGCGGTCGCGTTCCGTTGGATGGAAGTCGAAGGACCGATTTACGACGAATCCTCGGACGCGGGTTACGGCCTGCTCTTCGGCGAATTGCCCCTGAAAAAAGTAGCGGTCAGCGAGGTCGGCGTGGAAGTCGAAGCGATCAAGCCCGGCGGCCGCGGTGGCCGCGGCCGTGGCGCGCAAGGCGGCGGCGGCTTTGGCGCCCAGGCCGGCCTGCCTCCCGACACCGAAAAGATCGAAGTCGTATCGAGCAATCCGACGGCCGATTCCGAGCGCCTGCTGCGGTTGTTCATGAAGCGGGTTTACCGCGAACCGGGTGATGAATCCGACGTGCAACTCTTCCTCGGTCTGATCAAGCAGCGAATGGACGCTGGGCTCGGCTTCGCCGGTTCGATGCTCGCGGGCTACACCGCAGTGCTCGCGTCGCCGAAGTTTGTCTATTTGGACGAAAAGCCCGGCCGGCTGGACGACAACGCCCTGGCCACGCGGCTGGCGCTGTTCCTGTGGAATTCCGAACCCGACGCGACATTGCGGGCCCGGGCAGCCAAGAACGAACTGCACCGGCCCGAGGTGCTCAAGGCCGAGACCGCGCGCATGCTCGCCGACGAAAAATCGAGCCGGTTTGTGAACGCGTTTTTGGATTATTGGATCGAACTCCGGAAGATCGAAGACACGACCCCGTCCACGACCCTTTATAACGACTACTACCTCGATGATTCCCTGACTGAGGCGGCGCTGGCGGAAACCCGGCTGTTTTTCTCGGAATTGGTGAAACAGAATCTGCCGTCGAAGATGATCGTCGATTCGGACTTCACCTTCCTGAACGACCGCCTGGCAGAGCACTACGGCATCGCCGGAGTGAAGGGCATCGCGATGCGCCGCGTCGCGCTCCCGCCGAATAGTGTGCGCGGTGGACTCATGACCCAGGCGAGCGTGCTCAAGGTGACGGCCAACGGCACGACCACGTCGCCCGTTTTGCGCGGCAAGTGGATCATGGAGCGAATTATCGGTTACGACCTGCCGTTGCCTCCCGCGGCGGTCCCGGCCGTCGAGCCCGATATTCGCGGTGCCACGACCATCCGCGCCCAGCTCGACAAGCATCGCGCGGACGAAAGCTGCGCCATGTGCCACCGAAAAATCGACCCGCCCGGTTTTGCCCTCGAGGCCTTCGATGTGATGGGCGGCCTGCGTGAACGTTATCGCGCCACGGCGGTGAACACGGCTCCCGTTTCGGGCTTCGGCAAGAACGGCTGGCCGTTCGCCTTCTTCATGGCGATGCCGGTTGATTCCAGCGGACAGATGAATGATGGCCGGGCCTTTTCCGACGTGCGTGATTTCAAGCGGCTGCTCTTGCAGGATGAGGCCCAGCTGGCCCGCAATATTGCCCGGCAGTTGACCGTTTTCGCCACGGGCGCATCGATTCGCTTCAGCGACCGGGAAAAGATCGACCAGATCGTCCAGGCGGCCAAGGCGAACCACTACGGCGTCCGCAGCCTCGTGGAGAACGTGGTCCTGAGCGACCTGTTCACGACCAAGTAGGCCCGTTGGGTCGAGGTCCTCGGTTTCCCCAGCGAAAAATTTCGCTGGGGACTGGTGCGGGGGCGGGGGTGACGTGCCGGTCGAAACGTGGTCACGAACCGTTGAAAGTCCAGACGGGTAGAAAGTTGCCCGAGGTGTAGACCGTGAATGAGGAGTCACCGATTTGGGTGGCTCGAATCTAATCTAATAAGCGGGATATCTTTCCACTTTCACCTTTCGACTCTCCTAAACTGCGCTTGGTTTGTAGTCCCGCCTTTAGGCGGAAGGCTTGAATTGGTCGGATTCCGCCTAAAGGCGAAACGACCAACGAATCGGTTTCTGCCCGCCCGGCGCAAAACCCGTTTTACGGTGGGGGGGCATGAGTCCGGCTCAGAATAACAACCGCGGCCGCGCCGATCATGAGGAATTTTCAGACTCGCCCGCGCACGGTTCTGATCAGAAGTTACGGCTAGACTGCTCGAGCTGCCGGCCTCCTGCTTAGCGCTACCCCTCACTACCCCATTTCGGTCTCGTTCCTCCGTTCGCTTCGCTGTCCCATGAATGTGCAAATCACTTCTGTCGTGCCCCGCGTTTCCCTTTTGGCGTTCGGCGTTCTCCTCGTCGCCTCCGGTCGACCGGGATTCAGCGCGTCGCCCATTCTGGGGGACGGCGTCATGGCCTTCACCGATCGCCATTGTTCCTCGTGCCACAACGACGTGGACAAGGAGGGCGACCTCGATCTCACGAGCCTAAAATACGACCCGAGTGATCCGGCCAACTTTGCCCAGTGGGTGAAGATGCACGATCGCGTCCAGGCAGGCGAGATGCCGCCCGCGGAAAAGAAGCGGCCGGAGGCGGCTGCGTTGGCGTCTTTCATCAAGAGCCTGGACGCCACGCTGACCACGACCGACGAAGGCCGAATCGCGCGCTCGGGACGTTCCATTCACCGCCGGCTCAATCGGACGGAATACGAAAACACGGTCCGGGATATTCTTCAGGCGCCGTACCTCCAGGTGCAGGACCAATTGCCGCAGGACGGATTGGCGGACAATTACAACAAAGTGAGCCGCGCGTTGGACGTTTCGTACGTCCACATGCAAAAATACCTGGAAGCGGCCGAGTATGCGATCAAGCAGGTGATGACGGCGAAGTACGTGCAGCCCGAGACCAACGTCACCCGCTACTGGGCGCGCAATAATTTCAATTTCACCAATCAGGACGGCAACCCCAACCGCGGCCGGTTCCCGGTGCTCGATCATGGCGCCGATCCGGAAGTCATGATCACTTACGGCCAGGGCGGCCGGGGTGGCGGAAATATTTACGGTGGCCGCGGCGGCGATGTGGCCAAGGGCCCGCAGGTCACCGGAATCAAAGCCATGCAGCCTTTGTTCGCTGGCGATGACAATCCAGCGCGGCGCGACCAGGAAGCCATGGGCTACACGGCGAGCATGTATCGCACCGGATTCCAGTCCGAGTGGAACGTGTTCGCGGCTCCCGTGACCGGGCGCTACAATCTCCGGCTCTCGGGCTACACGATTTGGGTCGGGCCGTTCGGCACCCTCGTGCCGACAAACTCGATTTTCGGCCGCCGGCCGGAAGGAGCCGTGGAATACGGCGCGTTGCCCGCCGAGTGGCAGGTGCCGAATCACTGGGATGTTTCACGCGGCCGACGTGACGAACCGATTCACGTCTACGCGACCTACTTTCCGGTGTCGGGTGCCCATCGGATTGGGACCTTTGATCTCACGCCCGACGACAAGACGGTCGAGCTGAAGAATGTTTACCTCGCCGCGAACGAGAAGATCACGACCGATGCCGTCCGTTTCTTCCGGTCGCGGCCGGGCTTTTCGGGCGGCTTCAATGGCTATGTCAACAAGCTGGCCCAAGTCGACGGCACGCCCGGCGTGGCGTTCAAGTGGATGGACGTCGAGGGCCCGCTTTACGACGAGTCGACGACCGCCGGCTATCGGCTGCTGTTCGGTGATCTCCCCTTGAAGAAGGCTACGGGCAAGACTGGGATCGAAATCGATGTCGTCACGGCGACGCTCGGTGGCCCCCGCGGGGGTCCGGGAGCCGGTGGCGGTCGTGCCGGACGTGGTAATCCGGCGGCGAAGGGTGCTGCCCCGGCCGATCCGCTCGCCGCCGCGGCACCCGCGCCAGCCGCACCGCCTCCGGTCCAGCAAGGCGGACGTGGCTTCACCCGCACCGCCAAGGTCCTGGTGGAGGTGGAATCCAACAATCCGGCGCAGGACGCGGAGCGTTTGCTGCGGGCTTTCTTGCCGACGGCCTACCGGCGCACGGTCGAGGAGAGCGACGTGCAGCGGTTGCTGGCCCTGTTCAAGAGCCGCTATGATCGTGGCATCGGTTTCGCCGGGGCCCTGACGGCGTGTTACACGGCGGCGCTGGCCTCGGAAAAATTTGTCTATCTCGACGACGGTGATCCCGGCCGGCTCGACGACTACGCGCTGGCCTCACGCCTCGCCTTGTTTCTGTGGAACTCGCAGCCGGATGCGGCGCTCCTTCGGCACGTCACCGCGGGTGACCTGCACCAGCCCGAAGTCTTGCAGGCGGAAACGAATCGGTTGCTCGCGGATCCGCGGTCCCGGAGGTTCATCGACGCGTTTTGCGACTACTGGCTCGAAATCCGGAAGATGGACGAGACCACGCCGGATCTGAATTTGTATAACGATTACTTCATCGACGACGCGCTCGTGGAGGATGCCGCCGAAGAAACCCGGCTCTTCGTCAACGACCTGGTTCAACGCAACCTGCCCGCGCGCAATATCGTGGACTCGGACTTTGTCTTCCTCAACGAGCGCCTCGCGACTCACTACGGCATTCGCGGCGTCCTGGGCGTGGAGTTCCGGCGGGTTTCGCTGCCGGCCAAGAGCGTGCGCGGGGGCCTCATGACCCAGGCGGCGGTGCTCAAGGTGACGGCCAACGGCACGTCCACCTCGCCCGTGCTCCGCGGAAAATGGATCAATGAAAGGATCCTCGGCTATGAAATTCCGCTGCCGCCCGCCGCCGTCAAGGCGGTCGATGTCGACGTGCGTGGCGCGACTACGATTCGCGAGCAGCTCGACAAGCATCGCGCGGACGAAAGCTGCGCCATGTGCCACCGAAAAATCGACCCGGCCGGTTTTGCCTTGGAGAGCTTCGACGTCCTTGGTGGTTATCGGACGCGCTACCGCGCCATCGCGGAAAAAGGCCAGACTCCCGCGGTGGGCTTTGGCCACAATGGCTGGCCGCTTCGGTACTTCCTCGCTTTGCCGGTCGACCCCAGCGGCCAGTTGCCCGACGGCCGGGCCTTCAAGGATGTGCGCGAGCTGAAGAACCTGCTCCTGCAGGACGAACCGCTGATTGCCCGCAATATTGCGCGGCAGTTGGTGATCTTTGCGACAGGCGCTCCGATTGGCTTCAGCGATCGCGCCAAGCTCGACCAAATCCTGCAAAGCACGGCGTCGAGCCACTACGGCGTACGCAGCATCGTGAACGCGATCATCCAGAGTGATCTCTTCCTGAAGAAATAAGCTTTCTTGTCATGCTTCGCTAACGTCCAGCATGACAAACTAACCCTCGTTTCCCCCATCAGCTCTCTTCCTGACCATGAAATCTCACTCGAAAGACCAGCCCGGCTCCGGACCCTTCATCTCGACCCGAACCCCGTTGTCCCGGCGTCACTTCCTCCGCGGGGCCGGCGTGGCCCTCTCCCTGCCGTTCCTCGATGCGATGCTGCCGTCTTTTGCCCGCGCGCAGGCGTCGTCTTCGCCCCTCGCGCCCGGCGCCAAGCCCCGGCGCATGTTCGCGGTGGAGCACAATCTCGGCTTTGTGCCGGCGAATTTTTTCCCCAAGACCCCGGGCCGCGACTATGTGCTGTCGCCCTACCTCGAACTGATCAAGGAGCACCGGAATAATTTCACCGTGTTCAGCGGCACGTCGCTGCCGAACGTGGTCGGCAGTCACCCCACGGAAGTGGCGTGGTTGACCGGTGCGCCGCATCCGGCGAGCGGTTCGTTCAAGAATACGATCTCGCTCGATCAGGTCGTGGCGCAGCGGTTGGGGACGCTGACGCGTTTCCCGTCGCTGACCCTGTCGATCAACGGCAACACCGGTCTCTCGTTCACCGGCGGCGGGGTGGCCATCCCGCCGGAACAAAAGGCGGCGAATGTCTACAAGCAGCTTTTCGTGCAGGGCACGCCGGACGAGGTCGAAGCGCAGATTCTCCGGCTCGAGACCGGGCGCAGCATTCTCGATACCGTCACCGACCAGTCGAAGGATCTAAAGCGCAAGATCAGCGCCGAGGACCGTGAACGGGTCGACCAGTTCTTCACGGGCGTGCGAACGCTCGAGCGAAATCTGGAAGCGAGCCAGGGTTGGGAGCGGAAACCCAAGCCGGCCGTCACGACGCCGGTTCCGGTCGATCCGGCCAGCAACGGCCTGCTCGTCGAAAAGGAGAAGGTGATGTACGACACCGTGCTGCTCGCGCTCCAGACTGATTCCACGCGGGCGATCACCTTGTTCGTCAGCGGGACCGGAACGCCGGTCATCGAGAGTAAGGTGGGCGTCACGATTACCGAGCAGTACCACGGGCTTTCGCACCATGGCAAACAGCCCGAAAAGCTCACCCAGCTGCAGGCGATCGATGTCCAGCATTTCAAGAACCTCAATCGGTTCCTCGATGGATTGAAGGCGGCTACGGAAGGCGGCGAAACCCTCCTCGATCGCACGCAGGTCCTGTTTGGGTCCAATTTCTACGACGCCAACTCGCATCTGACGACGAACCTGCCGACCATTCTCGCGGGCGGTGGCTTTAAGCATGGCCAGCATCTGATGTTCGATCCGGATAACAACTATCCGCTGTCGAATCTCCACCTTACCATGCTCCATCGCCTCGGCATCGAGGAAAAGTACTTCTCCTCCTCGACCGGCACCTTCCGCGGCATGGAAATGACGTGAGCGAACGAAGCTCGTGCCGGGTGGGCGGTGCACGTCGTGCGCCGCCTGACCGTGCGCGGAGCGCCCGGTCCACCTTGCAGGGGCGACGCCAGACTCCGGGCCCGGACGGAGTCGCCCTAATGAAACTCGCCCCATTCCTTCTCATGACTCTCTTTCACTTTAGTCCCCGCCTTGTCTCCGCGCTGCTCGCCAGCTTCGCGCTGCACCTGCCCTTGGCCAACGCCGCCGAGGAGCCGGCCGCGGTCGTGGACCACGCGGAGCAGCGCAAGGTGCTGGAACTGGATCTGGCGCGCTTCTATACTCTGATCCAGCAGGACCGGGACCCGCAGACCAAGGCAACCCTGCTGGGCCACCAGCGGGAACTCGCCTCGCGGGCCAACCGGCTGTTGGAAAAATTCGACGCGGCCAAATACGATGATTTGAGGTACGACATCAACATCCAGTGCCAGCGACTGGCCCGGAAGCAGGCGCCGCTGCTCGCGCCCCCCCCATCGGCCCGACCCGAGGGCACGGCCGAAGTCGCCGTGTATGAATTCGACCCGTCGCCCGCCGACAAGGCCGACGTCAAAGCGGCGCTCGATGCCGCCGATCTGGCGATCAAGCGACTGGAGAACCGCGTCGGCAAAATGGTGATTGGCGCTCCCGAATATCAGAAGGAGCAGGCGAGGCTGCAGCGGATCAAGGACCTTCGCGTCACGCTCGGGAAGAATTTCACGGAGACCGGCTGGAATTCGCTCGCGAGCGAATTGCGGCCGCCGGGGCGGTAGGGGAACTCGTTGGGCGTTGAAGGCCGAAGTAAGCGCGAGTGCGGCGAGGGAGGTGGCGAGGGGGAGCTACGGGACTTCGTAGACTTCGACGAGGGCGTTGCCGGCGGAACCCGTGGCGCCGCTGACTTGGGCGCTGTAGTTGCCGGGCGGGAGCGTAAGCAGGAGCGCGGCGTCCCGTGACGTGGGGGGCAGGGGGAAGGCGTTGACCTGCAAAGCAGCCGACGCGATCGCGACGGCGTTGGGGGCCTCGTGCCAATTGTCATTGGTCGCGAGCGGCGTCGCGCCGGCGAATAATTCAAGTTGCGGATCGAACAGTACGGTGCGGATACCGAACTCCGCCAGCCCTGGCCCGATCCCGCGGATCAACACGGTCCGAGCGGCGCCGCCGGTAATGACGAAGCCGGCGACGAGCCGGTGGGTGGCGTCAACGTCCGTGCGGGCGGAGACGTTGACGAGCCGAGGCGTCACCGCGGCAAAAGCGGACGTGCCGTCGTAGATTTCGGCCAAAACCGTGCCAGCGCCGGCGGCGGTGGCGCTGCCGAGCTGCATGCTGTAACTGCCGCTAACGGCCGTCGCGGCGAGCGCGGCGTCCTTACTGCCGACGAGGAAGGGAAACGCTTGGAGTCGGGTGGTGAGGGCGGGGACATCGGGGCTCTTCGACCAGTCGTCATTCGTGAGCACGGGTGTCGCGCCATCAAAGAGCGTGACGCGGACAGCCGGGAGCGTCCCCGTGGCAATGCCCTGCGTGCTGAGCGACGGGCCGGCGCCACGTATGAGGAGCGTCTTGGTGCTGGCCACCGGAGAGCCGCCGATCGCAAAGCCGACGGAGAGAGGCACCGCGGGGCTGACATCCGCGAGCACCGCGAGATTGGTCAAGCGCGCTGGGTTCGTGACATCAGGCGCAACGACGTCGAGCTTGGCCACCGCCGTCATCGCGGTACCCGCGGCGTTGGTGACGAGGCAGCTATAGTCGCCGGCATCTGGGGCCTGGGCGGAAGCCAGAACCAGCGCCGCGCTCAAAGCGCCGGGCAGGGCGGAACCGTTCTTTCGCCATTGATAACTCAGTGGCCCGGGGCCCGAGGCGCTGGCCAGCAAGGTGGCGCTGGTGCCGGTCGCGACGACCAGGGGCAACGGAGAGCCAGTGATGAGCGGTGCGGACACGGTTGCGCTGGCGATGCGGCGTTCGTAGATGGCGATGCCGGTTTGCGACGGGCTGGCCATGTCGCGGCCGAGGAGAATCGCGTACCGGCCGTCGGCCGAAAGGTGCGCCCACTGCGGGCGCTCACCGAGGGCCGGGCCGATGCCCGAGGGATCGAACGTCTTGAGCAGCTTGCCGCCGAGATCGAGCAGGCGGACGTCGCGATCAATCTGGAGCACGTGGCGTCCATCGGGGGTGAAGCGCGTGAGCCCGGTCGCCTTGGTCATGCCGGCGAGCGAGCCGTCGATGAGGCGATAGACTTGGCCGCCGGTCGTCGCGAGGTGGCGTCCGTCGGGGGCGCTGACGGCGTCGAGGAATTGGGTTTCCTTTTGCCACTGCGTGAAACCGTCACTCGCGCGGATCACGGTGGCATCGAGGCTTTTTGTCCCCACGGTCAGCCACGCGCCGTCGGGCGTGAGATCGAGGCCGTTGACGGAGGGCCAGCCGCCGATGAAGACCCGCCAGAGGACCGCGCCATCCCCGACGCGAAGTTTGCGAAGCTGGCTGTCACCGCTGCCGCAATAGAGGAACTGGGAGTCGGGGCTGAAGCGAAGCTTGCGGATCTGGCAAAAGGAGCGTGTGCCAGCGCCAGGAATCGTCCAAACGAAATTCCCCGTGGCCCGCTCGACGAGCGTGACCGTGCCGCCGCCGGCGCTGCCGACGGCGAGCCAGCGCGCGTCGGGCGAGAAGGCGAGCTCGAGCGCATCGATTTTGCGCCCGACCGCCGCATCGGAGGGCGGCGCGGCGCGCGTCCAGATCGGGACCCCGGTCGCGCCATCGAGGAGCACGAGCTTGCTTTCCGTCGGAGGGGAGAAACTGAGGATGGTGGGATTGAGCGCGTAGGCGACGTAGCGGCCGTCGGGCGTCATGTCGCCGGCCCACGTTTCCCAACCGGGCGCGTGCTCCCAAATTTTGGTGCCGTCGAAACGATACTTGTAGAGGCGCGCGGCGGAGCGCAGCGCGCGGCTCTCGGTCTCGGTGACCGCGGACTTCCAGTTCTCCTGACCGGGAAATGCCACGAACGTGCCTGCGCTTTCCGAGACCACGCCGCGCCAGAAGCCGGTGGGGGTCGCGATCGCCGCCACGCGGCGGTAATCGAGATCCGGGACGGCGGCGGGTGTGAGCGTAAGTTCGAAGGGCGGGTGCGGCTCGTTGAGAAATCCGAGGGCCACGACGATGGTCTGGTAGCCGTCCGAGCTGATGCGAATATGCCAGTCGTTGCGCGAGGGCAGGCCCTGGGAGAACGAAGAGGCGGGACCGGCGCCCGTGGGAAAGCCGGTGAGCGTGAGCGGCAGCCAGTTGGAGAACGGCGTGGCCACCTCGACGCGCAGATTGGAGGGCGGTGGACTGCCGGAAATCGTCGGAAAGCGGATGATCCCGCTGCACGGAAACGGGCCGGAAAGAGCCGGCGTGTCGCCGAGGTTGGTGAATTTGACGGTCGCGGTCGTCGTGCCCGGGATGTCGTTGTTGTTATCCGGATCGGGATTCCGGCTGTTGACCGTGCCGGGCGGCGGCGACTCGCCGGGGGCGAGGGCGGCGACGAATTGAAACACGAAGTCCTTGGTCTCGCCGACCGCGGGCGCCGGGCCGGCGCGGCCGTCGTAGATTCCCGCGGTCAACGCGGAGGCCAACCCGTAGTCGTTCGGCGCGGCGATGACGAAACCGCCGTCGGGAAACGTGGGAAAGGCGGCGGCGCCTGGGCGGGTGCCATTGATGGTGAAGGTGAACGTGATGGCCGGCGCCGGCGCGTCGTGGTGGTTGAGCGCGGCGACGGCGATCTTGGGCGTGCGCCCGTCGAACGGATAGGTGTACTGAAAATTCGCCGAATAAATCAGGTGAAAATTATTCCACTCCTCGTGGGCCGCCAGCGGGGTGAGCCCGAGCAGGAGCAGGAGTTGCCCGCAAGAGAGGCGAAGGCGGCGGAGCATGATTAGACAAGAAGCTAGCCGGCGCGCGAAGGGACGCGAAGGGTTTTGGGTAAACAGGCTGTTACGGCGGATGAACCGGATTGGACGCGAGGTGCCGGTCGCGGACTGACGTCACCGCGCGCAGGGTCACGGCACTGAGGACGATGAGGCCGCCGACGAGCGAAAGCGGGGACGGTTTCTCGCCCAGGGCCAGCAAGACCCAGATGGGATTGAGAATGGGTTCGATGACCGGGATGATTACGGCCTCCAGCGCGGTCACGTGCCGGATGGCGCGCGCATAGAGCCAGTACGAGATGCCGAGTTGCACGACCCCGAGCAGCCCGAGAGCCATCCAGCCCTGCGGTGAAAGGGAGGGTGCGCCGACGACCCACGGGAGGCCGACGGCAAAGGCGATGAGGTTGCCGAGAATGATCGATTCGACGGGCGAGCCGTCCTTCTGCTTGCGCAGGGCGAGGGTCATCGCGGCAAAACCCACGCCGCTCGTCACGGCCATGGTGTTGCCCAGCACGTTGGTAAGTTCGAGGCCGTCGGCGAAGAAAAGCGTCATGCCGCCCAAGGTGACCGCGATCGTGATCCAGTCGGCCTTCGTGGCATGCTCGCCGAGAAACCAGGCCCCGAGGAGCGCGACCCACACGGGCGCGGTGTACTGGAGGAGGATCGCGTTGGCGGCGGTCGTGAGCTTGGTCGCGAGGCAAAAGGTGATGGTGCAAAGCGCGTAGCCGAGGGCCCCGAGGATTTGGTCGCGCGACAGGTGGAAACGCAGCCGCCGGTTGGTCGCGATGAGAAAAAGCGCCGCAATGAGACCGCGACCGGAGGAGACCGCGAGCGGCGGCCAGGGGACGGCCTTGACCAGCAGCCCGCCAAGGCTCCAGCACAGCGCGGCGGCGATGAGCAGGAAGAGGGAGCGGGTATGGGCGGCGTTCACGCAGGCCATGTCTGCGGCACGGTTCGGCTGCGCGCACGCCGAAAAAGAATTCGCGATGGTGGGAGCAGGGCGTAGGATCCCAGCCATGCAACCGCGGTTCGGGCAGGGAAAATTTTCGCCGGCACTAGCGCCGGAGGGTCAGCCGTGAAAAAACTCACCGTTGTCGCCGCGGTTGCGCTGGGCGCGCTTCTTCTGGGTCTGGCTTGGTGGCGAACCCACTCCGGGCGTCCGGTTCCGCCCGCTGGCGCGGGCGCCGGGGCGGTTGCGCCGGTGCCCGCGGGCGGAAATCCGGGATCGCCCGGCGCTCCGCGCTTGCTCCCGGTGCGGGCGCCGCGGGCGGACGCGCTTTCGGCCGCGGAAAAAATCGCCTGGGCGGAGCAGATCAAGCGCGACTACGATGAGATTCGCAAGAAAGTGTCCGCGGATTATACGGCGGCTGGGACAAATTTCCCGGGCGGCTTGCAGGCGTTTCTCCGGCAGCTCGCCCTGCTGGAAAAGGAGAAGCACGTCGACCTCGCGGCGTTGCTCGATCCCAAGGAACTCGAGGATCTGGAAATGCGGGAAACGACATCCGGTCAACTCGTGCAGCGGTTGCTCGGCGAGACGGCGGCGAGTGAGGAGCAGCGCCGGAGGGTGTTCCGGCTCCAGTATGAATTCGACGACCGGTTTGCGCTCACGTTCGACATCTCGCCGCCGGCGCTGCTGGAGCGGGAGGCGGCACGGCAGGCGTTGCAGGAAAAAATCTGTGAAGTCATGGGGAACGATTTTTTTGTCTCCTGGCTGAAGGGCGAAGGGGAGACCTTTACCCAACTCACCGCCTTCACCGAAAAGCAGGGCCTGCCCGCCGGGGCGGCGCTGGACGTCTGGCGGGCCAAGAATGAATTCACGCTCCGCCGGCTGGAACTCTCGGCCCGGCGCGATCTCACCAACGAACAACTGCGGGCGGCGCAGACCCAGGTCCGCGTCAACACCGAGGCGCGGTTGATGGCGATACTCGGCCCCGGGGCGCTGACGGTGGCGTACCATGAAGTCTTGGGCTGGCTGCCACGAAAATAATTCTTCCTCGCGGGTTTGGGCCCGACGTTGCATCCGGACGCCCTGGGCTGAACGCGGGCCAAGAGAAAGTCGGCGTTGCCGCGGGCTGGAGATCTGGTAGAATTGTTTCCGATTTCGGTTGAGCTCAGTCCGGAAACTTTTCTCTCCGTCCATGAAAATATCCAAGATGCTGCTTTCGGTGGCGGGCTTGATGGGGTTTGCCGCCTTCGGACTCGCCCAGGGCTATACGTTTCGCACTCTCGCCGGCCAGGGGCCGGTGGGCAGTACTAACGGCACGGGTGCCGCGGCGCGATTTCGCGAGCCGGTGGGCGTGGCGGTAGACCGGCTCGGAAATCTTTTTGTTGCCGACGAATTGGATCACTGCATCCGCAAGATTACCCCGGCGGGACTGGTCACGACCTTTGCCGGGATGTCGGGATTTCCAGGTTATCTGGACGGCGCCGAGGGAGGCGCCCGATTCGACACCCCCGAGGGAGTCGCGGTGGATAGCTCGGGCAACGTCTATGTGGCCGACGCCTTCAACATGACCATCCGGGTGATCAATATTCGCGGCGTCGTTTCGACGCTGGCGGGGAGCCCAGGACAGTACGCCAACGTCGATGGGGCCGGCAGCTTCGCCCGTTTCATGTCTCCGTCGGGCCTGGCCATCGACTCCGCGGATAACATCTATGTCGCCGATCAATCGAGCCACACCATTCGCAAAGTTACGCTCGGCGGATTTGTGACGACGCTCGCCGGAAGTCCGGAAAATCCCGGGAGCGACGATGGCGGCGGCAGCGCGGCGCGGTTCGACCGGCCTGTCAGCGTGGCCGTGGACGGCGCGGGCAACCTCTATGTCGCTGATCGGGAAAACGCCACAATTCGCAAGGTGACCTCCGTCGGCGTAGTGACGACACTGGCGGGCGCCGCCGGCGCCCGGGGCAGCAACGATGGGGTGGGGGCCAGCGCTCGCTTCAACGATCCTCTGGGCCTGGCCGTCGACCGCTCAGGCAATATCTATGTGGCGGATGGAGGCAACCATACCGTCCGCAAGGTGACGCCCGATGGTGTCGTGACGACCCTGGCCGGCAGCGCGCAGAATTCGGGGACGACCGATGGCATCGGCGGGGCAGCGAGATTTCACTATCCCGATGGCTTGATCCTGGATGGCGCGGGCAACCTCGTGGTCGCCGACGCATTCAATAGCCTGATTCGCCGGATAACTCCCGCGGGCGTCGTGACGACGATTGCCGGTGGCGGCTACGGCAGCGCGGATGGACCCGGGGCCACGGCCTTGTTCAAGGCGCCGGCCGGCCTGGCTGCGGATACCTTGGGCAACGTTTACGTGGCGGACTCCGCCAACTCGATTATTCGCAGGGTGGCGCGCAGTGGCACCGTGAGCACCATGGCAGGTGTGGCCGGCCAATATGGCAGCGCCGACGGCTTCGGGCCCCAGGCGAGATTTATGCAACCGCTCGGAGTGGCCCTCGATTCCACGGGCAATATCTACATCACGGATGGCACGGCCCATAACGTGCGCAAGATGACCGCGCTCGGGATCGTGACGACGGTGGCCGGGGGATCCGGCGTCGCCGGGAGCGCCGATGGCGGCAGCACCGATGCGCGGTTCAACGGGCCGACCGGTGTGGCAGTCGATCGCAACGGCCTCGTTTATATTGCGGATTATTTTAACCATACGATTCGCAAGATCGCCCCCTCCGGCCTGGTCACGACCTTTGCCGGCCGCGCGGGCAATGCGGGCAGTGCGGACGGAGCGGGCGGCGCCGCCCGCTTCAATGGGCCCAGTGGGGTCGCGGTCGATGCTGCGGGCAATGTGTTTGTCGCAGACTACGTCAACTCCACCGTCCGAAAGATCACCTCGAACGGAGTGGTGAGCACGCTGGCCGGTCAGGCCGGCGCGAGCGGATCCGCCGATGGCATCGGCAATGTCGCCCGCTTCGCCGGGGTTTCGGATCTGACTGTCGACAGCGCGGGCAACGTGTATGTCGCCGACTATTCCAATTCGACGATCCGGCGGGTCACGCCGGCGGGAGTGGTGACGACGATTGCCGGTCGGGCGGGCTTGACGGGTGATAGCGACGGGCTCGGCACGGCGGTGCGGTTTTTCAGTCCGTCCAACATTACCGTCGACTCGACCGGGGTGCTCTTTGTGTCGGAGTTCGGGAACAACACCATTCGCCAGGGAACGTTTATTCCACAGCCGTCGATCTCCACCCAGCCTGGCAGCGTGACGACCGGGTTTCGCGGGACCCTGACGCTGAGTCTCAGCGCAGCCGCGCCGACCGGCGGCCCCGCCGCGACCTACCAGTGGCAGTTCAACGGCACCAACCTGGTGGGCGGCACCTCACCGGCGCTGCTGTTGACCGACGTGCAGCCGCGAAACGTCGGGCTCTACTCCGTGGTCGTGACCAGCGTGGGCACGCTGCTGAGTGCCCCGGCCATCGTGGGGATCAACTCGAATCTCGCCACCATTGGCACCGCCAGCTCGGTCGCGACGAATATTCCGCATGCCAACGGAAATTTCTACGATCAAGTGGGACTCACGGGAGCTGCCGCCGGCATGAACGCCAGTGCACCCCGCATCCTCCGGACCTCGTTCATCGATTTCAACGATGACATCGTGCAAGTGGAATTCAGCGGGGCCGGCACCTTGTCGGTCGTGCTGGACAACCCCACCGGCCCGGCGACGCCGACCCGCTACAATCAACCCACGGTCACCTACATGAAAGGACACGCGGGCATCGTGGTGGCGGGCGCGAACGAAACGACCAACCTGTCGGTCTTCAGCGTCGGCCGCCGGACCGCGGTCAACCAGTCGTTGTTTTATTCCGATGTCGCCTACGACGGGCGGGCGGACATCGCCTTTATCGCGGTGCTTAGCACCAACGGACGATTTGGCGGAATCCGCGCCGCCAACACCCGTTTTAGCGCGATTAAGGGGCACACGGGAATCTACGCGCCGAACGTGCAATTCACCGGTCCGGTTTTTGTCGGCAACATCGAGGCCTTTGATGCGGCTGTCCCGCTGTTGATCCTCGGCTCGGCCACGGATGTGCGTGTCACCGGCGGAGACCTGTATCAGGACAATGGCAAAGCCGTGCAGGTGAGTGGAATCACCCAATTGCGATTTACGACGGGCACGACCTCGCACGGTGATGTGCTGGCGGCGCGAAAAAATGCGGGCCGGCTGGAGCAAAGCGACAACGACGTAACCGCCCAGATCGTGGTGAATCCGCCGTAGCGCGGGTCAGCTCGTGCGCTTGTTGGCAGCCGGGCAGGGACGCCTCTCCGAGACGTTCATCCCGCCTGTGAGGCGAAACCACGAACACCGCCGCTCACTTCCGCCGCACCACCGGCAGCTCGATAAAACTCGCGCGGGCGCCCGACCGGTAGACGCGCTGCGTCGCTTTCACGTAGTCGCCCGGCTTGGCGAAGAAAATGTTGTCCACGTAGGTCTGAGGGTTGCGGTCGTAGAGCGGAAACCAGGTTGACTGGATCTGAACCATGATGCGATGCCCGGGGAGAAACACGTGGTTGGCTGGCGGCAGGACGAATTTGTATGCGAGCGGCTCCCCGGCTTGCAACGGCTTGGGGTGCGCAAAGCTTTCGCGGTAACGGCCGCGGAAGATTTCCATGCTAAGCGGAAGTTGGTAGCCGCCCAACTCCGGCTGCGCAGGCACTTCGTCGGGCTGGACGTCGATGAGCTTGACGACCCAGTCGCTGTCGGTGCCGCTGGTTGAGGCGATGAGATTGACCATGGGTGCTCCGCCGATCCGCAGGGGTTCGGTCAATTTATCCGTGACGTAGGCCAACACATCGGGACGGTCGGAAAACACGCGCTGATCCTCGGTCAGCCAGCGCCGCCAGGCGTCGCCATTCGTGAAGCGGACCGGACGGGGCGCGTTCGGTACGGGCTTGGCGGGGTCCGACACGTATTCGTCGTAGTCCGCACTTCCCCCGGCGGGCGCGGTAAAGCTGAGCTTGAAGTCCCGCGTGAGATAGAGCGGTCGGGCCTTGGCCTCCCACGTCGAGTCACTGGCCACCGGCCAGGAGTTGAAGCGCTCCCAATGGTTTTCACCGGTGTTGTAGACGAAGACCGGCGGTGTGTCCGCCTTGGGGGCTTTCTCCTTCAGATACTGATCGAAAAACGGCTTGAGCACATCGCGCCGGAATTGCCGCGCTGTGTTGCCTTCGAATTTCAACGCGCCGAGCGCAGAGCCGTCGCGATTGACCTGACTGTGGCTCCACGGGCCGAGCACGAGGAAGTTCTTGTCGTTGGCCGTGTCCTTCTTTTCCGCGACGGGATAGCAGTGCACCGCGCCCCAGATGTCTTCCTGGTCCCACAAACCCTGCAGCCACATCGTCGGAACGGTGAGTGGCTTTGACGCGATCAGGCGGTCTAGCGCCTGGCCCTGCCAGAAGCTGTCGTAGGCCGGATGCTCGGAAATCTTCCGCCACCACGGGAGCTGATCGAGCTCGGCCGCCTTGGCATAGTCACCGGCTGAGCCCGCCCGCAAAAAGTTCTCGTAGTCATCGTAGGTCGCGCGTCGAACCGTTTCCTCGTCCAATTTTTTCGCCGTGGTCTGCCGGATGAAATAATCGAAGTTGAACTGGCGGTAGGCGCCGTAATGAAACCAGTCATCGCCCATCCAGCCGTCGACCATCGGGCTTTCGGGCGCCGCGACCTTCAGGGCCGGATGCGGCTCGAGCAGCGCCATCACGACGGTGAAACCCTCGTAGGAGGAACCAATCATGCCGACGCGGCCGTTGGATTCGGGGACGTTCTTTACCAGCCAGTCGATCGTGTCCCACGCATCCGTCGTGTGGTCGACGCCACTGTTGTTGAGCGGTCCGCGCGGCGGGCGCGTCATCACGTAGTCCCCTTCGGAGCCGTATTTGCCGCGGACGTCCTGGAAGACGCGGATGTAGTTATCGACCGCAAAGTCCTCGTCGGCGTCACCGAGGGCGGAGATGAGGGTCGGTGAATTATTCCGCGCGGCCCGCTTCGCCGCGTTGTATGGCGTGCGGGTGAGCAGGAGCGGTGCGCTCTTCGTGCCCTTTGCCATGACAATGACGGTGTACAGCTTCACGCCGTCGCGCATGGGGATCATGACGTCGCGCTTCGTGTAGTCGTAGTGGGCGGTTGGCGGCGTGTACTTCGCCGGGATGTCGGGGGTGAGGGGAGGGGTGTCGGCAAGCGCAGCCGGGAGAATGAGCGCCATCGCACCCGTCAGGATCAGTGGCCGGAGAAAAATCGCAGTTTTCATGATGGATCCAATACCGCGGACGACCACCGCGGAACTCGGGGAACCTAGGCAGGACAGTTCAGGCCGCAACGCCATAGTCTTTGGGCGCAGCGTCCGAGGTGAAAGTCTTTGTTCGTAGTTCCGCCTTCAGGCGGAATCCGACTGTTCCAGCTTCCGCCTGAAGGCGGAACTACGAACAAGGACAGGGCTCCTACGCGGCGGAGCGAGGCGCGAGCGGGGAGACCTGCGGCCGTCCCGGCGGGGCCGGACGGGGATGGCGCAGGATGCTGTGATCGATGACGCGGCGCTGGTCGGCGGTCAGAGGCGGCAAGTCCGGCAGTGCGTCGATCTTGGACTCCTTCAGCCAATGGCGGGCGAGGGCGCGAAAGACATCCCAGCGTTCCGCGATGAAGTGATCGCGGCCGTTCATCGGGGCGCCGTCGCCGAGGAGCGGTCCGGCGCCCGCCACTTGTCGCAACAGGCTGCGCCATTCCGTGAGCAGCCGGGCAATGTCGCCCCGGCCCGCGGTTTCGATTTCGTCCATCACGTCCCGGGTCCGAGCGCCCTCGGCCACCAATGCGCGGACGGACTCGCTCGCGCCCGAGCCGTATTGCACCGGCACGCCTTCGTGCAACCAGCCCTCGATGGAGATTCGTCGATAGGCGCGGGTGCAGGCGACGGCAAGCCGGCCCAAGCCGCGCGGATTGGTGCCGGCAAAGCGATCGCCGGCAAAGAGATTCGCCGTGTCGAAGACCAGCTCGTCGAGCGGGTAGCGGCGATCCTCCAGCGCCGCCGCGAGCGCGAGGCCTTCGGGGCCGAGGAAGAACGAAACGATTTCGCCGCGCACCGTAAGCCGCAATTGGCGATCGAGCACGTCCGTGCGTTGCCATTGCCAGAGCAGCGTGGGCTGAACGGGCAGGGTCAGGCACTCGGCGCGGTGCGGACACCCGTGGCACGGCAGAAAGGGATTGCGCTCGCGGCGGACCAGCCGGGCGCGCCCGGTGTCGGTGCGTTCGCCGCACGGCAGCGAACTCGGCGCCAGCTGCGCCGTCTGTTCGGTGCCGAGGCGAACCGGCTCGTCGGTGAAGAAGCGGTTGGATTCGGTGGCGGCCAGCTCAGCGGCGTCGCGGCCGGCCCGGAGCTGCCGGAGGAAAAATGCCCACGGCAGCGGTGCGGCGCGTTTCAGCCGAAGCGGTTCGGCCCGCCGCATCCGGGGCGTGCTGCTGCTCACGAGCACGTAGCCATACTCATCGAGCCCACGGCGACCGGCTCGGCCGATCATCTGCAAGAGATCGTGCGGCGCGATTTCCCGCTCGAGATGCTGGTGCCGAAAATTGCTCGTGGTGATGAGGACCGAGCGGAGCGAAAAATTGATCCCGGCACTCAGCCCCAGCGTGGCGACGACCGCCCGGAGCTGGCCGGCCTTGGCGAGGGGTTCGATCACGCCCGCGCGCTGGGCGTAGCTTAGGCCGCTGTGATGAAAGGCGACGCGGGCCCGCAGGAGCTTCGCCAGCATCGGACCGGCGAGTTGTTCCTGCTCGGGCGTGAGCGTGAGTTGATCGGCCAGCGGCAGCTCGCGTCCAAATTGGCGGGCGAGTCGTTCCGCATCGGCGCGGTGGGGCGCGAAGACGAGAACCGGCCCAAGTCCTTCGCGCAGCGCCCCCGCGACGCGACGCGCCCAGAAACCTTCGATGACGCGGGGCAGCCCGTGGACGAGATCGTCGACTTCGACTTCCTCGAGCGGTACGGGCCGATCGCGGTGTTGAATGACCTCGGGATCGCGGCCGAGCCGGCGCAGCCAGGTCGCGACGTCCGTGGGATTGGCGACGGCGCTGGAGAGCAGCAGGAGTTGCAGGTGGCGCGGGGCGGCGAGCAGGACGCCCTCGTAGTGATTGCCGCGCTGCGCATCGGCGAGCCAGTGGTATTCGTCGACGACCAGCAGTTGAAAGGGTTCCTTGCGGTGCTCCTGGCGCTCGGTGGGTCGAAAGCGGGCGGGGCCGGTGTCGGTGACGATCCCTTGCACGGCCTCAAGGGTCGCGACCACGAGCGGCGCGTCGGGATTCACGGAAAGGTCACCGGTGGTGATGCCGACGTCCCAGTCGCGGGCGCGCCATTCGGCGAACTTGTCGTTGGCGAGCGCGCGGGTTGGGACGGTGAACAAGGCGCGCCGGGCGAAGTTGGTCTGCTCGGCCCAGCGTTCGAAGATGTACGTCTTTCCAGCGCCGGTCGGGGCATCCACGATGACATCCTTGCCCGCGCGCAGCGCTGCCAGGGCCAGCGCCTGCCAGCGATCAGGCAGCATTAACTTCTGCAGACCGGCGAACGCGTCGGATAGCACGTGCCAACGGTGAACGCGCCGGGCGGCATCGTCAAATGGTCGCGCAAGTAATCAATTTAACCGGGGATCGCAGGGACGGTCGGCCGATCGGCGTATCTTCCGCGGCCTCCGGCATCCCGGGTTCAAAACTGCCATTCCAACCCGATACTCGGCAAAATCGGCAGCAAGTCCTTCGGTTTGCGCGCCGTCGTGGCCGCCGCGCCTTGGACGACGGCCGAGTAGTCGTAGCCCAGAATATTTTGGTGATCGTACGCATTGAACACGTCGGCAAAACCGCGCAGTTCGCCGTGGCGCAGCGCCCAACGGCGCGTGGCGCGAAGATCGAGCCGGTGATAAGCCGGCAACTGCTCCGCGTAGGCGGGACCGATCACGCGCTGCAGGAGACGCCGGTTGTTGTTCAGCGGGATGAGCGTGTAACTCACGTCGGTGGCGGGCCAGCCGGTGTGATATTGCCACGCGGCGCTGAAACGCCACTTCGCGTTGGGAGCATAGCTGGCGTCGGCGTAAAGCGTGTGCCGCTGGTCGCGGGGCACGGGAATGGTTCGGCTGGCGACGAGCTGATCGGCCACCGCAAGCGCATAGCTCGCAGACCAGCCGAAACCCCGCGCGACGTGACGCGCCGCGAGAAGTTCTAACCCGCGGGCACGGTTGTTCGTCGGCGCGAAGCGCAGGCGGTCGGATTGGATCTCGGGAAAAATGCTGTAGATGAGGATGGGGTTGTCCCAATACGGGCGCGGCTGCGTCGTGCGCCGCTCATAGAGCTCCGCCCGCAGCGCGACGCCGGATGGCAGGCGATGTTCCAGCCCCAGCACGCGATGCTCCGCGTGTTCCGCGGGGTCAAAGCCCAGGTCGCCGTCCTGCACCGCGATTTGGTGCAGGCCCTGCGATTGCAGGTAGATTCCCCACGCCGCCCGCAGGCTGGTACCGGGCCCGAGGCGAAGTGACGCATTGAAACGCGGACTCATGGCCTTGTCGCCGGTGGCGGTATGCCGATCAAACCGGAGTGACGGCTCGACGGTGAGCGCGGCTCCGATCCGCCAGCGTGGGGCGAGAAACGCCCCGACGGTGTCACCCGCCGGCTGCAGATGAACGGTGGCCGTACGCGTCGCCATGACCTGAGCGCCGTTGCTGACGGCGTTGTCCTCGCGGAGCAGCGAATAGTCATAGCGAGCCGAGGACGTCCTCAGGTCCAGGCCGGCGCGGAGCAACGCATGCTCGTTGAGCGTAAGCGCCCAGTCCTGCCGGAGCGTGACGACCTCCAGGCTTCGCTGGTCGAGTAGGTTGAGTTTGAGTCGCTGGTCGAAAAGGCCGTCGCCCTTGCGTTCCCAGCCGAGCGCGGAATACGAGAGCACGGCTTCGCCCGTCAGCCGATCCTGCCACGCGCCGCGCCAGCGCGCCCACGCGTAGTCGCTCCCATAGCGGCTGGTGAGCGTCGGATGGTTGTTTTCATGCACGCGCATGGTGTCGTCGGCGTGCAGCGCGTGCACCGAGAGCGTGTGGCCCGGCGCGACCTCGTATTCGATCTTGGCGGAGGCGTCCCAGTAGCGCGGAAAGACCTCGTTCGCCCGGCCCTCGGCCCGGAGCGCGAGATCCGGATAACCGCGGCGTGCGGTGATGAGCCACTGGCCGCGGGTGCCGGCAAAATTTCCCTGATTCGCCGCCCGCACGCCCGTGAGACTGAGCCCGATCTCGGAACGCGCGGCCGACCCCGTGTGGGAGGCGGTTTCCATGGTGAGGACACCGGCCAGCCGGTCGCCAAAGTCGGCCGTGAATCCGCCGGTGATCAGGTCGAGTTGGCCGACGCTTTGGAGATCAACAATGGAGAGCGCGCCGTCGACGTCCTTGAGGTGAAACGGTTCCAGGAGTTCGACGCCGTCGAGCCGGGCGAGAACCTTGTCATTGGGCGCGCCGCGGACCCAGAAGCTCGCCGTGAAATCATCCGCGGTCACGCCCGGCAGCCGGGCGATGGTGCGGTAAAGGTCCTCGCCGAGCTGCGGCAGTGTTTCGAGATCGCCGCTCGTGAGTGTGGCGGCGAGGGCCGCGGGGCTTTCACGTACGCCGAAACGGCTCGGCGTCACGACCACCTCGGCGAGCCGCACGGGCGGTTCGCCGGTGACGGGTGCGCGGACTTGCCCGGGCAGAGCCGGGAGCAACAGGAGCGCAGGCAGAAGAAGACGCCAGGACCTCACGACCGCCGTTGATTGCCGATCGGAGACGACCGCGCAAGCCCGGTGGCGGGACGAGGAAGTTTGGTGATGATTTCCCATCCGGCTCGCGCCGGCCACAAATGGGCACAAATAAAACCCAACGAGCCAGATTAGCATCTGTGCCCATGGGTGAAATTTGGGGCAAAATCTGCCTTGGCCCAAAAGGGATGCCATTTCGGCAGCCCGCGAAATTCGTGGCTAGGTCAGCCACAATTCCTGGCCTTCTGACTGCTGCATTAACCCGGCTGCACCGGCCCAGCCGATCAGCGGCCGGCGAACCTACTTCTGCGGCGGCGCCTTCATGAACTCCGCCGGCGTTAGCGCCTTGGGCGTGAAGCGGGCCGTGCCGACGGCGCCCTTGAAATAATTTACCTTATTCAACCGCACGCCGACCGAGGCGCGGCCGGGGAGCTGCGGCTTGTAGGTGAGGACCTCGGCTTCGCCCTGCAGTTCGCCGTTCACATAGCTGCGAAACATTTTGCCGTCGAAAACCTGGGCCACGTGATACCACTGGCCGATCGGATGGACCTTGGCGGCAAACATCAGCGCCTTGTTGTAGCCGGGGCCGTTCATGAAGGCGTCGAGATACCACTGGTTTTCATTGACGACGCGGATCTCGAAAAGGAAGCGGGCGTTCGGTTCGTTCGTGGTCTTTTCCTTGCTGGCGGCGAGGCCTGTCTTCGGATCGATCTCCGCGAGGTGAAACCAGCGCTGCTGGTTTGCGCCGCCATCGGGCCGGAAGTACGCCTCGAACGTGAACGTGGCCAGGCCGGCCAGCGGATGCTGCTCGATTTGGAGCGAGTCGCCGACGCCATCAAAAAGCACCGCCTTGCCGACCGGGCTGTCGATGACCTTCGGGTGGCCCTCCACCGTCACCGCGGCGCCGCCGATCTTGTCGAGGCGATCAAAGGTCCAGGTGGTCTGGCGGGGAGATTCGGCGGCGGCGAGCATCACGGTCACGCCAGCAGCCAATAGGGCGAGCGCGAGCGATTTTTTCCGGCGGGAAATGATCCGGGCCGGCGTAGTTTCGTGACGGGAAATTTCGTTATTCATCGGTGATTCTGGATTGGGGGTGAAGAGGTAACGTGGCGGCCGACCGGCTCGCCGTCCATCGGGATGTTTTCTGTGGTTCGGTTTGGGCGGTTGCAAGTTGGTTCGCTCCGCCGGTCATCCGCGCGCCGAAATCTGAAAATGCACCATGCTCGCAAAGAACTTCAAGCCCGCTGACGCGAACCACAAATTTCACCGATGAACACAAATAAAAGCCCGCGGGGTCAGGTCAGCATCTGTGCCCATTGGTGAAATTTGTGGCCAAACCCTCAAAGGTCATTCGAGCGCGCCGTTCCACCAGATTTGTGGTCCAACTCCTAGCCCGGTCGGTTCGGGACAAACACGCAGGAGACATTTTGGCGCGGGAAGTATTCAAAGAACGTAAAAAGTGAACCGATCTCCTAAGCAACTGGACCGATGCGCCGATTGGGATCGAGATGCTAGCCATGTTAACCCTACTCGCAGTTTCCGCCCTCGTGACCTTTGTCGGAATGGCCGTGACGGTGATGGGACGACGCGATCTCCCGTGTGTCTGGTCGGGCGGCCAGCGCCTGCGTCCCCGCGAAGGCAGCCGGGGACAGCGTCCTTCGGGTAGCCCTCGGTAAGCGCCGCGAACCGCCGACGGGGCGCGGCCGGATATGGAAAAAAGGGATTGGGTCGGGCGCCGTCTCCCTGCCTGACCGGGACAAAATGCGACTCGACGCCGTCGGATGGGTGGTAAATTCCGGGCGCAATCGGCCCGCTTCCGATGGGCGGGCGGGAGGCCGCAATTGCGAGCTGAACGCAGCATGGGGTGGTGTTGCTGCGCCTGACGCGGGAATGAGCGAGAAGAAGCCGACGTTCGGAGTTTTGAGACCGATCTTATTGGCCGCGCACGGAGTGCCCGGCCCACCCGGTACGATCGTCGTGATGGGTGGACCGTGAGTTAAAACCCACGGCGTCTTTCACGGAACACTTTGTTTTCGCTAGCTGATCAGCAGCAACCTCGGCGGTTGACCGGGCTCGAGGGCCGGGGCGCGGTGGATGCAGGGCGGGACGGGGCTGCCGGGATACTCGACGGCGATGCGCCAGAGGTTGCCGACGCCGAAGGAAAAGGGCCGGGCCGGCGGCTTGGCGGCATAGTGGAGATCATAGCAGTTCTCTTTCAGGTACCCCTGGAAGTCGGCGTCATCGGCGCCGCCAAAGAGTCGGAGCAGTTCGGCGCGCGTGGCCGGAAGGTCGACGCGCCGCTCAGCATCTTCATTGCGCAGGCCCTCGCTCGACGGTCCGTGATATGTGCAAAGATAGGTGTCGGCTTCGATGGGGGCGCTGTCGGCGTGAAAGGAGTAGACGTCGGTGGGCACGGGTCCGGGGTGTTCGTCCCGCGGGTAGCCGTGAATGCAATCGAGGACGGGCGCGAGGCCATGGTCGCGGAGGAGTTGGAGGTCGTCGCAGAGTAGCCCGACGGCGGCCCGACCTAGGGTCGTCACGGGGAGGGCACGGAGGCGCGCTTCGTCGAGCGAGGTGATGCCGTCCTCGCCGCCGAGGAGCGTCACGATCTCGGCGTAATCGCCCGCCAGCGTGCGTTCCCAACACAGAGCGTTGATGCCGCCGCCGAAGCGCGTCGTGACGAGTTCATGAAAACTGCCCACCCGTTTGATTTGGGCGCAGTTGGCGGGCAAGGCGAACGAAGTCATGGGTGCGTCCAAAAAGACGCGCATGATCGTCCCGCTTTCCTGCCTGGGTCGAGCGCAGTTTCCTGCGACATGTGAGTTGAATCGGCCGGCGCGTTGGTTCTCATTTTGGCCCAACTTGGAAGTCCGGGAGCAAACTACGCCTTGAAATGAAAAACCCTTCTTCGACGGTACGCTTTGGGATGGTTGGTTCCGGTCTGATGGCCGGTGTGTTCGGGACGGCCTTCAAGGACGACACCCGGAATACCCGGCTCGTCGGGGTGACGGGCGGCCGGCGGGCGTCGAGCTTCGCCGGGCAAAACGGCATCGAACACCTCGCGACGTTCGAAGAGATGCTGGCGCGGCCCGACATTGATGCGCTCGTGCTCGCCACGCCGCACTCCACGCATTTTCCGCAGGCCGTCGCGGCGGCCAAGGCCGGGAAGCACGTCTTTCTGGAAAAGCCGATGGCGCTCAGCGTGTCCGAGTGCCGGCAGATGGTCGCGGCCGCCCGGGCGGCGAAAATCCAGATGACCGTGGGTCATGTGACGCGCCGGATGGAAGCGCCCCGCTTGGCGCGCGAGATGATGGACCAGGGTGACATCGGTGACGTGCGGATGGTGCAGACGTGGCGCGGGATGACCGGAGGCCTCGGGATTCCCGAGGACGAGAACGCAGAGAAGCTTGCCGTGACCGGGCGAGCGCCGGGCTTTCCCCCGGGTTCGTGGGCGAAGGATCCGAAGGAGGGCGGCCACTTCCTCAATTGGGGCTCGCATGGCTGTGACGTGACGCGCTGGTACGCCGGCGCCGACCCGGTGCTGGCGTTCGCGCAGTTCACCAAATATCACCCGCGGGAAACGGATTCGCAGGCGAGCGGGATGATTCAGTACACGTTTGCGAACGGGGTGCTGGGTCACATCTGGATGACGTACGAATTGCCGCACGGCGCCCTGGGCACGCGGGCGCGCTATTTGGTCATCGGGTCGAAGGCGATGCTCGACGTCGCCGCCTACGGCCAGATCAAGCGCTCCCGGGCCGACGGTGGCTGGGACGTCGTCTATCAATCGGACGATTTCAAGGGCCCCGATGCAGGTTGGGGGTATCCCTCGCCGTATATGCGGCAGGCGTTTGCGCGGCAGATTCAGGATCTGACGGACGCCGTCATCGGAAAAACGCCGTTGCTCGTATCGGCGGAAGACGGACTCAAGGCCGTCGAGATGGTCGAGGCCGGCAACCGGTCCGCCGAAACCAACCAAGCGGTTCGGATGCCTTTGGACTGAGGCGGGTGGGAGAGAGAAATATCGCCTAACCTTTTTTCAACGCATCGAGCACCATCCCCGGCGTGAGGAGTTCGGGCAGGATCACCGGCTCCTTCTGGCCGGGCATCCAGATCACGTTGAAGGGGACGGCGGAGCGGCTGTAGCGCGCGAGCTCGGCGGTGATCTTCGGATCTTTGTTCGTCCAGTCGCCGCGGAGGGTGACGATTTTTTTGTCGGCAAAAAACTTCAGGACATCGTCCGAGTGAAACACGAGGCGCTTGTTCGCCTGGCAGGTGGCGCACCAGCGGGCGGTGAAGTCGACGTAGATGATCCGGCCTTCGGCCTGGTATTTCGCCACGGCCTCGGCGCTCCACGGTTCCCAAACGACTTCGGGGATGCCGCTGGTGGGGGATTGCGCGACCGCGGTCCGCGGCCAGCCGACCCAAAGCCCGAGACCGCTGACGACGATGAGACTCGCCACGCCGAAGCGCATGCGGCCCGACGATGAGCCGGGGACGTTCCAGCGGCCGTACATCCACACGCCCATCGCGACGAGCACGAGGCTGAAGAGGACATTGCGGAAGCCTTCCTCGCCGGTCTGCGCGGCGAGCACCCAGATGAGATAGCCCACGGTCGCGTAGAGCGGAAACGCCATGAATTGCTTGAACGTCTCCATCCACGCGCCCGGCCGCGGCAGGACCTTCACGGCCTGCGGGAAAATCGAGAGCGTGAGGTACGGCAGCGAAAGTCCGATCCCGATCGCGGTGAAGATGGCGTAGGACTCGACCGTCGAGACCGCCAGCGCGGCGCCGAGGGCGGGCGCGAGGAAGGGCGCGCTGCACGGGGTGGCGACAACGGTGGCCAGGACGCCGGTGAAGAACGACCCGGCGTAGCCGGACTTCATCTGCAGTTCGCCGCCGACGGCGGTGGCGCGAAGCCCGAACTCGAAGACGCCGCTCATGTTCATGCCGAACACGAGCATGACGACGGCGAGCGCATAGACAAAGACGGGCGATTGGAGTTGGAAGCCCCAGCCGAGTTGATCGCCACCGGCCCGCAGCACGGCGAGCACGGTGGCGAGTGT
>CANJNJ010000016.1 GCA_947474995.1 Opitutaceae bacterium | reverse complement strand
GATTGGAATCACGCCGCTGCCCGCCACGACGGCGGCCAGTTCTCCGCCGACGATCAGTATTCCTTTCAGCCGGCAGGCGCAACTGACGGCCAGTGCCCGCGACAACGATGGCACGGTGACCTCCGTGCAATATTTTGCCAACGGCACGAGCATCGGTTCGAGCGGCAGCGCGACGACGAACTACCAGGTCAACTGGACGCCCAACCAGTCGGGCACGTTCAACGTGTATGCCATCGCGACGGACAACACGGGCATCACGACCGTTTCGCCCACGGTGCTTGTCACCGTGCGCCGCAACGACCCGGTGCTCGAGGACGCGGCCTTCGTGCTGCAGACCTACCAGGACATCGCCAACACGCAGACGATCAACCCGCTGGTGTTCGCGGATCTCGTGGCGAAACTCGGGGCGGGAACGATGACGCGAGGTGACCTCGTCGCCACCGTGACGGACGAAACCGGGTTTATCCCGCCGGTGAATCTGCTGGCGGCCTACTATGTCATCATGGGGCAGTGGCCCACGCCGGCGAACTATCCGACGCTGCTCGCGACGGCCCGGGGAAGTTTGGCGACCGCGATCGGCTCGATTCTCTCGTCCAACGAGTTTTTCGCGAAGTTCGGGGTCGTACCGACGGTCGCTTTGCTCGAGAATCCCGCGAGTCTCATCCCGGAGCCCACGTTCCTCAATCAGCTGTGGCAGAATGCCGGGCTCGGCACGCCGTCGGCGCTCGATCACGTGCGCTTCCGGAGCAACAACGTGTCGAGCGCGACGCTGGGCCGCGGCTACAATGTCGCCGGCCTCAACACGGCGCTCTCCGAATTCGTGACGCTCACGAATTCGACCAACACGGCGTTGTTCAAACGGGCCCGCGCCGCGGCGTTGTTCTACCAGCTGGCCCGGCCGTCGATTGCCGTCACGACCGATCAGATTGCGGCCAAGGTGGTCCTCCTAGCCCCGCTGCCCGACGACAAGTCGATCGCCGAGGTCGTGTTGAAGGATGTGTTGTACTCGTATCGTTACGTCACGATCACGAAGCATCCGGAGTCCCTTGTTGTGGCTCCGCGCTCGGGTGCCATCTTCAAGGTCGAGGCCATCGGGGCTCCGCCGCTCGCCTATCAATGGCTCTTGAATGGCGCGCCGGTGCCCGGGGCCAACAGTTCGACCTTGAGCTTGACCAACGTCGATGCGACGCGGGTGGGCACCTACACGGTCGTGATCACCTCGGCCGCCGCCAGTTCAACCAGCGATCCAGCGACCCTCACGCTCTCCAATACCCCGACCCGGCTGGGAAATATTTCGACCCGGGCCATCACGGCCTCGGGCAACAGCGTGCTGACCGCGGGATTCGTTGTCAGTGGGACCCCGAACCAAACGCGGCAGATGTTGATCCGCGTGGTCGGTCCGTCGCTGGCGGCGCAGGGAGTGGCGGGGACGCTCGCGGATCCCCGGCTCGAAATCTACAGTGGCAGCAATCCTTCGCCGGTTCTGACCAATGACAATTGGGGCACGCAAACCGGCGGTAACGCGGCGGTCACCGCGTTGCAGCAGGCCATGACCCGGGCCAACGCGTTTCCGCTGTCGGGCGCCAACTCGCTCGACGCGGCCGTGCTCACGACACTTTTGCCCGGTCCCTATTCGGTGCAGGCCAAGAGCACGGTGGCGGGGGCGTCGGGCGCGGTGATTATCGAAGTCTATGATGTCACGGCCGGCGGGGTCGCCGGCCCGAAGGCGGCGAACGTGTCGACACGCGGCGACGTTGGCGCGGGCAATAACATCATGACGGCGGGCTTCTTCATCGGCGGCGAAGTCTCGCGTCGGCTGTTGATTCGCGGGGTGGGTCCGACTCTGTCGCGTTTCAACCTCCCCGCGAATGTGCTCCTGGCGGATCCGAAAATCACGCTCTTCAACCAAGCGACGGGCAAGGCGATTGGATCAAACGACAACTGGTCTTCAAGTGACGACGCGGGAATCATCGCCGCCGCCGCGGTTTCCGGCGGCGCGTTTCCGCTGGCGAACGGCAGCCTCGATTCGGCGATGCTCGTGATGCTACCGCCCGGGAGCTATTCCGTACAAATGAGCGGAGTGGGCAACACGACCGGCATCGGCATCGTGGAAGTCTACGACGTGGATCCGTGAGCCAGTTGAGAGTTGAGGATTGAGAGTCTTCAGCGGGGAACGATGGTTGTCGGTCGGCATCCGGTAGGATGTGCGGTTTTGAGTCTCTCAACTCTCATCTTTCAACTCTCAACTTTTCCTCCCCATGCCCAAATGGCTGCTGATTGACGGCTTCAACCTCGCGTACCGTTGCTTCCACGCGCTGCCGGAATTGACCCGGGCGGACGGGTTTCCGACCGGGGCTTTGCACGGTTGGGTGAAGTCGATTTGGAAACTCGCCGATCAGGAAAACCCCGAGTCCATCCTGGTCTTCTTTGATCTCGGCGGCGCGCAGGATCGGCTCGCCCTGCATCCGGAGTACAAGGCGCAGCGCAAGGAAATGCCGGAACCGCTCACCCACCAAATCGAGCCGCTCAAGCAACTCACGCGGGCGATGGGCCTGGCGGGGATCGAGCAGGATGGCGTCGAGAGCGACGATCTGCTCGCGGCCGAGGCCGTGGCGCTCGCCACCGCAGGCCATGAGATTGTCATCGTCAGCAGCGACAAGGATTTTGCCCAGATTGTGAACGCGCAGATCAAAATCATGCTCCCACCGCCGTCGGCCAACCCCAAACTGGGGTGGCGATTGCTCGACGCCGTGGGCGTGCAGGAAAAGTTTGGCGTGCCACCGGCAAAAATCGCCGACTATCTCGCCCTCGTCGGTGATACGGCGGATAACATTCCCGGCGTCGACGGAGTCGGGCCGAAGACGGCGTCGAAATGGCTGGCGGAGTGGGGGGATCTCGAGGGCGTCATTGGGCACGCGGCAGAACTGAAGCCCGATCGCTTTCGTGAAGCCGTGGCCGGCGCGGCGGATCGGCTGCGTTTGAATCGAAGACTCACGACCTTGAACCTGGCGCTGCCGCCGGTAAAGCCCGAGTGGCGCACGCCGCAACCGGAGGAACTCTTTCGCCTGCTCGAGTCGTTTGAAATGCGGGGCGCGCTGGCCGAGGCGCGGAAACGGTATGCAGGCGGAGCGGCAAGCGTGACAGAAATCGTGAAGCCAGCCGGAAACGCCGCGCAGCCCGGGCGAAGCGGCCGGGAAACGCAGGCGGAGTTGTTTTGAGGGTCTGTCACGTCGGCGTTTGTAGATCCGCCTTGAGGCGGAATCAGACAAACCTTCCGCCTCAAGGCGGAACGACGAACTCGGCCAAACGCGTTGGCGGCTGCCCAGCCCACGCCGGTCGGGGACCGGGCTACTTTTGCGCGGCGGGGGGCGGTTCGAAGTTGTAACCAATCCCGTGGATCGTGCGGAACGAATCCAGGCTCAGCCCGTGCGCGGCGAAAAGTTCCCGGACCTTGACGATGTATTGATCAAGCGAGCGGCTCTTGACGTCGGCATGCAGGCCCCAGACCGAATGGATCAGGGCCTTGCGCGGAATGATTTGGCTGGGGTGCGCGTGAAGGTAGGCGAGAATGCCCAGTTCCTTGCGCCCCAGGTTTTGCACGACATTGCCTGGAAACGAGATTTCCAGTCGCTCGGGGGTAATCAACGCGCCGCAGATCTCAAAGGGCTCGTCGCTGATCCGGACGTTCTTCGTCACATTAAGATCGGTCTTGGCCTCCGTTCGGCGCAAGACGGCGCGAATCCGCGCCACGACCTCGGCGTAGCTGAAGGGCTTGGTGATGTAATCGTCGCCGCCCATGTCGAGTCCGTGCACCTTGCTGTTTTCCTCGACGTTACCCGTGAGGAAGATGATCGGCACGTTGATCTCCTCCGCTTTCAACTCTTCCGCCAGCGCGAAGCCGGATTGATCGGGAAGGTTGATGTCCATCAGGATGAGATTCGCAAAATTCTTCTCCAGAAATTTCATCGCATGCGACGCGCGCGTGCAAATTTGCGTGTGCATTCCGGCTTTTTCCAGGTGATTCGCAATCAGGGTCGCGAGTTCCGCCTCGTCCTCGACGATGACGATCAGCGGCTTGGGTTCGGAGCGCGGCGGAGGGATGGTGGACATACCAGACAGCAGGTATTCTTTTACAATTGCCGCCAGGGATGTCAACCCCCGCGCCCTCGGCCTGGTTTCCGTTGGGAGCGGTCGTGCTCCCGCTCGAACCGCCACGGTGTTCAGGGGGGATCCGGCAAATAGGCTTGAAGGCTTTACGGCCCGCGTGTCCTTTGGGCCTGTGTCTGAGAATGTACCACTGCTGATGCTCGGTCTGCCGAAGGGCAGTCTCGAGGATTCCACAAAAATCCTGTTCGCCAAGGCGGGCTGGAAAATCACGACGAACTCGCGCAGTTACCGTCCGTCCATCGACGACCCGGAACTTGACGGCCGATTCGTGCGCGCCCAGGAGCTGAGCCGGTATGTGGAGCACGGGTTTTTTGACTGCGGCTTGACGGGTTATGACTGGGTGCAGGAAAACGCCTCCGACGTCGTGGAGGTGTGTGATCTCGTCTACAGTCGTGCTTCGACCCTTAAATCCCGCTGGGTGCTGTGTGTGCCGGAGAATTCATCGGTCAAGACCGTGGCGGATCTGGCCGGCAAGCGCATCGCCACGGAGCTGGTCAATACCACAAAGCGTTACTTCGAGCAGAAGGGCGTGAAGGTCGAGATCGAGTTTTCGTGGGGCGCGACAGAGGTGAAAGTGCCGGATCTCGTCGATGCGATCGTCGACATCACCGAGACCGGCAGTTCGCTCCGGGCCAACAAGCTGCGAATCGTCGACACGCTCCTGGAGACCAACACCAAGCTCATCGCCAACAAGAAGAGTTGGACCAATCCGGCCAAGCGGAAGAAAATCGAAACCCTCGCGTTGCTGCTGCGCGGCGCGCTCGAAGCCGGCTCCAAGGTCGGGCTCAAGATGAATCTGCCCAAGGCCTCGCTCGAGGAGGTGGTGAAAACCCTGCCGGCGCTGCGCAACCCGACAATCTCCCACCTCACCTCGCCCGACTGGATCGCGCTCGAGACCATTATCGACGAGAGTGTCGTGCGCGAAATTATCCCGCAACTCAAAGCCCTCGGGGCTGAAGGCATCGTCGAGTACCCGCTCAACAAAGTGGTGTACTGAGCGTCCCAATTTCGGGGACGCGACGCCGCGTCCCACCCGCAGCGAGTGAGGTTCCCTTCATGTCCACGGTCACCCTCGGTCTTTTACAGCACGCGTGCTCCGCGGATCCCGCGGCGAACCTGAGACGGTCGCTCGCGTTGACCGAACAGGCGGCGCGCCAAGGGGCGCAGATTATCTGCACCCAAGAGCTGTTTCGCTCGCAGTATTTTTGCCAGAGCGAGGACTATGCGAACTTCGCCCTGGCGGAGAGTGTCCCGGGGCCGACGACGAAGGTGTTTCAAAAACTGGCGCGCCAGCACGGGGTGGTCATTATCGTGTCCCTCTTCGAGAAACGTGCGTCGGGGCTCTATCACAACACGGCCGCGATTATCGACGCCGATGGGACGCTCCGTGGGATCTATCGGAAAATGCACATTCCCGATGATCCCGCCTATTACGAAAAATTCTATTTCACGCCCGGCGACACGGGTTTTCGCGCCTGGCCGACGAAGTATGGCAAGATCGGCGTGTTGATTTGCTGGGATCAGTGGTTCCCTGAGGCCGCGCGGTTGACCGCGTTGCAGGGCGCGGAAATTATTTTCTACCCGACCGCCATTGGCTGGCATCCGAAGGAAAAGAAAACGCAAGGCGCGAAACAGCACGCGGCGTGGGAAACCATCCAGCGGGCGCATGGCGTTGCCAATGGCTGCTATGTCGCGGTGACGAACCGCATTGGCCTCGAACGCCCGGCGGGCGGCGATGGCCTGGAATTTTGGGGCCAAAGTTTTGTCGCGGGGACCAGCGGCGAGATTTTGGCCAAGGCCACGGCGGACCGCGAAGAAGTTCTGCTCGTGCCGGTCAACCGGGCCCAGGTGGATGACACGCGCACGCACTGGCCGTTTTTGCGGGATCGGCGGATTGATGCCTATGGGGACTTAACGCGGCGATTTATCGACTGAAGAAAAATTACGGCGCAATTCCCCCAGTACCGCGCCGCGACGCAAACAAAACAGGACGCAATTTCTATCATGGCTCAGGTGGTCAAAATAAATTCTCGTGCCAGGGTGCCGACGTCGCCACGAGGCCGCCGGTCGCCGGCGGCCCTCGGATTTCGGATGCCGGCCGAATGGGAGCCCCAGGCGGCCGTCTGGCTTTCCTGGCCCCACCGGCATGCCACTTGGCCGGGTCGATTTCGCGCCGTGCCCTATGCGTATGCAAAATTCGTGGCGCAAATCAGCCGCTTCGAAAACGTAAGAATCAATTGCGCGACCGCCCTTCAACCGCGGGCGAAGCGGCTCTGCGTGGCCGCGGGCGCGGTGATGAAGCAAGTCGCGTTCTACAATCATCCGACCAATGACGCCTGGTGCCGCGATCACGGCCCGATCTTTGTGAAGAATGATCGGACCGGTGAAGTGGCCCTGACGCACTGGCATTACAACGCGTGGGGCGACAAATATCCGCCCTACGATTTTGATCAGGCGATTCCATTGCGCATCAGCCAGGCGTTGCGCGTCCGCCGGTTCGCGAACGACATGGTGTTCGAGGGCGGGTCCATTGATGTCAATGGCGCGGGCCTGCTGCTGACGACCGAGGCGTGTCTGTTGCATCCCAACCGCAATCCGCATCTGACGCGAAAGGAAATCGAGGAAGATCTGAAAGCCTGCCTTGGGGTGACCAAAGTACTCTGGCTCGGTCAGGGCATTGTGGGGGACGACACGGACGGGCATGTCGATGACCTCACGCGTTTTTATAAATCCGACGGTCTGATCACCGTCGTAGAGTCGAAGCGCCCAGATGCGAACTACCGGGCGCTGGCGGAAAATCTCGAACGGCTGCAAGACTTTCGAACGGCGCGTGGAAAGAAATTCGACCTCGTGAAGTTGCCCATGCCGCGGGCCATGGGCTTTCAGCGCTGGCGGGTGCCGGCGAGCTACGCGAATTTCCTTATTATCAACGGCGCGGTGCTCGTGCCGACGTTTCGCCAAAAGCGGAGCGATGCCGCGGCCTGTGAGATTATCGGTGGCTGTTTCCCGGGGCGCGAAGTCGTACCGATCGATTGCTACGATTTGATTTGGGGTCTCGGCACGCTGCACTGCCTGTCTCAGCAGCAGCCGGCCTGAGCCAACAACGCGGGCTAAAGGCCCGTGCTACACCACGGACCCTCCCGTCCCCTTCGTCCTGTACGTCACTGGGCCAGGCCGAACTGCTGGAGCAGCCACGCCGCCAGTAGTTCGTGATCGTGGAGCGTACTCCGGTGACCGGCGCTGGTATTGATGACGACTTCCACGGGCACAGAGGCATCGGCCTTTTGCCCCTGAGCGGTGGCTTTGACCAGGGCGCGGGTAAAAGCGATGACCTGGTCGGTGTCGATGCGAGCGTCGTTGTTGCCAATGCACACCCACGCCGGCCGGCCGGCCAGCCGGGGCGCGAGCGTGGTCAAGGACAGGGCCTCCGCTTGTGGTCGATGAGTAATCGTGGCGAATTCCTTGAGCGCGGTCAGGTCGGTCAGCGGGGCGATGCCGCCGATAAAGCGAATCCGGGGTTCTGCGGCCGCGAGGTGAAAGGCGAGAAAACCGCCGCGGGAAGTCCCGCAGGCGGCGACCCGCGTCGGATCGGTGATGCGCTCTTTGACTAGGTAATCGAGCACGGCACGGGCCCGCGTGGTGAAATCTCCCAAGAAATTTTCGCCCTGGTCGACCCGCGTGCACCAGGCGGCGAGTTCCGAGCCTTCGCCTTCGCGGCGATCTTCGCCATGCGCCGGCGCATCGATCATCACGCTTATAAAACCATGGCGCGCGAGGAGGCGGGCCACTTCCGTGTAGATGGGCTCGCGTCGCGCGACGTCCAAGTCGCCTTGCAAGACGAACAATGTCGGCGCCGGTTGGCTCTGACGTTCGCCAATCAGTCCGAAGCGGAGACCCGTGGGCAGGCGCTGCACGTCAATTTTCACGGCATCCGCCGCGTGCGCCCTGGCCGGTAAAAACAGGGTGCCCGTGAGGACAAGAAGGGGGAGGAGTTTCCGAGGCATGGGATATTGGGATATGACGGGTCTTAACGGAGTGCCCCCAAAACACTACTGATTAGTCGAAGATTTTCGCATCACGATACGGTAAACGCCCGCGCAGGAAATGCGGGCGAAAGGAGGACCCATCCTGGTTATCGCTCTGGTAACATTGATGCCGGCTCCGTGGGCCGTGCCGGAAGCAAACGCAATTTTTCAGAAGGGGCTTTGACGCTCGCGGTCCGGCCCTTCATCCGTTGCGGCCATGCTGCAGTCGCTCCGAATTCGTAACCTGGCTTTGCTCGAAGAGGTCGCCCTCGACTTCGAGGCGGGTTTTACGGCGGTCACGGGCGAGACCGGCGCGGGCAAGAGCATCCTGCTCGGCGGACTCGCGCTACTGGCGGGCGAACGGGCGGACAAGACCATTATCCGCCAGGGCGCGGCGGCCGCGGACGTCGAGGCGAGTCTCTATTTCGCCGACGCGAAGAAGATCGACGCCCTGCTGGCCGAACTCGATCTGCCGCCGTGCGAGGACGGCATCATGATTTTGAAGCGCAGCGTGCCGCGCGAGAAGGCGCCAAAAATCACCGTGAATGGCAGCCTGGCCACGCTCTCGGCCTTGCAACGACTGGGCGAACACTGGGTCGACTTTCATGGGCCGAGCGAGCCACGGCGGTTGCTCAAGGAAAGTTGCCAACTGGAGTTGCTCGACCTCTTTGGCCGGGCGGGTGGGGCACTGGAGACATATCAGGCGAGCTACCGCGCGTGGCGCGGGCTCGTCGAACAGCGGGAAAAATTGGCGCACGAGACGAAACTGTCGCCGGAGCAAATCGATTTCCTGCGCAACCAACTCGCGGCGATCGAGGCGTTGGAGTTGACGGAGGAAGCGATCGAGACGCTGGAACGGGATTTTCAGCGACTGAGCCGGGCGCAGGAACTCACAGAGCTTTCTTCGGCGCTGGCGGCGGGGTTGACGGGAGAGGAGGGACTGCAGTCGCGGCTCGGGGCGCTGCTCCGGGAAGCGCGGCAACTCGAGGCGATCGATGCGGCCAGCAAACCGCTGGCCGATCGGCTCGCCTCGGCGGCGGTCGAATTAAACGATCTTGGCGCCGAGTTTTCGGCGCTCAGTCAGGAATTGCAGTTTGATCCCGAACAGGCGGAGCAGCTGACGACGCGGATGAACACCTGGCTCGAGGTCAAACGCCGGCACGGCGGTGACCTGGCCGCGGTGCGGGCCGCGCGCGAGGTGATGCGTCAGCGGCTCGAGGTGCAGGGCGATCTGGCTGGCGCTCTGGCGCGTTTGGAAAAGCAAAGCGGCGCCGCGCTGACCGTGGCACGTCGGGAGGCCCAGACCTTGCGCGCCGTGCGTGAGAAATCGGCGCGGGAACTGGCCCGGGCGGCAGCCAAGGGCATCGCCCAGCTCGGTTTCAAAAAGGCGGAATTTCTCGTGCGGATTGTCTCGCTGCCCGACCTCGCGTCGACCGGGGATTGCGGCTGTGAGTTTCTGTTTTCGCCGAACGTGGGCGAGGCCCCCCTGCCGCTCAACCGCGTGGCGTCGAGTGGTGAACTGGCCCGCGTGATGCTCGCGTTGAAGTCCGTGCTGGCCGACCTCGACGAGGTGGCGCTGCTCGTATTTGACGAGGTGGATGCCAACGTCGGCGGCGAGATCGGTCGCGTGGTCGGAGAGAAAATGGGCGCCATTGCGAAGAATCATCAGGTCCTGTGCGTGACCCATCTGCCGCAGGTAGCGGCGCAGGCGAACTGCCATCTCGTGGTGACAAAGGACCAGTCCAAAGATCGTGCCCTCGTGACCATTGCGCCGATCCAGGCGAGTCGGAAAGCCCGGGTGAGCGAGTTGGCCCGGATGCTCGGCGACAGCAAGGCGAAGAGCGCCCTCGCGCACGCCGAGGAGTTGCTGAAAAGGAGTTAGAGCGTGGCCCCAAGGGCCAGTCATTCTGTGACACGTCACGAAGAGGCTGAAAGGTGGGCCGGGCGCTCCGCACGCGGCCTTGGATCATGAAGTTGATCGGACCCTTCGGTCGCGCCGAACCCGCGACTTACCGTACGGACGCGGTGTCGGCGGGCCGGGGCGTGCTCCGGACCTCGGCGCCGCCCTGAAAGCTCCGCCACTTCTCCAGCGGCACATTGGCCAGGGCGATGATGGCGATTTGGCTCACCACAAACGACGTGAGCACGACAAAAGCCGCATCGGTGAATCCGTAGCTGTGCAGGCCGACGCCGAGCATGTTGGTGCCAAACCAGCTCCAACTCGTCACGATGTTGCCGCCGACAGCCAGGCACATGAGCCCGCGCTGTTTGATCATCCCGCCCCACCGCGCATGGAGCACAATGGCGTTCCAGACGACGATGATGAGCGCGCCGTTTTCCTTGGGGTCCCAGCCCCAGAACCGGCCCCACGACTGGTCAGCCCAAATGCCGCCGAGGACGGTGCCGGTGAAGCTGAAGAGCGTCGCGAAGCAGACAATGCCGTAGACCATCCGCGTGAGGGCGTCGGCGGTCGCTTTGTCGAGCGAGCGCGTGAAAAAACCGCGGAAGATGTAGATGATGGCGAGGAAGCCCGCCAGGAACGTCGAAGCGTAGCCCGTTGAGACAATCACCACGTGGGTCGCGAGCCAGAAATTGGAATCGAGGACGGCGCGCATCATCTCGAGCGTGTCGCCGCTGAGCTGGAGATAGTGGGCGATGAAGAGCGTGCTGAACCCCACGGTGCCCGCGGCCACGCTGCCAATGGCGTTGCGATAGAGGTATTCCAGGACGAGGCAAAGCGCGACCGCGCCCCAGCCGATGAAAAGGGCGGACGAGTACAGGTTGGTGACGGGCGGGCGGCCTTCGAGGAACATGCGCGTAACGATGCCGCCGGTGGAAATAATCCAGCCGAGGGCGACGAGCCAGAACGCGGTCCGGCCGAGGGTCTCGGGCCACGCGAGCCAGGAGAAGATGGCCAAGAAAGCCGCGAGAGCGTAAATTATCAGGCCGCTATAAAACGGCTCGGCGACGTTGAAGCGCGTTTCCGCCTGGGCCTTGGCGACCTGCGGGGCGAACCGCTTGGCCAAATCGGCCCGGTAGAGCTTGATGAGTTGGTTGAACTGCTCGGGTTGGTGCAGTCGCCAGGCGTGGGCGAGACCGGCATAGGCCAGGGCGGCGGCACTGACCTGCTTGGTCTTGAAGGTGTCGAGGAGCGCCGCGCCGGCGGTTTGCCAGGCCGTGGGATCGGCCTCGGTCGTATCGGGCGGAATGACCAGGATCTCGGCGGTCTTGGACATCGCCTCGATGACCTCTCCGACTCCGACGATGGCGGCGAAGGCCTTTTCGTCGTACGGCTGCTTGGCTTCCCGGGCCTGGATCGCGGCGATGCCGGCGGGCAGGTTTTCCTGGAATTTCAGCAGGTCGCCGAGGAAGTCGTCGCGCCCCGGGCCGACCAGAGTATATTTGAGCCGCTGGTAGTGGAGCAGGTTGGCGTAGAGTTGCACCACGGCGCGCTGAAAAGTGGTGCGCACGGCAGACTCGACGGGGAACGCGAGTTTCGCCTGTCGCTCAAGCTCGGCGAGCTTCCCATCCATCTGGCGGAAGGAGAAACGCTTTCCCGCCAGGCCGCTGTCCGGATTCAAATCAAAAATCGCCAGCACCTCCGGATGTACGATCTCGAAGGTTTGATACGTGTCCGCGAGGTCGGAATGGAACGTCACATCCATCAACCATTCCCCGGGGGTGAGTTCCCGACCGTCCGCTGCCACGACGCGCTGGCGGCCCTGGAATTGTAGCAGCGAATTGCGCGCGACCGTGTGCAGCGGCTTAAACCGGCCGTTCTCCAGCACCGGCAGCTGGCCGAAGCCAACGACATCATAGGGCCCGGAGTTTTTTGGCGGGAGGAGCTTCGCGCCGACCCCGAGGAGCACGACCAGCACGATGAGGAAGGGAAAATATTTTTTCATGCGACGACGGGACGGGGAGCGCGGCGCTTCTGCACAAAGCCGACGAGATGGATGCCGAATTGGATGATCAGCCCGAGGGTCATCAGCGCACAGGCGACATAGGGCAGCATCCAGCTCGGGTTCTTGACTACCTGCAGGATGGTGACCTTCGGGTTATCCTTTTCGAAGCTGGCCTGGTAGAACGTGAGCCCGGCGTAGCGCAGGGGATTGTTCATGTAGATGAGCACTTCGCGATCGTCCTGGCCGTTCGGCGTCTGGAGTCGGATGCGGCTGGAGAAGTTTTTGGGAATGTCGGTGCCAGCGTAGCGGTCGTGGCTGAATTTCAGCAGCGTGAGCTGGAACGGCTTGTACTCGCGTCGCGGGCGGAAGGCGATCCGCCACGAGCGCCCGCCATGCTCGAAGGCCTGCGGCAGCAAATCGGGATGGGTCGAAACCAGCCAGGTGCCGATGCTGCCTTCGGGCCCCACCAATTCGATGTAGGCCGTGGCGAGGTTGCGCTCATCCTGCTTGTAGGTGACGCGCAGGGGAATGGCGACAACCCTGGTGCCGAATCCGGTCGTGGCGGGGGAGGGTGGTTCCGTCCCCGCCGCCGCCTTGGTTTCGTCGTGCATTCGCAGCGACGAATTGGGGTAGTACAGTTTGGTTACGACGCGAAACGGCAGTTTCGGGTGCTGCACGACATCGCCCTTGGCGAGCACGCCCTCGGGAATGGAAACGACGTCATCGTTCGCCGCATCCGTTGTGTCGACGATCACGAGTTCGTTGTGCTGGTAACTCTCGGAATAATTCTTCGGTTCGTCCTCCGACAGGCGCATGCTGAAATCCTGCTGCCAAATTCCACTCAGCAATTCGCCGACCAGCAGGAGAATCAAGCCGGCATGCGTCAGAAAAATGCCACTCTTACGCCAGGCCATCTTGAAGCGATAAGCGTGGGCGGACACTAGGTTCACCAGGAGCAGGCCGCCGATCAGGTAGCCGCCCGGGAACACCGGCACGGGCACGTCTCCGACCCGCCAGAGCACGAAGAACGAGCGAAAGTACTTTTCCTGCACGGCCCAGATGCCGAGGTTCACCTGGTCCAAGGTCGCGGCAAAAATCAGCAAAATACCCAGCACCAACAGGAACACCGTGAGCTTGAGGGAAACGAAGAAATCGCGGAACTGCCGGACAGCGTCGGTCATGGGGTCGCGGCGGGCTTGATGCTATCCAGGAAGGAGAGGAACGCAGATTTTTCCTTCGTGACCGTCGCGTCCGGTCCGGTGATCTTGAAAAACCAGGTGGCGCCGCCAAACGGAATCATCGCCCCGAGGAGGTGCTGCGGCGTGGCGCCGGGCCCGACGGCGTCGACGATGGCGATCTTCAAACCGTTTTTCTCGAGGCGGGTGATCGCGGTCGCGAGGGCAGGCTCACCGACTGGCGGCAATTGAATTTGGCCGCGCCAGCGGTTGACGTTGGCCAGTTCGCCGCCGACGTCGCCGGGAAACGCGGTGATCGCAAGTTCGGCATCCGCGCCACCGTCACCGGGCAGCGTGTAGGTGCCCTTGCGCATGGCGGAGGCGGCCTTCGTCTTCCAATGAGCCGGCGCAGTCCAAGTCAGATTTGTGCCCGTCGCCGTCGCCACCGGAGTGCCGGCCATGCCGGGGGCCCCCATGGCCGGAGCGGCGGAAGCCATCGGCGGCGTCGGGGCGGAAGGGGACCCGGCCGCGGCGGCCACGGGCATCGTGGGCTCCTTTTCCTTTGGGACGCGATAGCTCGTGACCTTCGTATCCGGGCAGGCCGTGAACACGAGTGATGACAGGCAAAGGATAAGAATAGGGAGGCGGGCTTTCATGGAAATAAATCAGGTCACCGATTTGCGGCGAAAATACAACGTAATCCACCCAATTATCCGCGCGCGACACAGCTCAGACTTTTTTTCGCCGGCGGCGATTTTCGGGCAATTCTTACCATCCTGTTACCTTTCCACGCGTGCCGGTCTTTGGTCGGGCGTTTACCCCTAAAGCCCACCCATATGAATATTATCTCCATCCGCCGGCTGCTGTTTGTGGGCGCGTTATGCGCGCTCGCCGTCACCACTCGCGCTCAGGTCATTGAATTGCGCGCCACCATCGACGGGGCTCAGGAAGTGCCCGCGAATTCGTCGCCCGCGAGCGGCTCGGCCATCATGCTCTACGATCTCGGGGCGAACAAATTTGATCTGATTGTCTCGATCAACAATCTGGCGAACACCGCGACGGCGTCGCACATTCACGAGGGTGCACCGGGCGTGGCCGGTCCCGTGGTCACGGGCCTGGGGGCCGAGGCCGTTTACTCCCGCAGCGGCAACTCGCTGACCGCGACGTTCCGCAGCATCGCCCATCTGGGCACTCCGCTGACCCTGTTACAAGGCGGCGCTTACTTTAACATCCACACGGCGCAGTTTCCGGGTGGCGAAATTCGCGGCCGCTTGGTCCCCCAACCGAAACGGCTGGTGGCGAACATGACGGTGGCGCAGGAAGCGGCGGCTTTTCCGGCGGTAAATCTGGCGGGACTGAACGATTTCGGTGGGGCCGTGATGTACTATGACCTGCTGGCCAATCGGATCAGCCTGCGGATTTCGGTCTACAATTTTAACAACACGCTCAACAACTCGCACTTTCACGAAGGTGCGCCCGGAGTGAGCGGGGGCGTGGTGGTCACGTTGGGCAATAACGCGAACGCGACGTTCGCCAACGGCGGCTCGTATTCGAACGTGAACGGACACATCGCGGGCACCTTCGACATTCCCTACACGGGCGGCGACCCGATCAAGCTGCTGACGGGCGGCGCCTATCTGAATTTCCACAGCACGGCGTTTGCGGCTGGCGAACTGCGCGGGCAGGTGCGCGCGTCCGACGAAGTGGCGGGCACGCGCTTTTCGAATCTGTCGGTCCGTGGCACCGTGGGCACGGGCGACCAGGTGTTGATTCAAGGCATCACGGTGAACGGGTCGGATCCGATTCGGGCGCTGATTACGGCGAAGGGCCCGTCGTTGACGGCCTTTGGCGTGTCGGGCGTTTTGGCGAATCCGCGGCTGACCGTCTATGACTCGGCGGGCCGGGCGATCGCGAGCAACGACGACGTGGGCGCGACGACGGGCACGGACCTGGCGAATGTCCCGGGGGTCCCGACCAATAGCCTCGAGTCGGCGCTCTTGTTGGTGCTGCCCCCGGGCAATTACAGCGCGATTGTTTCCTCATCGACGGGCACGACGGGCACGGCGCTGCTGGAAGTGAACGATCTGCGCACCCTCAACGGCTTCGTGACCGCGGAGGAGACCCATCCCGCCGCGACCCAGTAAGACGCGGTCCAGATTTTTTGTTTACCACTCGAACCCGGTGCCCGTGAGGGCGCCGGGTTCTTGCTAAGACCCGCATCGAAGCTGCTGCAATTTCCCAACCAGACACCCATGCCCACCTCTCTAATTCGTCGTTTGTCCGCTCTCGCGACGATCTTTGCCTTCACGTTTTCCGCCCGCTCCCAAGTGATCGAACTGCGCGCCACGATCAATGCGACGCAGGAAGTGCCCGCCACAGCCTCGGTGGCCCGGGGTACGGCCATCATGCTCTACGATCTCGGGGCGAACGCATTCGACCTCATCGTTTCCATCAATGGTTACACCAACACCCTGACTGACGCCCATGTGCAGGAAGCGGTGGCCGGGGCCAACGGCTCGGCGGTGATCCATTTTCCCCTGGCCTCGTTCACCAACACCGGTGGGACGCTGACCGCGGCGATGCGCAGCGTGGCGTACCCCGGCGACAAACTGAAATTGCTGCAAGGTGGAGCCTACCTCAACTATCACTCACCGCAATTTCCCAGCGGCGAAGTGCGCGGTCAGCTGATCGCGCAGCCGAAGCGGCTGGTGGCGAACATGACGGTGGCGCAGGAAGCGGCGGCGTTTCCGGCCTTGAATTTCGCGGGGCTGAATGATTTTGGCGGCGCGGTGATGTTCTACGATGCCTTCAACAACCGCGTGAGCCTGCGCCTTTCGCTCTACAACTTTAACAACGTGCTCAACAATTCGCATTTCCACGAAGGGGCGCCGGGCGTGAGCGGCGGCGTGGTGGTCACCCTCGGGAACAATCCGAACGCGACGTTCGCCAACGGTGGTTCCTATTCCAACGGGAATGGGCACATTTCCGGGACCTTCGACATTCCGTACCCAGGTGATGTGATCAAGCTGCTGACGGGTGGCTCCTACCTCAACTTCCATACGGTGGGGACGTTTTCCGGGGGCGAGCTGCGCGGGCAGGTGCGCGCTTCGGACGAAGTGGCGGGCACGCGTTTCTCCAATCTTTCGGTACGCGGCACGGTGGGCACGGGCGACCAGGTGCTGATCCAGGGCATCACGGTGAACGGCCCGGATCCGATTCGGGCGCTGATTACGGCGAAGGGTCCGTCGCTGACCGCCTTTGGCGTGACGGGCGTCCTGGCCAATCCGCGGCTGACCGTCTATGACTCGGCGGGTCGGGCGATCGCGAGCAACGACGACGTGGGCGCGACGACGGGCACGGACCTGGCGAATGTCCCGGGTGTCCCGACCAATAGCCTCGAGTCGGCGCTCTTGTTGGTGCTGCCCCCGGGCAATTACAGTGCCATCGTTTCCTCGTCGACGGGCACGACGGGCACGACGGGCACGGCGCTGCTGGAAGTGAACGACCTTCGCACGCTCAACGGCTTCGTGCCCGCGGAGGACTCCACCTCGGCGGCGGTACAATAGGATGATTTCGAGGAGCGCAGTCGTTCTTTGCTCTCCTCAGAATGGCAGGCAGATGACTCTCCGAGGAAGCGAGTGGCTTGAACCAAAACGGCTGGTTTGAGAAGTCCTCGGTCGCGCCCATACCGGGTGGGCCGTGCACTCCGTGCGCGGCAAATGCCTCACGCTCGTCCTTAAGGGTGGTTTGGATTTTGATCGAAGCCTGCTGGAAAGATCGGATTTTCCCTTTCGGTGAGTGCGATCCTAACTGCGCCTGACTTTTTTCTTTGCGAGTCTGAGCGCCGCCGCGGATAAAGACGGCATGACGCTCTCTCCGCTGGGCGACTCGGCCGTGGTTCTGACCCTGGGTGGCGTAGTCGATTCGGCCATGGTCGCCCGCGTGCGGTCCCTGGCGGCCGCGATCGAGCACCGCCGGTTGCGCGGAGTCGTCGACGTCGTTCCCGCCTTCGCGAGTGTCGCCGTGTTCTACGACGCGGCGCACAGCGACAGCTTGGCCAAATTAGGCGCCGACCTGGAGGCGATTGCGACGGAGGCGGATCACGCGGTCGTTTCGGGCGAGCCGAGGCGAGTGGAAATCCCCGTGTGTTACGGGGGCGAGTTTGGGCCGGACCTCGAGGAAGTGGCGGGCCAGCATGCGCTCCCGGTGCGTGAAGTCATCGCGTTGCATTCGGGGGCGGACTACCTCGTGCATGCGATCGGCTTTGTCCCGGGCTTTCCCTATCTGGGCGGCCTGCCGGAAAAATTGGCCACACCAAGGCGAGCGACGCCGCGTCCCCGGGTGCCGGCAGGGACGGTGGGAATCGGGGGAGCGCAGACCGGAGTTTATTCGTTGGCGACTCCGGGAGGGTGGAGCCTGATCGGTCGGACCCCGCTGCGCCTCTTCGATCCGGGTCGCTCCGAACCGGCCCTGCTGGAGGCGGGCGATCATGTGCAATTCCGGGCGATCCATCCGGAAGAGTTTGCGCAGATGGCGGCGGAAATTTATCCGGGCGGTACCACGCCGAGCGCGGGGCCGGACGGGAGCGCCGGGATCGAGGTGATTCGACCTGGGGTGTTCACGACGGTCCAGGACGCCGGTCGCGTCGGCCACCGGGCGGAGGGGGTGGTGCTGAGTGGAGCGGCCGACACGTTCGCGCTGCGCGTGGCCAATCTCCTCGTGGGCAATCCGCCGGGCGCGGCCGGCCTGGAATTCACGATGATCGCGCCGGAATTAAAATTTCACCACGACACGATTGTGGCGCTCGGTGGAGCGGAGGTCACCGGCCTGCCGAGTTGGCAGCCGCTTTTCATCAAGGCCGGTACCGTGCTGAATATAGGGCAGGTCCGTCGTGGCTGCCGAGGCTACCTGGCCGTCGCGGGTGGGATGGACGTGCCCCTCGTGCTGGGCAGCCGCAGTACCTATGTGCGGGCCGCGTTTGGTGGCTTCAACGGCCGCCCGCTGAATCCGGGTGATGTCCTGCCCCTCCCTGGGTTGGCGCGCAGCCTCAGGGGCCGCTGGCATATCGATGAACGAATTCTCCCGCACTATTCCGGTGCGCCGGTAATTCGTGTTGTCCGCGGTGCGCAGGCCGATGAATTTGGCCCGGAATTTTTTTCAGGCACCTACACGGTGACGCCCCAAGCCGATCGCATGGGCGTGCGATTGCACGGTGCGGCCCTGGCGCGAAACGCCCCGAGCGAACTCTTGTCGGCGGCGGTGGTTCCGGGGACAATTCAGGTTCCGCCGGATGGACAGCCGATTGTATTGCTCGCCGACGCGCAGACGATCGGCGGCTACCCGCAGGTGGCGCACGTGATCGCGAATGATCTGCCGCTCATGGCCCAGGTCCGGCCGGGCGACACGGTGCGTTTTCAGGAAATGACCTTGGACGAAGCGCACGAACATGCCCGGGTCCGGGAACGCGCGCTGGCGATTCTCCAGGAAGGCCTCGCGCAGAAGATGCGGTAGGGGGTGCCATGGATTTTCTTCGACCATGCTTGAGCGCAATTCCTCCGAAACCGGTCGGAGACCGGCGTTACTGGGCGGCATGAAACGCATCGACCTGAACTGCGATCTTGGCGAGGGAGCCGCCCACGACGCCGAGTTGATGCCGCTCATTACCTCGGCAAACATCGCGTGCGGTGCGCACGCGGGCGATCGCGCGACCATGCGCTCGACGGTCGCACTGGCCGAACGGCATGGGGTCGCGATCGGGGCTCATCCAGGGTACCACGAACCGGGCAATTTTGGCCGGTTGGAACGCGCGGTTACCCCGGACGAGGCGGCTGGGCTGGTGCTGACGCAAGTGCAGGCCTTGCACGAGGTAGCGGGTCCGGCGCTGCGCCATGTCAAACTGCACGGCGCGCTCTACAATCAGGTGTCACGGGACGAAGCACTCGCCGCGGTCGTGGTGGATGGGTTGGTGCGGCACTTTCCGAAGTTGGTCTTGTTTGCGTTGTCCGGGAGTCGACTCGCCGAAGCGGGACGCGCGCGGGGCTTGCGCGTAGCGGAGGAAGTTTTCGCGGACCGCACCTATCAGGCTGATGGAAACCTGACGCCGCGATCCCAACCGCAGGCGACGATTCAGGATGAAGCCGCCGCAGTGCACCAAGTGTTGCGGATGGTGGCCGATGGCCGGGTGCGAGCGGTCGATGGCCGCGACGTGGCGATTGCGGCCGACACCGTCTGCCTGCACGGCGATGGAGCCCACGCGGTGGAATTTGCGCGACGGCTGAGGAAGGAACTCGCGGTGGCGGGCGTGGCGGTCAGGGCATTTGGGACGTAGCTAAGCTTTCGCCCGTAGACTGCGTGGGGTGTGACGTGTGACTTGGAGAATGAGATCCGCTCTTCCCACGCCACAGGTCACAGGTCACACGGATTATCGCCCTCACAACTTCCATCCGACCGACACGCTAACGCTTCGTCCATCCGACGGCCAGACGCCCGGCCCGGGGTAGAACAGCGGGCGCTTGGTGAAGTACTGTCGGTCGGCCACGTTGTTGAGGTTGACCTTAAACGTCAGCTTTTCCGTAGCCTTGAAGGTGGCATTGACGTCGAGCAGGCCGTAGGAGGGAACCAGCCCCAAGGCACTGGTCGCGGAGGGCGCCACCGTGTTGAGCGGGTCGGCGTAGCTGTCGCCGACATAACTGTAGAGCATGCTCAGGCTGACTCGACGCCATTTCAGGGTCATTCCGTTGCGGGACATCCAGCGAGGGGCGCTTTCGACATCGTTGCCACTGACATTGAACGTCGCCGTCCCCGCGGCGACCCGGGCATTTTCGTAGCGCGCCACCAGGTATGAGGTCGACGTAAACAGAGAAAATCCGACCGCGGGACTAATCGGGAAACTGGCTTCGACGAATACTTCCGCGCCCCGGCTGACGGAATCGCCGATGTTCGTTTGATAAATATAGAAATTGCCGGCCGGATCGACCAGAGAGATTTTTCCGAGGCGGTGGTTGTACCGCACGTTGAACACCCCAACGTCCCACTTCAGGAATTTCCAATCGCCGCGGTAACCCGCCTCCAGGTTGTAGCCGTTGGCATCCTTCAGGTTCTTGTCCGCCCGGTCATACGTGGCCCCCGGAATGATGTCTTTGAAAATGACGGGGCGGTAGGCCTGCGACCAGCCCGCGTAAAGATTCTGGCGGTTTCCCAGATTGTACTCCAGGCCTGCTCCCAGCAGCGTATAGTTGTGACTGATGCGATTGGGCACCGCGTCGGCCAGATAAGTAATGGTTCCGCTCATGTTGGAGCGCCCGTTCTCCATTCTCGCGCCGGCGTTGAACGAAAGATTTTCCGCGACCTTGAAATTGTTCTCCACGAAGTAGGCGACGTTTTGTGACTTGAGATGAAGATCGCGGCCCCAGCCCGGCGCGACCAGTGACAGGTCGAAATTGCTTCCGGTCGTGCCCTTGCCGAGTTGCTGCCGGTGCAGGTCATTGTCCATGAACTGCACGCCGGCCGCCAGGGAGCTATAGCGCCCTCCGAGGAGATACTGCTGCAGCACCCGCACCTCGGTCGTGTAGCTGTTGAAATGATCGATATCGACTTGCCGGTTGGCCGGCTGCTTCGTCACCGGATCGATGACGTCCAAGATGTTCGGGGTCTTGTCGAACAAGACGCTGTTCCGGGCCCCAATCACGGCCGAGCTCGTCAAATGGATCTGGCTGTGGTCCGAGAGTTTCAGCTCGGCGCTGAGCGAAGGGACATTGATGTCCGGATTGAAGTAGTTGCGCGACCGGATCGACTGGGTGGGATCGGCGTGAAACATCGCGTCGGTCAAGGGCCCGGGAATGCGATAGGTGTAATTTGAGCGCGCCCATTCGGCCTTGATGGTTAGATTCTCCCACGGGGCAAAGGCCAGGGTTACCTGCTCCGACTCGGAGTCGGTGTGGGCATTGTCCCGGTAGCCGTCGGATACGCGCTGGTTATAGTAGGCGTAGTACGAAACCTTGCCCACGGTGCCACCCACGGCGTCGTAGGTGCTGCGAAGGCCGAACGAGCCCACGGTGTTGATGGTTTCGAAAGTGAACGGCCGGTTGCGGTCGGCCTGCTTGCCGACGTAGTTCAGCATCCCGCCGAATTGGGCGCCGTATTGGAGGGAGCCGGTGCCGCGAACCAGATTGATGCGGTCGATGCTTTCCATCGGCATGCTGTAGTGGCTGGCGGGATAGCCGAACATGTCGGAGTTGGTAATGACCCCGTCCTTGCGGATGTTGAACTCCCAACCGCGATGCGGGTCGAGTCCGCGGGCGGCGATGTTGATCTGATTACCCGCCCCATCCATGTCGTACACGAAAACGCCCGGAATCTTGGCGAAAATCTGCCGCGCCGTTTTCTCCGCGATATTGGCGTTTAGTGCACCGACATCGATGACTTCATTTTTCTTTCCCGCGTTGATGTAGGTCCCCTGGACGGGTTCGAGGCGATAGATGTCCGAGCTGGTGGAGACGTCCGAAACGACCACCGTGTTCATCGTGACGGGCTCGGTTGGCGCGGGCGCGGTCTGGCCGCGGAGGAGACCGAGTCCGTCCAGCAGGACAAGAATGACGAGGAAATGTTGGGTGTGCATCGTAGGAGAGTGGAGAGCAGGACCGATCCATCCGGTGGGTGCCGATCACGGCGATCGGCAGGTCGACGCGCGCGGGCGAGGTTTGCTTATTTCATTGAGGAATGCCCGCGTGCGTTCCGCAAGAATCATGTGGGGTGTTTTTGTGTCGGGGCTGGCCTGACACGAAATTTAGGCGTCGCCTGCTATCCGGCGGCGGGGGGGACGGTTACTCTTGCGGCGAATTTCAAAGATGAGATTACTCTCGAAACCAATGGGAAGCCCCGCACTGCCACCACGCTGTCCGGCCTTCGTGCTCGCCGGTCTGGCTCTCGCTGCCTGCGCCTGGGGCGCCGAGCCGGCCCCGACGGTGCTGCCGGCGGTTCGCGTGGCTCCAACGGTCCAGACTGTCACCAGTCTTGGCACGAGCATCTATACGTTGAGTCGCGGGCAAATCGACACCATCGCGCAGGGGGCGGAGTCGACCTTCAACCAGATCCTCTTCCGGACTCCGGGCGTCTCGAAGGACAGCGCCGGGGAGGTCCACTTTCGTTTGGAAGACCCATACTCGCAGTATTACCTCAATGGCGTACTCCTGCCGCGGGCGATCAACGGCTTCGCGCAGCAGATTAACACCCATTTCGTCGATTCGCTTTCGGCCAAGGTTGGCGCGCTGCCCGCGCAATACGCGTGGGGCAACTACGGCATTGTGTCCGTCGAATCGAAAACCGGGGCGAGCCTCGCCGGGAGCGAGCTCTCGCTCTACGGAGGAAGCCACGACACCCTCCATGCGACGGCGGCGACCGGCGGGTCCAAGGGCAAGACCGAGTACTTTCTGACCATGGGGGGCGTCTCCAACAACCTCGGAATCGAGAACCCGACCTCGAGCGCGGAAGCCATCCACGACCGTACCCGCCAGTACCAGGGCCTCGGCTATGTGTCGCGCCAGTTGTCCGAATCGAGCAGTCTCAGCCTGATTTTCAGCGCGGCGCACGCCGATTTCCAGATTCCCAACAATCCGCACCAGACGAGCGAAATCGAATTTCTCCGGCGGGGAGAAGCCTGGCGGGTCGCTAACTATCCCGTTCCCGATTCCAGCAAGCTGGACGAAAATCAGACCGAGCAATCGTACTACGCGATCGCGAGCTATCGGCAGACACTGCCAGACCTCTCATTTCAGGTTTCCCAGATAAGCCGCTATAGCGGGGTGCTCTTCAAACCCGACGTTATCGGCGACCTCTACTTCAAGGGGGTGGCGGCGCGGGTGTTCCGCGACATCCTCACGTTGGGGCTTCAGGCGGACTTCACTTATCGGGCCGGGGCCGACAATACCGTCCGGGGTGGGCTGCTGCTCGATGCCGCCCGGGCCCGGGCCAACAACAAGGTGAGTGTTTTCGCCGCGGAAGACGATGACGTGAATCCGATTAACGGAAAGTGGATCGCGAAGGCGGCACCATTCACGATCGCCGACAACCATACCCAGCGCGGCTACGACGCGAATTTTTACCTGCAGGACGAGTGGAAAGCCACCGAACGGTTGACGGTCAATCTCGGCGCCCGGTTCGAGAACGTCCAGGCTTACGTGCGGGAAAATCAGGTCAGCCCGCGGTTCAGCGCCGTCTACCAGCTATCGAGCGACACGAAACTGCATGCGGGTTTCGCCCGCTACTTCATCCCGCCGCCGCTCGAAAACGTCTCCCCGACCAGTGTCGACAAGTTTTTCGAAAAGACGACGAACTCGCCGGATGTGTCCGATGACGACCCGGTGCGCTGCGAGCGTTCCAACTATTTCGATGCCGGCTTCACCCACAGTTTTTCGCCGGGGTGGGAGCTGGGGGTGGAAGCCTACTACAAGCGCGCCCGCCATCAGATCGACGACGGCCAGTTCGGTGCGGCGAATATCTTTTCGCCCTTCAATTTCGAGACCGCGACGATCTACGGCGTTGAACTCGCGCTCGCCTATACGCGCGGGCCGTTCGCCGCCTACGCCAATTTCGCCGCGTCCGACGGCTGGGCGAGAAACATCATCTCGAGCCAGTTCGAATTCGAGGCGGACGAACTGGCCTACATCAAGAAACACAATGTCACGCTCGATCAGACGCAGTACTACACGGCGTCGGCCGGTGCCTCGTACGCGTGGAAGCACACGACGATCCACGGCGACGTCATCTACGGCGATGGCATGCACACGGGCGACCACAACAAGGACAAGCTGCCGTCCTACTATCCCGTCAATCTCGGCCTCGAGCGCCGTATTCCCGTCGGGCAATCGAGCCTCGTGACGCTGCGACTCGATGTTATCAATGTCTTTGACCAGCGCTATGTCCTCAACGACGGCACGGGGATCGGCGTCGGCGCGCCCAAGTTTGGAGCCCGCCGGGGCTTCTTTGGCGGAGTGACGTGGACGTATTAACGGGCTTCGCTCCAACCCGACGGGGTCTAGCCGCGCGTCCAATTGCCCGAAGTTTTTGGCCACGAAGAGGCGCAAAAATCAAGGGCCACGACGCAGGTGTGCGTAGCGCCTATGGGCGCTCGGGAGATCTTCGTCGCCGCTTTAACCCCTTTTTTGTGGGTGCGATGCCGAAAACCAACAACCCTGAGGGGAAGTCTCATCCGGCCAATTCGGTCGTTTCGCCGAGACGGCGTGGCAACTGTGTGGGCTGCCTTCGGAGTTCCCTTCTCCAGAGGTGCGGGGGACCTTCGGGTAGCTCGGAGGCTCAAACCGCGGGTTCAGGCTGCGACCCCGTCCCTGGCCTCGACCGACCGCGCGGGCGCCCGTTAGTCCGGAGTTTCCGGTTGGCTCCACGTCGCGGCGGCACGAATGAATTCGTTGAAATTGCCCAGGCCCAACTTTTCTTTGATTCGGGCGGTATAGGCTTCCACGGTCTTGATGCTCAGGCCGAGGTCCTTTGCCACCTGCTTTGATTCCAGCCCGCGTCCATAGAGTTGAAAAACTTCCAGTTCGCGATCGCTCAGCAGGTCGGTGGGTGACCTGCGCTCGTCGCCGGGCTGAGATAGGGAGCGTTCGGCCAGCTTTTCCAGGAGTTCGTTGCTGGCGTAGATTTTTCCCTGCACCACCCGGCGAATCGCCTCGGCAATGCGACCGGTCGACTCACGCTTGGTGAGGTAGCCGCGGGCTCCCGCGCGGAAGGCCCGCTCGGCGTAGTAGGACTCCTCGTGCATCGAAACGACCAGGATGTTCAGCACGGGATACTGCGCCCGGAGTTCTTTGATCAGGCTCAGACCGGAGCCATCTTTGAGCGAAAGATCCGTGATCACGATATCGGGCACCCTGGCCGCGATCGCGACCAGGGCCGAGGGCAGGCCTTCCGCCTCGCCACAAACCGCCAGGTCGGGTTCGCGGTTGATCATGCTGACGAGGCCTTCCCGGACCAAGGGGTGGTCGTCGACTACGAAGACGAGAACTTTGCGGTTTGATCGCTCTGCGGTGGGTGCGGTCATGAAGCGGATGTTTTCCGGGGCAACCGGCAGGTGATGCACGTTCCGCCCCCAGGCAGGGACTCGGCGGTGTAGGTGGCCCCGATGAGATCGGCGCGATAGGACATGATGCGGAGTCCGAGGCCGCCGGACGAGGGCGGGCCGTTTTTCAGGCCAACGCCATTGTCCTGCACGGTCAGCGTCAACGCCGCGGGTTCCGCGTCCAACGCGATCACGATGCGGTCCGGCCTGCCGTGCCGGGCGGCGTTGCGCACCGCCTCCTGCGCGATGCGAAAGAGATTCGACGCGGCGTGCCGATCACCCAACTGGGACTCACCCACGCAGTGGAACTCACACGGGATGCGAAATTGCTCGGATGACGTGGCCGCGAGTTCCTCCAATGCAGCCACGAGTCCATCCTCTTCCACCGCCGTCAGCAACAGGCCTTTGGCCAGGCGGCGCGTCTGCCCCACGCCATCGTCGATTAGCGTGACGATGCGGAGCGCTTTGGCGGCCAGGATACCGTCCTGATTGGCCAGCTCATCCGCCAGCAGCCGCGCGGCGTAGGCCGTCCCGGTCAGATGCTGGCAGAGTCCGTCGTGCAGATCCTGCCCGATCGACGTGCGTTCCTTTTCGCCGCTGGCCATGATCACCCGCTCCAGGCGCTCGCGCTCCGCCGCCGCCCTGGTCAACGCCAGGGTTCCCTGATGCACCCGTTCTTCGATTTCACGTTGCAAGGTAAGAAAACTGGAGAGCAGCCAGACGATCAATAGATAGGTGCTAAAGGAAATGAGGGCGTTCCAGCCAAGCGTGAAGGCATTCGCAGCACTGCCCCCCGAGCCGACGTCGCCGGCGGTCATGACCGCGACGCTGGCGACCGCAATCAAGATCCCGAACCGCCAGCCTCGCGCCGTGACGGCCAGCAGGACGGCCAAGCAGTAGAAAAATCGGAAGGAGAAGCTGTCACCGTCGTCGACCAGATAATCCGCCACCCCGAGGCCCAAGACAAGGAGCCACGCGGCGAACGCGAGCCACCGACTGCGCTTGGGATTGGTGCCGGCAACGATCGCCCGGCCCAAAGCGCGGCCTGACGCGACCACTTGGGCGATAATTCCGGTTCGGGAAGGCATGGCGAAGATTTGTCCGGGCGACCAACCCGTCCAAGACGAAAGCACGGGAATCAAAAAAACACCCTCGCGGAAAGAACTCGCGGTCCCCGTCGCACCCTCAAAGCGTGGCGGCATGATCAAGCTGGTCGGCATCCTCGTCGTCGCCGTCGGGTTTGCGCTGCGGTTCAACACGCTGCTGGTCGTCATGGCGGCGGGCATCGTCACTGGGTTGGTGGCGGGGATGTCGTTCAACGAGATCATGACGCAGTTCGGGAAATTTTTTGTGGAGAATCGCTACATGACGATGCCCGTGGTGCTGATCGCGCCGATGATCGGGCTGCTCGAACGGCACGGACTGCAGCAGCGGGCGGAGACGCTGATTCGGCGCCTGCCGGCCGCGACGGCGGGACGCGTCGTGCTATTCTACACGGGGATCCGCCAAATTGCGATCAGCCTCGGCGTGAGCATTGGTGGGCATGCCAGTGTGGTCCGACCCCTGGTGGCGCCGATGGCGGTGGGGGCGGCCCGGGCGCACGGTGGGCCGTTGCAGGAGAAAACCATCGAGCGCATCCGGGCTCACGCCGCCGCGGCGGAGAATATGGGGAATTTCTTCGGCGAGAACATCTTTGTCGCAGTCGGGGCGATTCTGTTGATGAAAGGATTTTTCGAGAGTGTGCAGCTGGAGGTCGGCGTGTGGGAAATGGCCCGGTGGGGAATTCCCACGGCCGTCGTGGCCTTTGGGGTGATGGCGTGGCGGAGCCGCGCCCTGGATCGGCGCATCGCCCGCGATCGGGCGGAGCAGGGGGCGGAGGGGTTGCGATGACGCTGATCACCGTCGAAGCGTTCTATTTTATCGCCGGTGCCGTGCTCGCGACGGTGGCGGTGCGCATCGCCGGTGACCCGCTGCATCCGCGGCGTTGGGGTGCGGCCGCATTCTGGGCCCTGCTCGCGGCGGTTTTTATTTTCGGCCAAGTGTTTCCGCCCATGGTGGTGGGCTACGTTGTGCTCGCGATGGTCGTGCTGGCTGCGGCGGGGCAGGTGACTCCGACCAGGGTTGCGGCCGCGTCGCAAACGGAGCGGGCCGCCGAGGCGGAGCGACTGGGAAACCGGCTGTTCTGGCCGGCCCTCATCGTCCCGGTGGTCGCGCTGGTCGGTTCGCTGGTCCTCGGGCGAATCCACGTGGGCGGGTTCTGGTTTGTCGACCCCAGGCAGGTGGCGTTGATTTCACTGGGTATCGGCGCCCTGATCGCGATCGATGCGGCCCGCCGCGTGACGGGCGCGCGGACCATGGCACCGGCCCAGGAGGGTGGGCGACTGCTGCAGTCGATTGGCTGGGCCTTGATTCTGCCGCAGTTGCTGGCGGCGCTGGGCGGAATCTTCCATCGGGCCGGGGTCGGCGTGGTCGTGGCTGATCTGGTCGGGCGGATTTTGCCGACGCAGATCCCTTTTGTCGCCGTGGCGGCCTATTGTCTTGGGATGATGCTCTTCACGATCTGCCTGGGCAACGCCTTCGCGGCGTTTGCCGTCATCACGGGCGGCATTGGTTTGCCGCTGATCGTGCAGCAGCACCATGGCAATCCGGCGATCATGGCCGCGATTGGCATGCTCTCGGGGTACTGCGGCACGCTGCTGACGCCGATGGCGGCGAATTTCAATCTCGTGCCCGCGCTCCTGCTCGAGCTGAAAGATCCGCACGGCGTGATCAAGGCGCAGGCGCCGATGGCCCTCGTTATCTTTGTGGCGAACGTCGCGCTGATGTATTTTTGCGTGTATCGCTTCTAGATGAAAACCGTTTTGATCACCGGCTTCGAGCCCTTCGCGGGTGAGCAGATCAACCCATCGCAGGAAGTCGCGCGGGCGCTCGACGGGCGGGTCATCGCCGGACGCGAGATTATTGGCGCCACGCTGCCCTGCGTCTTCGGCGCAGCGCGCTACGAGCTCGCGCGGTTGGTGCGGACGCAGCACCCGAGCGTCGTCATCTGCCTTGGGCTGGCCGGGGGTCGCGCGGAAATTACGCCCGAACGCGTCGCCATCAATGTCGATGACGCCCGCATTCCCGACAACGCCGGTGGGCAGCCGGTCGACCTGCCCGTGATCCGCGGCGGACCCGCGGCCTACTGGTCGCGGCTGCCCGTCAAGGCGATCGTGGCCGCGTTGCGCGAGCGGAAGATTCCCGCCGCCGTGTCGCAGACGGCCGGAACGTTTGTCTGCAATCATGTCTTCTATGCGCTCCTGCACCTGCTGCGGTGGCAGCGCGGCATTCGGGGCGGTTTCATTCATCTACCGTACCTGCCGGAACAGGCCCGGCCCGGCGGACCGAGTCTCCCGTTGGCCACGATGATCGACGGCATTGCGTGCGCGATCGAAGTGACGGTGAAAGTACGACGCGATCTCCGGACGACGGGTGGCGCGGTGCAGTGACGGCGGCGCCTCTGGCACGTGCGGCTGGCCACCCGGAGCTTCGCCGGCGGATCAATGGGCCAACGGCGGGTCGGGCGCCTGATGGGCCGGGGTGAAGAACTCAATCTTGGTGCGATAAATGGGTCGCATTGGAGCGAGCTAATCTTTATTAGATGTTCTCCAGAAATTGGTGAGCCCAGCTTCGGTTATGCCTTTAAACCAGAGTATTTTGTCCGGCGGCGAGGAGTCTGCGGCGCTCGTTCCCAGCGAGGCCTGCTTGCGTCTCGGCCGCCGCCTTTGTTCTCCACCGTCCGGAACTCCCTCCTGATGAAAACACCACAAAAACTGAAATACCTGGCCCTGGCCGCCGCGCTCGCGAGCGGCCTCACGGGCCTGGCGCAGACCGCGCCGGCGCCCTCGACAGCCGCCACACCCGGCGAGACCATCAAACTGGAAACCTTCACGGTCACCGGCTCGAACATCAAGCGGATGGATTTCGAGAATGTATTGCCCGTCACCACCTTCAACCTGGAGCAAATTGATATCCGCGATGCGTCGCAGCCTTCGGATCTGCTCACGGCGCTGCCGATGGTGACCGGGCTGCCGGGAAACGAAACGGCGAACGCCACCCAGAATGCGCGGGGTGATAACGCCTCCATTTCGTTTCGCGGGCTGCCCTCCGGCAACACGCTCCTCCTCCTCAATGGCCGCCGGCTCGCGCCGCATCCGATCGGGCAGAACGAGAACTCGGTGCCTTCGCTTTCGGTGAACGTCAACACGCTGCCGAATCGGGGCCTGGAGAGCATTGAGATTCTGCGCGACGGGGCCTCCTCGATCTACGGGTCCGACGCCGTGGCGGGCGTGGTGAACTACCGGATGAATACGCATTTTCGGGGCACGGAAGTGGCGCTGCGGTTCGGCGAAACGAGTTACCGCGATGGCGAGGAGTTTCGCGCAACCCTGACCCACGGGTTGGACTTTGCCCTGGGGAAGGGGCACCTGATCGTCACGGCCGATTACTATGATCGACGCGCGATGTTTCAGAGCGCCCGCTGGTTTTCCGCCAGCGGTGATCATGTCGGCTTCGCGCCCGCGCCGTGGAATGTCTATACCAACACGACCTTCAATGGACTCACGGCGACGAGCCAATACGGTCAGTTTGCGGTCGGCACGGTGACCGGGACAACCCCGTATGGCCGGCCCATTTTTACCCCTGCGCGCCCGGCGGGAATTCCGGCGACCTATGCCGCCGCCAACGGGAACTTCTTCATTGTTCCGCTCGCGACCGGGGGCGCCACGATCGGCACGGCGGCACCGGCTCGGAGTGCCGATGGACCCGGACGCGAATATTATTGGAATCTCGGTAACAGCCGCCTCATCCAGCCACAATCGACGCGTGGCAGTGTTTTTCTTAGCGGTGAATATGAACTCAATTCCCGGCTCACCGCGTTTGCCGATCTGAGTGTTTATCAGGCGCAGTCCGTCAGCTACCGCGATCCCGATGTCTATACGCAAAGTTCGGATCAGGATTTGGTCGTTCCCGTCACCAATCCCTACAATCCGTTTGGCAATCGCTTCTGGTCTCCGACCGGGGCGTCGAATGCGGATGGCACGCCGCGGCTCACGGGCACGCCCACGGCCGTCAATATCATCAGTCACCGCTTTGCCGATTTTGGCCTGCGCAAGGCGACCATCACTGACGCCGTCTACCGCGGCGTGGTGGGACTGCGCGGCAAGTTTTCCAATTCGTGGACGTGGGAATCCGCCTTCCTCCATAGCCGCACCCGCGGCGTTGAATATGAGCCGGCCGCCCGGATCAGTTGGCTGGCGACGGCGATCAATTCGTCCGACCCGGCCGCGGCAATGAATCCATTTGAGCGCAGCTATGCCGTGCGGAATGGAGCGTTGGTCGACACCGGCGCGTTCGTCAACGCGGAGAGCGTCAAGGCGTCGATTTACGCGCCTTACATCCGGAATGGGATCACCAAGCTCACCAGCGGCGATTTTCGCGCCAGCGGCGACGTGTGGCCTCTGTGGGGTGGCAATAAGATCAGCGGTGCGGTCGGAGGCGAGATTCGGTCCGAGGGCTACGACGATTACCGCCCACCTTTTGTCGGCTTGAATCCGCCGAATTCCGGGTTTGATCCGACGCGAACCGATTTCGTCAGCGCCTCATCCCAACCCGATACGCACGGCAACCGCCATGTCGGTTCCGCGTACGCCGAGGGCATTTTCCCGCTGGTGGGACGCGATTTCAAGCTGCCGTTGGTCCATTCCCTTGAATTTTCCGGGTCCGCCCGCTTCGAGAGCTACTCGCGCTTTGGCGGCAGCACCAAGCCGAAATATGGCGTCAACTGGAAACCGGTCTCGTGGGTGATGGTGCGGGGCTCTTTCAACCGCGGGTTTCGGGCGCCGTCGCTGGTGTCGATGTTCAAGGGCTCGTTTACCGGTGTTACGCTTAGCAGCACGGACAGCTACCGTAGTATTGTGACGCAGCAACTGACGGACGGGCCTTCCAACCGCACCAATCTTACCACGGGCAACCACGATTTGGAGCCCGAGACTTCGACGGGAAAGTCCGGCGGCATCGTCATTGATGTGCCGCGCGTCAAGGGGCTGTCCGTCTCCGTCGACTACTGGGAGATCCGGCAAAAAAGCGTCATCGCGGCCAGCGGCACCATCACCGATGACACGGCCGCCCTGCTCGCCGCCACGCAGGTCGCGCTCGGGGCGGGTCAGACTATCAATTCGATCGATCTCGGCTCCGGCACGGCGAACTACAAGGGTGATCTGTCCGCCGTCGTGCGGCTTCCGGTCACGCAGCAGGACAAGGACTTTTTCGCCGCCTACAACGCCACCCGGGCGCCAAGCAACCAACGTGCTGTCGTCGGTCCGATCGATCATTACCTGACCAGTTACATCAACAAGTCGCAGCAGTTTGTGAACGGTTTCGACTTCGACGTGAGCTACCGTTTCGCCCGGTCGACGCTGGGCAATTTCATCCTGGATTCAAATTGGACCAAGCTCGTCTCGTTTTATTCCAACACGACCGCGGGAGTGCCTCGCACCGAGTTATTGGAATCGAATGCTGCCGCGGCTGGTGGCGCGTCGCCCAAATGGCGGGGCACCACGACCCTGAGTTGGCGCCGCGGAAAATGGGGGGCGGGGGTGGGCTTCTACTATATTGCCCGCTACACGGACAGCGGGGCGACGACCACGAAAGGGGTCTACGATTCTTTGGGCAACCCGGGTTACATCCAGCCGTATTTCACCAACGGCGCCACCAGCTTCCGCTATGTCGTCCACGATTCCAAGTCCTACAATCTGTTTCTGTCGTATCGGCTCACGACTGAGAATCGGTGGCTGCACGATACCAGTCTTCGCTTTGGCGTGATCAACGTCCTCAATGCGGTTCCGCCGTTGTCCAGCGTGACCAACGGATACGATGCGGCGGTCTATAACACGATGGCTCGCGGCCGAACCTATTCGCTTTCACTCACGAAGAAACTCTGATGACTGCTGCGATTCTCCCTTGGAAAGGAGGTCAAGGAGAGAGCCAATTGTGGTGGAGTCGGTAACGGTTTCTGCGTTTATACTCGTTCCCAACCGTAAAGGGTTCCGCACCCCGGTGCGCGGGCCAGCCTATTTCTATGCACCTGTCGCCTACGCTCTCATTTAGTCGCGAAACATTCTTTGCCCTCGGTCTGGCCTTGTTGGCTGCGCCGGTTTTCGGTGGCGAGACGGCGAAAGCTCCCGCCGCCGAACCGGCGATCACGTTGGAAAAATTCGAAGTCACCGGTTCAAATATCAAACGTGTCGCCGCGGAGACCGTCCTGCCGGTTACCGTCGTCGGTGCCGACGTGATAAGTGCGATCGACGCGCCGACACCGATCGAACTGTTGAGCACCCTGCCGCAGGCGACGAGCGTGCCGTCGACCGAGGCGGGCTTTGGTGGACTGGCCGCGCGAGGTGACGTGAATACCGTCGCCCTCCGGGGGTTCCGCTCGGGCAACACGCTGATCCTGATCAACGGCCGGCGCATGGCGCCCGGTGCGTTCCCCTCCGTGGCCTCGGATGAAGGTGTCCCGGGGTTGTCGGTCAACGTGAGCCAGCTCCCGAATCGCGGGCTCGGACGGATTGAGGTGCTGCGCGACGGTGCGTCGGCCGTGTATGGCACGGACGCCGTGGCCGGAGTTGTGAATTACATCATGGCGCGGAATTTTCGCGGCACCGAGGTGGCGCTGCGTTATGGCCTCACCGAGTATGGTGACGGCGCCCAGTCGCGCGTCACGATTACGCACGGCCGCAATTTCGCCGAGGGCAAAGGGTGGCTGCTGACGACGGTGGATTTCCTCAACCGTCAGATCATCTACACCGGTGATCGCCCATGGTCGGCGACCTCGGACATGACCAGCCGGGCGCCCGCGCCCTTCAACGACGTCAACCAGAATAACAGTTTCTTCAAGTCGTCGGCCCAGGGTTTTTATGGGATGTTCACGATCGGAACGCTCGCCGCCGACGGTGTGACCTTTGCGGCCACCCGTCCGACGGGAATCCCGGCGACCCTGGCGAGCGCCGCGGGCGCCGTGTTCATTGTTCCGACCGGCGGGGGCAATGTTGGTTTCAAGACGGCCACGCCCAATCGCACGGGCGTGGAGAAGGAATGGTATTTTGACCAGTCGCGCTCGCGGACCTTCAGCCCGGCGAGCAAGCGGCTCAGTTGGTTCAACCAGGCCGAATACAAGCTGCTGCCGGGAATCACCGCCTTCGCCGACGTCGGTTTCTACCGATCTGCTTCGGATGCCATCCAAGAGGAGCAGAACGTTCTCCTCACCGCGGACGGAGCCTACTACGCGCCGGCGACCAATTATTGGAATCCATTTGGGACCCGATTCTTCGATCCGCAGGGGCGGCCCAATGCGGACGGCACCCCGCGGCTGGTCGGTACGCCGGCGGCGGTGCGCATCGACAACCGGCGATTGCTCGACGGCGGCATCCGGCCGTTCGAGGTGACGGATACGGCGGTGCGCGGAGTGGCCGGCCTGCGCGGCACGCTGTCCGGCAGCTGGAACTGGGAAGCGGCCGGCGTGTACTCGGCCGTGCGAGCCGAGGACTTCACCTACAACATGTATCGCAAGTCCCTTTTCCAGCAGTCGCTCAATCGCGGGGATAACACCTCGTACAATGCCTTCGGCCGCACGTTTGCCGTGCAAAACAACACCATTGTCGTGACCGGGCCCTTCACCAATCCGGAAAGTGCGCTCGCCCCCATGCGAGATGTTTTCCGTCGCTTCGGCAAAACCCTGTTGTTGTCCGGCGATTTTCGCGCCTCCGGCGAGCTCTTCCGCATCTGGGGCGGCAATACGGTGGCCGGGGCGTTTGGCGGCGAGGCGCGCCATGAAACCTACGATGACACCCGCCCGCCTTTTGCCGGGCCCAATCCGCCGGGCTCGGGCCTCGATCCGACGCTGAATGATTTCTTTAATTTTTCCACCAACCCGGATCTGCACGTCAAGCGATCGGTGACGGCGGCTTATGCCGAGGTGGTGGCGCCGTTCGTCGGCGAGCGCAACCGGCTTCCCCTGGTGCAGTCGTTGGAGCTGACGGCCTCGGCGCGTTGGGAAAAATACGACAGTTTTGGCAGCACGACCAAGCCCAAGGTCGGCCTCAACTGGACCCTGGTGCCGTGGCTGAAGGTGCGGAGTTCCTACAATGAGGGTTTCCGCGCCCCGAGCCTCCCGCTGATGTTCACCCAGACGATCCGCCGGGCGAACACCGGAAACGATCCCTACCGCGGTCCCGTGACCAATCTCGTTTCGGACGGTTTCAACATCCGCACGACGATCGTGACCGGCAATACGAACCTCCAGCCAGAGAAGTCCAAAGGCAAATCCGCCGGGCTCGTCCTCGATGTGCCGAAGGTCAAGGGTCTGTCCCTGACGATCGACTACTGGGAAATCAAGCAATCGGGCGTCATCGCGGCGAGCGGTGCGATCACGGACGATGTCACTGCGCTCGGCAAGGCGACCCAGGCGGCAATCGCCAAGGGCACACCGGTCGGGCAGATCGACCTGGGCTCCGGTACCGCCAGCTATCAAGGCGACCCCGCCATGGTGCGCCTGCCGGCCACGCAGCAGGATCGCGATCTCTTTGCTACCTTCAATGCGGGCAAGCCCACGTCGCAGCAGCTGGCGGTGGTCGGTCCGATCAACTACCAGCTTTCCACCTACTTTAACCAGTCGGAGTTGTTCTCCAACGGTCTGGATCTCGAACTCAACTATGCGACGCGCGAGACTTCGGTGGGCCGCTTTGTCCTCAACACGACCTGGACGTATGTCATCGACCTGCACGCCTACGACAAATCCGGCAGTCCGCGGCGCGAATTGCGTTCCCTCAACGGCACCACGCCATGGCGCGGGAGTAGCACGCTCACCTGGCGGCGCAAGAACTGGGAGGCGAGCCTCGCGAGCATTTACATCGGAAAGTATGAGGACTCGGGCGCCACGGTGACCAACGCCCAGTACGATGCACAGGGAAAGCCCGGCTATCTTTCCAACACGCTCGATCTGGGCGCCATCCAGCATCGCTACCTCGTGCACGACGCCATCCTCTACAATGCGAGCGCGTCCTATCATTTCCGCGGCGCCGGCTGGTTGGAAAACACCTCGGTTCGAGTCGGGGTCGTCAATCTTTTCAAGACCCCGCCGCCTTTGACTTCGGGCAACAACGGCTTCGATCCGCGAATTCACGGCCGGTTCGCGGCCGGGCGGACCTGGTCCGCTGAAATCGTCAAGAGTTTCAAATAGTCACCGGCAGCGCGCCACCCGAAAACTCATGTTCCCATGCTCATATTCTACTCCGACCGCTCTGGTGGCCGCCGACTCTTGCCCGCCTCCTGGCTGTATTTGGTCGCGGCGTGCGTCGTGCCGGAGTGCGCTGGAGCTCAGGCGTCGATGGAATCCAACGCGCTCGTGATTCCAGAGGTGCGCGTGGTCCGGGATGTCGGTTTCCTCGAGGCCGGCCGGGCCGAGAAGCTCGATCTCTATTTTCCGCCCGTCCTGCTGACGGCGAGTCCAGCCGGCGGGGAGGAGTCGGGGAAACCTCCCGTGGTGCCGCCACTCCGGCCAGCGGTGGTCTACGTGCATGGTGGCGGGTGGGTTTCGGGCGACAAGGGCCAGGCCCGGGATATCAACGTGTCCGTGCAGCTCGCCCAAGCGGGTTACGTCTGTGCCAACGCCAACTATCGTCTCGGTCCCGGCGCCTGGCCGACCAATTTGCATGACTGCAAGAATGCGATCCGGTTTTTGCGGGCCAACGCCGCGAAGTATCACATCGATCCGCAACGGATCGCCCTCGTGGGGACTTCGGCCGGTGCGCACCTTGCGCTCTTGGCCGGCTTCACCGTCGATCAGCCTGACTTTGAGCCCACGGCGCCCTATCCGGGAATCTCTAGCCGGGTGTCGGCCATCGTTGACCTCTACGGCATCACGAACCCGCTGACCCGGCGGGCGGTCGACAAGGCGACCGGAGAGGCGACAGGAGAATGGGCCGACGCCAACACCCCTGAGGTGCTCGGCGTGACGCGACAACAGGATCCCGCGCGGTGGGGTCGGTTTGCGCCGGTCAACCACGTGACGGCGGGTTCGCCTCCCGTTCTGATTGTTCATGGGCTGGCCGACCCAATCGTGAGCTACCTGCAGGCGGTCGAACTGGCGAAGGTTCTCGGCGAGAAAGGGGTTGAGCATGAACTCGTACTCCTGCCGGGCGTGGTGCACCAGTTTGACCTGCAGACGACACCGCACCTTGGGGGCGCGGCGCTGCCGAGAGACTTGCGGCCGGTGGTGTACGACTTTCTGGCCCGACACTTTCGCGACCGGCGGAGTCCGTGATGTTCCGTGAACGGCGCGGCAATTCAAACCCAAGGAAACGATGAACCAGGCCAGGCTCGCCGTCGGGCCCTTCCTCGTGTGTTTGCCGGGCGGCCCGCTCCACGCGGCGGGAGATGAGGAGGCGAAGATGGGTGCGCCGGAGTCGGTCGGGCCTGTCATCCAGCCTGCCCGTTTCAACCTTCGGCCCCTGTGGTCGGTCGTCGTTTCGCAGGCCGTAATCGACGGCAATCGGGCCGGAAACCAAAGGTCATGGGCCGGGACGCGCCCCGCTAGCAGGCGGTCAGGCACTTTCTCGTCGTAGCCCTGCACGCCGGGAGCCGCTTGTTTGGAGTGCGGCGACCCGGCGCCGCTTTTGGCGACAAGCTTCAGTTCGTGGCTTTTCGCGGGAGTACGCCGGGTCGCGCGGTGGAAAGCGGCGACCAAGTCGCCGCACGCCAAAGCTTATGCCAGCCTTTCGGCCGCCGGTGCGTTCGTTTCGGTGCGTGGGGGGCCGGCTCAGGTTTGTCTTCCACCGGCCCGTTCGATGGCGACGAGACACACGTCGTCCTCGAACACCGTGCGGTCGCTGTGGTTCTTCACCTCGCGCAGGACTCGGTCACTGATCTCTGCGCTCGACTGGCCACGGGATTGGAGGAGTTGGTCGCGAATGCGCTTTTCTCCGAACATCTCGCCCGCGTTGTTGGCGGCTTCGAGGATGCCGTCGGTGTAGCCGAGGAAGTGATCGCCGGCGAGAAAGGTGCATTCTTGCCGGGAGTAGGCGAAGTCAGCCAGGAGGCCGGCGGCCGGTTCCGGGTTCGCCGGGGCCAGGCGGTCGACCGTGCCGGTGCGAACATGGAAGACAAGGGGAGCGGGATGGCCGGCATTGGCGTAGGCGAGCCGTTGCGTGACCACGTCGATAACCCCGAAAAAAGCCGTGGCGAATACGGGATCTCCGGTGCGCTCGACGATGGGCATCAGGCAGCGGTTGATCTCCGCCAGCACATGCACCGGGTCGGCGGCGCGCGGGCCCATTTCCTCGACCACGCCGCGGATGAGCGCGGTGAGTAATCCCGCCCGCACGCCGTGGCCCATCACATCGCACACGAGCACCCCGCACTTCGTGTCCGAGAGTTGGACGATGGCGAAGAAATCGCCGCCGAGCGTGGTGGCTGGAATATAGCGATGCGCGAAACGCAGGGCGCTGTCCGCGGGTGAAACGCCGCGCGGAAACACGGGGTCGGCGCGGGCCAGAAAGGCCTCCTGTACCTGGCGCGCCATCCGGAGATCGGTTTCCATCTCGGTCGTGCGGCGTTGCAATTCCTCCTCGGCGAGCTTGCGCCGGGTGATGTCATGGCTGATGCCCACGAGCCCGACGAGTCCGCCGCGGACATCGTGAAACGGGACCTTGGTCGTCAGGGCCCAGCGCATCCGCCCCTCGGTGCCGAAATTGGATTTCTCCTGGTTAAGGATCGGCGTGCCCTGGAACACGACTTGGTCGTCGATGAGCGCCTGTTCGCCGCGCTCGCCGGGGAAAAAGTCGGCGGTGGTTTTGCCGAGCGCCTCGGCCTGAGCTTTCAGGCCGAGCATCTCGAGGTGCGCCTTGTTGTTGAGGACGAAACACGACGCGGTGTCCTTGACGAAAATGCGCGAGGGGAGATGGTCGATGATCGTCTGGAGCAGATTGCGCTCATGCAGGAGGCGCTCCTCAGCGTCCTTGGTGGCGGTGACGTCACGGGAAAGGCCAAACGTGCCGATGACGTTTCCGGCGGAATCGCGCCAGGGCATCTTGGTGGACGAGGCCCAGCCTTGCTTGCCGTCGCGCATGGTGAGCCGCTCGATTTTCGCGATGATCGGTTCGCCCGACTGGATGATTTTCTGCTCGTCGGCCACGGCTCGTTCGGCGTGTTCCCGCGAAAAGAAATCGAAGTCGGACTTGCCGACGCATTCGGCCGGAGAATCGGCGCCGAGCGAGTGGGCGTGGGCGGCGTTGTTGCGCACGAATCGGCTCTCGATATCCTTGAAGTAGATTCGATCCGGAATGTTGTCCATGAGGACGCCAAGGATGGCCGAGTCCATGGACTCGTAGCTCATCGCGGGCCGCTCGCGACCGGAAGGAACGTCACTCATAAAGGCGAAGAACTAGGCGGGAGGAAGCCGGCAGGCAATCCCGGGGTTCGGCGCGCCCAAACCCCGGCGAATTTCCGCGGTGCGAAAATTTACTCTTTCACCATGCTGAACCAATCGCGTTTTTCGCCCTTGTCGTTGAGGAAGACCAACTCGAGACGGAGGCCGTCGATGTCGACGACCGCGGAGCCGGGTTCGTTAAAGGCATAGACCATGGCGGGATGTCCGAGGGGCACGGTGCTGCCTCCGGCGTGACCGGCGCTGCCGGTGACCACCGACACTTGGCCGGCGTGCGGAGTCCGGCTGAGGGGCTTGAGATAGACGCCACCGCCGCCGGCCCGGCCGTCACCTTTCTGTTTGACGTTGGTGGCCGCGTTAAAGGACGGACTCTTGCCATAATGGCCATCGAGGAGAAACGAGCGTTCGTAGACGTGGGAGTGGCCGGTGAGCACGAGGTCGACGCCGCCCGCCTCGAGCACCGGCAGAAAAATTGCGCGCATGTCGTTCATCCGGCCTTCACTGTCGGCGTCCTTGTCCGAGTCGTGGGTCCCTTTGGTGTACGTCGGGTGGTGGAAGAACGCGATGATCCACTCGCGCCGGGTCGAAGCGAGATCGGCTTTGAGCCATTGCATCATCGCCCCTTCGGCCGAGCGATCGGAGTCATGCGAGTCGAGACAGATGAAATGCGAGTTCGCGTAGTCGAACGCATAGTAGGCCTCGGTCCCGGAGGCCGCGCCCCCCGCCTGGCCGCGCCTGGGGAGCGTGAAGAGGTCGAAGTAGACACCGGACTGCGTGATGGAGTTCGCACTCTTTGCGTCGTGGTTGCCGACCGCGGGCCAGACGGGAGCGGTGCGGAGTGTCTCGGGGTAGATTTCGAAGATCGCCTTCTGGTAATCGTAATCGGTGCCGTCGGGGTAGGCGTTATCGCCCAGCAGCAGCCAGAGATCGGTTGGGCGGGTGCCGGTGAATTTGTAGTACGCATCGCGGACCGCCCGCTGCGTGTCGGTTTTCGTGCCCGCGTCACCCAGCACCCAGACGCGCGTGGGCAGACTGGTGCCAGGCTGCGGTGGGGTGGTGAAACTGCTGACCCCGAGCGGCACCGGTGCGTCCTCGCCTGCTGGTCGCGCGGCCGGTTTCCTGGGCTCGGCGCCCACGGTATAGAAATAGCGGGTGGCCGGCTTCAGGGCGCTCAGTTGCACGATATGTTCGCTCGCCACGCCGGACGCCTTGGCGGTCGAGGTGAGTTCGGCCGCGGACAAGCCATAGCTGACGACCGAGGGTTCGGTCAGGTCGGTGCGCCAGCGAACCACCATGCTGGTCGGGGTGGCGGTCTGCAGGTACGGCCCTCGGGTGATCGTCGTGGCGGCACGCAGGGCGGGTGCCACGAGCACGGCGACGGAGAAGAAGAGAGGAGAGAGTTTCATGAAAAATTCAAGGTGGGTTCGAAATCAGGCGTTTGAGCTCCGTGGCGAGCGCGAGATTTTCCGGCGAGTCGCGCAGCCAAGTCGGCAACGCCGCCAGGGCGTCGAGGGCGGACGTGTAGGCGGTCCGGGCCTCCGCCTTGTGTCCGGCCCGGCTGAGCAGATCTCCTTTTCGCTTCAACCAACCTTCGCTCCGCTCCGTCAGCGCACTAATTTGATCAATCCGGCGCGCGGCGGCATCAATTCGCCCCGAGGACTCTTCCAGCGCGAGCGCCCGCAGGAGGAGCGAAGGCACGGCGCCAATCCGCTCGAGGCCCTCATCGAGGCTGTGAATGGCTTCCGCGGGGTCGGACAGCAACGCCGCCCGCGCGAGATAGATTTCGGGCGATGGCTGCACCAGCCTTTCCAAGGCGGTGTTGAAGTCGGCGAGGGCGGCGGCGCGGAATTTGAGACTCGCCAGGGTCCGTCCGCGCAGGACGAGCGCCTCCGCGTCGGGAGGATTTTCCTTGAGCGCGGCATCGAGGAAGTTCCTGGCTTCGGCAAACTCGCCCGTGACCAGGGCCAGGGCACCTCGCGCCTTGGCGAGCCCGGGCAGTTGGGGTGAAAGCTCCGCCGCACGGAGAAAGTTGGCCTCAGCCGAGACCGTGTCGTCGTGCTGGGCGTAGAGTTGTCCTCGCTCCAGATAGAGGGCCGCGCGGCCAGGCGTGGCGGCGATCGCATCATTCAATCGGCTCACGGCCTCCTCGATGTCCGGATGCGCGGACAATGACCCCGCGGCGACGAAGGCGAGGGTTAGGACGAGGCGGCGCATCAGGGTGTCGCAGTGAAGGGGGATTTGGGTCGCAGGGCAATGTCGGGGAGGGGCTGGGCGAGGGTCGGGCGCAGTTTCGGAGCGGTCGGATGGATCGGGTTCAATCCCGCTTCTCTCCAGACGCTGCGAAAAATCGAGAATGAGCGGAAGAGAGGGTGCATCTGCAGGAAATACCGAACGGGCTTCGGTTGGAGACCGTCTCCGAATGACAGGGGGAAGCCCCCGCCCGCAAAAAACCCCTGGCCCGACGGCGGCGAACCGGCGTGAACCAGGGGTTGCTTTGCGGAAGCCTGTCGCGGCGGTTAGAACGTATAGTCGACGCTGAACTTCACGTTGATCGCCTGGCCGGGCACGATGACGTTCACGCTGCGCACCGAATAAATATATTTCGTGTTGAGCAGGTTATCGATATTCAGACCGTAGTTTAGATGCTGGTTTTGCCGATAGGTGATGTTGGCATTCATCAGCGTGCGACCGGGGACCCAGCCGAACCAAACCTGGTTGGCGTTGTCGGTGATGGCTCGCTTGGTCTGGGTGTTGACCCCGAGGCCGACGTTGAGCCCTTTCAAACCCCCTTCAGTGAAGCGATAGAGGCCGAAGAGGCTCGCGCTTTTTTCAGAGGTGTTGTCGACCGGAATCGAGTCGGTGATGATCGTCCCAGTGTAGGGCTGGTTAAACGTCTTGGCGGCCGGCCCGAGTACGGACTTGGCCTTGTACAACGAAAACGAACCCATCAGGAAGAAATTGCGGCTGAACTCGTAGTTGACGTCACCGTCAAACCCGCGGGAGACCACGCCGGGAATCAGGACGAGGGGATTGAGCGGATTCTGCGGCGAGGAGGGCACCGTGTTGTTTTGCTGCTGCACGTCGAAGTAGGAGACATTCACGGTCAGCTTCTTGTTGAGCAGCGACGTCTTGAGGCCGACCTCGTTTTGCTTGCCCTCCTTGGGCGGGAGCGGGACGCCGATGACGCCGTTGACCGTGCCGACCCCATTGAGCGCGTAATTTTCGTTGTAGCCCGCGAAGAGATTCAGGCCCTCCGTGATTTTGAAGACGGCGCCATATTGCTTGAGGTTTTTGAAGACGATGTACTCCGGCGTGGTGACCACGTTGGTCAGGCCGTTGGTCGTCATGCCCGTGGCGCGCGTGCGCGTGGCGCCGTAGGAGAGCAGCAGGCGATCATTGAAGAGCTTTAGCGTTTCGAGGACGTAAATGCGGGCGAGGGTGCTCCCGTTGAGCGACCAGCCGCTCTTGGCGGCGTAGTTCACGACGACGGTGGGGGCCGTCTTGTTGAACGGATCCCACGGCGACGAGGTGCCAGCGTAGTTGATTTGGGCGGACGGTGAGTCCCGGAGTTCGCCGCCGACGAGCAGGCTGTTATTGGCGGCACCCGTCTTGAAGTTGAAATTCAAATCGGACTGGATGTCGCGATAGCGATTAGTCGAGTCGTCGGCCGTCGTGGTGCGCGGATAGGCGCCGCCCTTGTAGTTGGCGGGAGTGGTCGCCGCATTCCAGGCCCGGCCGCCGTCATTCCAGGTGTTGGCGAGCGACTCGAGCCGATCGGCGCGATCGTAGGCATTCATGCCGGCGATCCGGAGGACCACGTGTTCGTTGAGGCGCGAGGTGAAGTTGATCCAGACGCGGTCCACGGCGTCGTGACGCCAGTTGAAGGGCGAATCTTCCGAGGACGAACGGGTGGCGGGGACGTCAAGCACGCGCGACGTGCGCGGGTCGAGCATCAGGCCGTTATAGGAGGGCCAAGCCGTTTGGATGAGCATCATCTTCAGCTCAACCTTGGTGTCGGGGCTGAATTGGTAACTGAGGGACGGCATGAACATGTTGCGATGCATGTACGTGCTGTCGTAATAACCGTCGGAATATTGGATCCCCGCGACAAAACGGTAGAGGAACTTGGCGTCCTTCGTGATCGCCCCGGTGGTATCGAGCGTGAAGTGGTTCGCGTCGAAGGTTCCCACCTGCAGGCTCAGGGTCGTCTGCCGGGTGGCGAGCGGGCTCTTGGTGATTTTGTTGACGATGCCGCCGGGCGAACCGTCCGCCGCGAGGAAGATGGTCGAGGGCCCCTTGATGACTTCAAGGCGGTCGTAGATCGAGGAGTCCACCGCGGTGGCCATTGGCGGCGCAAAGCCGTCGGTGTAATCGCCGTCACCGGAGAAACCGCGGATGTTGTTGCGACCCGAGGTCCAGTTGAGCGCGCCGTTTTGCGCACCGCCGACGTAGTTCAGGATGTCGGAAATCATGAACGGATTCACGGCCTTCAGGAACGCACTGTTGAGCACCTGAACTGACTGCGGCAGATCGGCGGTGTCGACCGCGATGCGGGTCGAACTGAGGGCCGATTTTCCGACGTAGCCGGTGTCTTTATCCGACGCGATCGAGAACGCCGGCAGTTGGACGACTTCATCTTTGCTGGGAGTCGGGCTGGTTTGGGCGCCCAAGGGGGCGCCGGCGGCGAGCGCCGCGAACAAGAACACTACGTGCTGAGGGATTTTCATGGTTGTCTGGTTTTGATGCGGTCGGGTCTGGAATTCGCCTCTGGGATTTTACCCCTGCAAGCCCGCCAACCTTTACGATTTGCTAGTTGGCGGCGAGGACGCGCTGGCTTTACAGTTAAGCTCGATGTCGCTTCCAAGCCCCACTTTGCGCAGCCTTGCCGCGGAAGCCGGCGTCAGCGTAGCGACCGTTTCGTTCGCCCTCCGCAATAGCGCTGAAGTTTCTTTGGCGACCCGTGATCGGATTCAAAGTCTCGCCCGCGCCCGGGGCTACCGGCCTGATCCGCATGTCGTCAAGTTGATGCACCATTTGCGGACCCGTGCTCCGCGTCGTGGCACGGCGAACATCTGTGGGCTAGTCCAGCGCTGGTCCGACCTTCCTCAGGGATTCGATCGGTACATCGATGGCTTGACCGCCGGCCTGCGTGACCGGGCGGCGTCGCTTGGCTACGCTTTTACTGTCTTGAGTCTGGACGACTATCCGGAGCCGGCGCCGCTCCAGCGCGCCCTCGTCAGCCGTGGCGTCGAAGGGGTGTTGCTTTTGCCGATGCGAAAGTCGGGCAACCTGATCGAGCGGCTTGACTGGCGGCCTTTTTCGACGGTGGCAGTCACCACCACGGTCGTCGCGCCGAAGTTCAATCGCGTGATACCAAATCAATTCGACAACATGATCCGGGCCTGCCGGGAACTCACCCAATTGGGTTGTCGACGGATTGGACTGGCGATGTCCCGGGACTGGGACGTGCGGGCGAATCATCGGTGGTCGGGCGGTATCGCCTGGCAGAATCAGTTTGGCGGCACCGAGGCCGTCATTCCGCTGATCGATGAAACCCCCGGTCCCAATCTTGACGCGGCGCGCCTCGTCGAATGGCTTCGGCGCGAGCGGCCGGACGCGATTATCATCGAGGCCCTGGATTACACGGTGATCGAGCAGGCGAGGCGCGCCGTTCCCGAACTCCGCTGGCCCAGGATTGTCACCATGAGCTGGCCCAATGCCGCAGCCGATTGCGGCATCGATCAACGGGCCGCGCGCGTCGGGGTCGTCGCCGTTGAAATTCTCGCCGGCATGCTGGCCCGGGGAGAGAAGGGCGTGCCCGAAATGGCCAACACCACGGTGGTCGACGGGGAGTGGGTGGATAGCCGACCTGCGGCGGCTGGTGTTTCGCCGACCGCCTCGATCCATGAATCGGACTAAATAATCGTGTAGCGACGAGCGCCAGCGAGTGGAACCTTCGCCCGCACCCGGGGCTACGACTCGACGCCGGTCCACTCGCTTGGCGCTCGTGGCCACCCGTTGTTTAAACCGCTGGAGTCCGGAAGCGCCTGATGCCTGTGCGGCTCTCGATCTCAGGTGTTGAAACGGAACAGCGCGACGTCGCCGTCGTGAAAGACGTATTCTTTGCCCTCGAGTCGGTATTTGCCGGCTTCCCGGGCGGCGGCGACGCTGCCGAGGCGGGTGAGCTCGTCGTAGGAAACGATTTCCGCCTTGATGAACCCTTTCTCGAAATCGGTGTGGATCACGCCGGCGGCCTGCGGCGCCTTCCAGCCTTTCTTGATCGTCCAGGCGCGCACTTCCTTTTCGCCCGCAGTGAAGTACGTCTGCAGCCCGAGCAGCGTGTAGGTGCCCTTGATCAGCGAGGACACGCCGGAGTCGTCGACGCCGAGATCCTTGAGGAAAGCGGTCGCCTCTTCCGGGGGGAGATCGATCAGTTCGGATTCAATCTTGGCACTGATCGGCACGTAGGCGGCGTCGTGATGGGTGCGCACGAATTCGGCGACTTTCTGGACAAACGGATTTTGCTCGGCGGTCGCGAGGTCGCTCTCGGCGACATTGCAGGCGAAGAGCACGGGCTTGGCCGTGAGGAGCTGGAACAGCTTCATCATCGCCTTTTCCTCCGGCGTGGCGGCGGGCAGGGTGTTGGCCGTCTTGCCGGAGTTGAGATAGGGCTCGAGCTTCTGTAGCAACGCCAACTCGAGGATCGCTTCCTTGTCGCCGGCCTTGGCGCTTTTTTGCGTCTTGGTCATGCGCTTTGCAACGGCGTCGAGATCAGCCAGGACGAGTTCGGTGGTGATGACCTCGATGTCGCGGACGGGATCAATTCCGCCCATGGTGTGGACGATATCGGAATCCTCGAAACACCGAACCACTTGGACGATGGCGTCGACCTCGCGGATATTGGCGAGGAACTGGTTGCCGAGGCCTTCGCCCTTGCTGGCGCCGGCGACGAGGCCGGCGATGTCAACGAACTCGATCGCCGCGGGAACGACGACGTTGGTCTTGGCAATTTTCTGCAGCACGTACGCGCGCGGGTCGGGGACGATGACGACACCGACATTGGGATCGATGGTGCAGAAAGGATAGTTCGCAGCTTCCGCCTTGCGGGAGCGGGTGAGGGCGTTGAAGAGGGTGGATTTGCCTACGTTGGGCAGTCCGACGATGCCGGCTTTGAGCATAAAGGCAGACGTTCTCAGCCCACGCGGGCAGGGGTCAACGGTAAAGCCGATTACCGACGTGCTCGTAGTCCCACTTTTAGGCGGAATCTGGAGGTTCCGGCCCGCTCCGCCACCGCCGTTCCGCTGGAGACGCGGCGCCCGCGGCGCGTCAAAATGTGCAAGAACCGCGACGAGGGCGTCGCGGCTCCAGCGAACGTGAGCTAAAAGTGTCCGCCCGCCTCTCGCAGGCGGAACTGCAAACGGGGGGAGCTTCTCCGAGGGGCTACTTCAACGGCCGGACTTTAATGCTGCGAAAATGGACCTCGTTGCCATGGTCCTGCAGCAGGATGTATCCGTCCTTCGCCATGCCAAAATCCGGAATCTTGGCGTACTTGCTCTTGGCCACGAGGGCCAGGTAATCGGGACTCCCGCGTTGGTATTCGACCACCTTGATGCCGTTGAGCCAGTGCTCCACGTGGTTGTCGGGACGAACGACGATGCGCGCGTGCTGCCATTCGCCGAGGCGCGGAACGACCGCCAGACCGCCGGGCATTTTGCCGCGGGCAATGAGATCGTAGAGTGAGCCAAGGGTGCGATTGCCGCCTACGCCTGCTTTGGCATCGGGGTGGTGCTCGTCGTCGAGCAACTGGTATTCGGGGCCGATGCCGCCGCCCTTGCCGCCGGGGGTGTCGTTGACAAAATACTTAATACCGCTGTTGGAGCCGGTGATCACCTTGAATTCCAACTCGAATTCGAACGCGGAGTATTTCTCCACGGTGACGAGGTCGCCGCCGCCTTTGGCTTCGTCGCCACCGTGCTCGGCGACCACGATCTCTCCGTTCGCCATGCTCCAACCACTGGCGGGAAATTTATCCTGGTGTATGCCGCGCCAGCCCTGGCCGGTTTTCCCGTCCCAGGCGAGCCGCCAGCCCTGGGTCTTTTCGTCGATGCTCAAGTCATTCGGAATCGCATTGCGAATAAAGATGGGGGCGAGGGGAGAAGGCTTAAGATCTGTGGTTTGAATCCGGAGGTTGCGCCACATCGTGCGGTGACCGGCCTCCGCCGCGCGCTCGCCGATGGCATGCACCTGCAGGGCGAAAAAGCCGCGTGGAGTCACATTGTCGATGACGTGGGCCACGGGCTGGCCGTTCACCCACGTCCGCAGCGACGAACCGATCGCTTCGATCCGAATCACATTCCATTCGCCGTACTTGTAGGCCTTCTGCGCCCCAGGGTTCAGGTTGCCGGGGTAGAGCCAGCCGCGGCGGGCCTCGTCGTAGATCCCGCCGGTCCAGGCGCGTTCCGAAGGGTCGATTTCGAATTGGTAGCCGTGCACCCGGCCATCGTTGAAATCGGGCCGGCTCTCGCTGCGAAATTGGACGCCACCGTTGCTGGGGCCGTCGACCTGGCGGATTTCCATTTCGACGATGAAATCACCAAACGTGCGCGAGGTCGCGAGAAAGCTGTTGGGCGATTTGACCACCGTCCGACCGACAATCGCCCCGTCCTCGACGGTGTAAGGTGCGGTGCCGTTGAGTTCCGTCCAGCCGGTCAGGTCCTTGCCATTAAAGAGCGGCTCCCACGGTCCGGCTTGGAGCGCAGCGGCGCTGAATAAACCTAGGGCGAGGGCAAGGCAACGGGGGGACGTATTCATGCGGAAGAGAGTTGTCGAACGACCGGACAAGGCCGGGAACGTAAAAACTCAACCGTGACGCCACGCGGGGTCAACGCTGCCTTTTTTCAAGGTTCGATCGTCAGGGAGAGTAACCTCGCCGTGAGATCATTCGCGCGTTCGCACGACCTTGCGAGAGGGTCGATCGCTATCCGTAGCAGCCGTTCGACGGCCGCCTTTCTTTTCCTCTATTAACTAGAACCAGACCACCCGACTAAAGGCCGGCAATCACTTGCGGCCACGTTCGCTGGAGTCGCCGCGTCCCTATCAGAATGACCACTTCGGAACGGCCTGAAGCTCACGACTTCCTCTCGTCTCCCGTCACAGCTGTCATTTCGGGTAAAGTCTGAGGAGTTCGATCCGGGGGCGTCGGTCGTGAAACGCCAGTGGCTGGGAGCTGGCGATCTTGGACCCAGATATCCGCTTTTAGCGATGGGACTATAGCCTACGGAAAAAATATGCATCCATGAGGTCGCGCGGGTCGAGCCGAAGTCGGGGCGCGCGAAGCCTCGACTTCGCTGATTTCTAAATCTTGCGCATTCCCATTCCATTTTCACGTCATCAGTTTGGGCTTGGTTACGGGGACTCCGGACTTGACAGGGCCGAGGCGCGGCGGTCTTGTCCTCAGCTTTTACAGACAAAAATATCTCCGCAAAACATCTGACATGGCTCTCAAAATTCGTCTTTCCAAGGTTGGTTCCGTGCACCAGCCGCTCTATCGCGTCGTAGTCGCCGAGGCGCGTTCCCGTCGCGATGGCGCCGCGGTTGAAAATCTCGGCACCTATCGCCCCGGCGACAAGGGCAGCCCGATCAAGATTAACATGGAGCGCGTTGAGTACTGGCTGAGCAAGGGTGCGACGCCCACCAACACGATGCATGCCATGATCAAGAAGGCCCGTCGCGCGGCCGCCGCAGTCGCCGCGACCCCGGCGCCCGCCGCCAGTTAATTAGTTCACCCGGACCCGCGGAGAACGCGGAGGCAGGACCGCAATCTGCGCAAGACCTCGGAATTCTCTTCCGGGGTTTTTCGTTTTCGGGCTAATCTCCGTGCCTTCTGCCGTTCCGCGTGGGTCTATCCGCTTCCAATCATGCCACTGACGATCGACATTCTCACGCTTTTCCCGCGGATGCTCGACGGTTTTTTGGCTGAGAGCATCCTCGGCAAGGGCATCGCGGCCGGTCATCTGACGGTCAATGTCCGCGATCTCCGTTCCTGGACCACAGATAAGCATCGCACGGCCGATGATCGACCGTTTGGAGGTGGGGCGGGTATGGTCGTGAAACCGGAACCCGTGTTCGCCGCCATCGAGCAATTGCAGTCGCCGGGCTGCCGGCGCATTTATCTCACACCCGACGGCACGCCTTTTTCCACCAACCTCGCCCGGGAGCTTTCCCAGCAGCAGCACTTGATTCTGTTGAGTGGCCACTACGAGGGGATTGACCAGCGAATCCGGAATCACGTCATCGATCAGGAGATTTCCATCGGTGATTACGTGCTGACGAATGGCACCCTGGCGGCCGCGGTGGTCATCGACGCGCTGGCCCGTTTCATCCCCGGAGTGTTGGGTGAGGAAAATTCATTGACGCACGAATCCTTCACCAGCAAGTTGCTCGACTTTCCTCAATACACGCGTCCCGCCGAGTTTCGTGGCATGTCAGTTCCCGAGGTTCTGCTCTCGGGAAATCATGCTGAAATCGAAAAATGGCGTCTCGCGCGACAGAGGGAAAAAACCAGCCAAGTTCGACCAGATTTACTGAAATAACTCACTGCCATGAACCCGATTATCCAGGAAATCACCGCTCATCAGGTGAAAAAAGACATCACGCCGTTCAAAGTCGGCGACGGTGTGCGCGTGCACACGAAAGTCCGGGAAGGCGACAAGGAGCGGGTACAGGTTTATGCCGGTATCGTCATTGCCCGCAAGGGGCACGGGATTCACGAGACGTTCACCGTCCGCCGCCTGAGCTACGGCGAGGGCGTGGAGCGCGTATTTCCGACCAACTCGCCGAACATCGAGAAGATCGAGGTTGAGCGCGAGTCTGAGCCGATGCGGGCCCGCCTTTACTATCTCCGCCGGCGCACCGGCAAGGCGGCCGTCGCGATCAAGGAAAAGGATCGCGCCGCCGAGATTCACGCCCAGCACTTGGCCGAGAAGGCCGCGGCCGCGAAGCCCGCCGAGGCGGTCGCCGCTCCGGGCAAGGCGAGCTGAGGTTTCGCCAAATAACTGTTCGAACAAAGCGAGTCCCACGGACTCGCTTTTTTATTGGGATATTTTCGACCGTGGCATATTTCGCGTTCGGTCCCGAAATTCGGGCTTCCCCGCCAAGGTGGTGCCGTCTACCTCTAGACCGACCTTTCTCATGACGCTGCAAACTCATCTCCTCTCGCAAGCGGCCAATCAGGCCCGCGGTCTTGCCATCGACGCGGTCCACGCGTGTTCCTCGGGCCACCTTGGTCTTCCCTTGGGCTGTGCCGAGATCGGCGCGATGCTGTACGGTCATGCGCTCATGCATAACCCCGAGCGGCCGCGTTGGATCAACCGCGATCGGTTTGTCCTCTCGGCCGGTCACGGCTCGATGTTTTTGTACAGCTGGTTGCACCTCAGCGGCTACGAACTGCCGATCGAGCAGGTGAAAAATTTTCGCGTTCTCCACAGCACGACGCCGGGTCACCCGGAATTCCGTGAAACGCCGGGAGTGGAAGCGACCACTGGTCCGCTCGGTCAGGGTGTGGGCAATGCCGTCGGCATGGCAGTCGCAGGCCAGATGGCGGCGGCGCGCTTCAACACGGCTGACCATCCGATTTTCGACTACCATGTGGTCTGTCTGGCGGGCGATGGTTGCATGCAGGAAGGCGTCGCCATGGAGGCGTGCGCATTCGCCGGCCACCACCAGCTGGGCAATCTCATCCTCATCTTCGATTCGAACGATGTGACGCTCGATGCGATGGCGGCGAAAACGCAGAGTGAAAACACCGCGGCGCGTTTCAAAGCGATCGAGTGGGATGTGCAGACGGTCGCCGAGGGCAACGATCTCACGGCCTTGTTCAAGGCGTTCAACAGGGCGAAAAAGGCGAAGAGCGGCAAACCGCAGCTGATCATCGCGCGTACTCTGATCGGCAAGGGAATTCCTGAGGTGGCCGGCACGGCGAAGGGCCATGGCGAGGGCGGAGCGAAGTTTGTCGATACCGCGCGGGCCGGACTCGGTCTTCCCGCCGACCAGCACTTTTTTGTCAGCGACGAGGTGCGCGCCTATTTTGCCGAGCATAAGAAGCGCCTCGTTCGCGCGTGCAACAAGTGGCACAAGACTTACAAAGCCTGGCGGGAGGCGAATCCGGACAAGGCCGCGTTGCTCGATTCCGCGCCGACGGTTCCGAGTGCCGCCCACCTCCTCACCAAAATCCCGGTTTTTCCTGCGGACGCCAAGCACCCGGGGACGCGCGGCTCGGGTCGCGAAATCCTCCAGTCGCTCGCTGCCGAGCTCCCGTTGTTGATTAGTGGCTCGGCCGATCTGCACGGGTCGACCTACAATTACATTAACGCCGACAAGGATTTCGAACCGACGAATCGTGCGGGTCGGAACATTCGTTTCGGCATTCGCGAGCACGCGATGGCGGCGATTTCCAATGGGGTCGCCTACGATGGCCTCTTCCGTCCGTCGTGCGCGACCTTCCTGGTGTTCGCCGATTATTCGCGGCCCTCGATGCGAATTGCCGCCCTCGCGAAGTTGCCGGTCATCTATATCTACACG